>NZ_JARJBC010000013.1:0-216839 GCF_029269905.1 Streptomyces silvisoli | reverse complement strand
ATAGTGTTTCGGTGGTCATAGCGTTAGGGAAACGCCCGGTTACATTCCGAACCCGGAAGCTAAGCCTTTCAGCGCCGATGGTACTGCAGGGGGGACCCTGTGGGAGAGTAGGACACCGCCGAACAATCATTGCAAAAAGGGGCCTCTTCCCGGACCGGTGGTCGGGGAAGAGGCCCCTTTCGCGTTCCCGGAGCCGCCCGGAGTGCCGCCGACCGTGCCCCCTATGCGCTGGGCACGCTCCTGCCCCGGTAAGGTCAAGACACATCGTCGTTACGTTCGTTCACAGGGCCTGCGTCACCCGCATGGTCCAGACGGCGAGCGCCACTTACCGCTACTGACCGGTACCGGACTTACAACAGGAGGCACTGCGGGTGGAGGTCCAGGAGACACGGGTGCAGACTGACCGGGTCCTCACCATCCCCAACATCCTCAGCATGGCGCGTCTCGTCGGTGTGCCGGTCTTCCTGTGGCTGATTCTCTGGCCGACGTTCGGCGGACCGAACTGTGATGGTTGGGCCCTGCTGGTACTGGCACTGAGCGGAGTCAGCGACTACCTGGACGGCAAACTCGCCCGGCGGTGGAACCAGATCAGCAGTCTCGGCCGCATCCTCGACCCTGCGGCCGACCGGCTCTATGTTCTGTCCACCCTTGTCGGCCTCACCTGGCGGGAGATCCTGCCCTGGTGGCTGACCGGTGCCCTGGTCGCCCGCGAGCTGATGCTGGGTGTGGCGGTACTGGTGCTGCGCAGGCACGGATACGGGCCGCCGCAGGTGAACTTTCTGGGGAAAGCGGCAACTTTCAACCTCATGTACGCCTTTCCGCTACTGCTGCTGAGCGAGGGCAACGGGTGGTTGCACACGCTCGCTGCTATTTTCGGATGGGCGTTCGCCGGATGGGGTACAACGCTGTACTGGTGGGCAGGAATCCTCTACGTGGTTCAGGTCCGCCGACTCGTCAGGGCGGACGCCACGGCCGACTGAGCCCGCGCACCCGGCGCACACGAGGCCGGGTGCTCGAGCGCCGGGCCAGTGTTCGAGCGCCGGGTCAACGCTGGAAAGCGCTGGATCCACGTGGATCCGGACGGGTGAAGTCGGCGAGATTGCCGTCTCTTCGAGGAGGACGCTTCCGACATGAAGGCCGTCGTGATGGCCGGTGGCGAGGGTACCCGCCTTCGCCCGATGACCTCCAGCATGCCCAAGCCACTCCTGCCGGTGGTGAACCGGCCGATCATGGAGCATGTGCTGCGGCTGCTCAAGCGGCACGGTCTGAACGAGACCGTGGTTACGGTGCAATTCCTGGCGTCGCTGGTCAAGAACTACTTCGGTGACGGCGAGGAACTGGGCATGGACCTTACCTACGCCCATGAGGAGAAGCCGCTCGGCACCGCAGGGAGTGTCAAGAACGCGGAGGAAGCACTCAAGGACGACGCGTTCCTGGTCATCTCGGGGGACGCCCTGACCGATTTCGACCTGACCGAACTCATCAACTTTCACCGGGAAAAGGGCGCGCTCGTCACCGTGTGCCTCACCCGGGTGCCGAACCCA
This sequence comes from Streptomyces silvisoli, assembly GCF_029269905.1. Lineage (NCBI taxonomy): Bacteria > Bacillati > Actinomycetota > Actinomycetes > Kitasatosporales > Streptomycetaceae > Streptomyces > Streptomyces silvisoli. The sequence goes on along the minus strand of NZ_JARJBC010000013.1, from coordinate 215,295 downwards.
CTGGAATTCGGCATCACGATTGTGGACGAGGAGGGCAAGGTCGAGCGCTTCCTGGAGAAGCCGACCTGGGGACAGGTCTTCTCCGACACCGTGAACACCGGCATCTACGTGATGGAGCCGGAGGTGTTCGACTACGTCGAGCCGGATGTTCCGGTCGACTGGTCGGGGGATGTCTTCCCGCAGTTGATGAAGGAAGGCAAACCCATTTACGGCTACATCGCCGAGGGCTACTGGGAGGACGTCGGCACCCACGAGAGCTACGTCAAGGCCCAGGCGGACGTCCTGGAAGGCCGGGTGGACGTCGAGATCGAAGGGTTCGAGATCTCCCCCGGAGTATGGGCGGCCGAAGGCGCCGACGTGCATCCCGACTCCGTACTGCGCGGCCCGCTCTACATCGGCGACTACGCGAAGGTGGAAGCGGGCGCGGAAATCCGCGAGCACACGGTGATCGGGTCGAACGTCGTGGTGAAGACCGGTGCCTTCCTGCACAAGGCGGTGGTGCACGACAACGTGTACATCGGCCCGCAGACGAATTTGCGCGGCTGTGTCATCGGCAAGAACACCGATGTGATGCGTGCTGCGCGCATCGATGATGGGGCGGTGATCGGTGACGAGTGCCTGATCGGCGAGGAGTCGATCATCGCGGGCAATGTCCGGGTGTACCCCTTCAAGACCATCGAGGCGGGCGCGTTCGTCAACACGTCGGTCATCTGGGAGTCCCGCGGCCAGGCGCACCTGTTCGGGGCACGCGGCGTCTCCGGGATCCTGAACGTGGAGATCACCCCGGAGTTGGCGGTACGGCTGGCGGGCGCCTACGCCACCACCCTGAAGAAGGGCTCCACGGTCACCACAGCCCGCGACCACTCCCGTGGCGCGCGGGCGCTGAAACGTGCCGTCATCTCCGCGTTGCAGGCCAGCGCCATCGACGTACGCGACCTGGAGAACGTGCCGATGCCGGTGGCCCGGCAGCAGACCGCGCGCGGTAGCGCGGGCGGGGTGATGATCCGTACCACCCCCGGGGTGCCGGACTCGGTCGACATCATGTTCTTCGACGAGCGGGGCGCGGACCTCTCCCAGGCCGGGCAGCGCAAGCTCGACCGGGTGTTCGCGCGCCAGGAGTACCGTCGGGCGTTCCCCGGCGAGATCGGCGATCTGACCTTCCCGTCCAGCGTCTTCGACTCGTACACCGGCGCGCTGCTGAGGGCGGTGGACACCACCGGCGTGCGCGAGGCCGGGCTGAAGGTCGTGGTGGACGCCGCGAACGGCAGCGCCGGGATCGTGCTGCCCAACCTGCTCGGCCGGCTCGGTGTCGACGCACTGACCATCAACCCGGGCCTGGACGAGGCCCGGCCGACCGAGACCGCGGACGAGCGCAGGTCGGGGCTGATCCGCCTGGGCGAGATCGTCGCCTCGGCCAGGGCCGCGTTCGGAGTGCGCTTCGACCCGGTCGGCGAGCGGATCTCCCTGGTGGACGAGCGCGGCAGGATCGTGGAGGACGACCGCGCTCTGCTGGTCATGCTGGACCTCGTCGCGGCGGAGCGGCGCAGCGGGCGGGTGGCGCTGCCGGTGACCACCACTCGGATCGCGGAGCAGGTCGCCGCCTACCACGGCACGCAGGTGGAGTGGACCACCACCTCGCCTGACGACCTGACCCGGGTCTGCCGGATGGAGTCCACGATCTTCGGCGGTGATGGGCGCGGGGGTCTGATCATCCCGGAGTTCAGCAGTGTCTTCGACGGCGCCGCCGCCTTCGTACGGCTGGTCGGCCTGGTCGCCCGCACCCAGCTCACCCTCAGCCAGATCGACGCGCGGATTCCGCGGGCGCATGTGCTCAAGCGGGACCTGGCCACGCCTTGGGCGGTCAAGGGAATGGTCATGCGGCGGGTCGTGGAGGAGGCGGGCGATCGCTTTGTCGACACGACCGACGGTGTGCGGGTGGTGGAGCCGGACGGCCGCTGGGTACTGGTGCTGCCCGACCCGGCGGAGGCGGTGACCCGGCTGTGGGCGGAGGGACCGGATGACGCCTCCGCCCAGGCGCTGCTGGACGAGTGGTCCGCCGTCGTGGAGAGCGCCGGTCACTGATTTCCGGACGTATGCGCGTCGCCGTTCCCTCGGGGCGGCGACGCGTGCCGTACGTGCGGGTCTCATCGCCGCGCGTGTGCGCCACGGGAGCTGACGCGGAGTTGAACGGCGCGTCGTACGGGGGCCGTTCGAGAAGTGTCGGTGCGACGTGCGACGATGTGCGGCATGCCGCAGCAGCCCCCCGTTCGGAGCACCTCGACGCCGCCACCGCGCCGTGACGCCTCCATGTCGCTGCTGACCAACATCATGGAGCACAGCCTGGACGACGGCTACGCGGAGGCCGCCGCCCGCCGTGGCGAGACCGGGCGCTCCCGGCTGCCGAGCACCACCCGCGCCCGGGCCGTTTTCGCCGGCGGGCTGGTGGTCGTCGCCCTGGTGATCACGCTCGGCGCCGCCCAGGCGCAGTACTCCGCGCCCACGCTGGCCAAGGAGCGCCAGGAGCTGATCGACCGCATCAGCGCCGAGACCCGTAGCACCGACCGGTTGCAGAAGGACGTGAACACCCTGCGCGGCCAGGTCGAGTCACAGCAGCGGAACGCGCTGCCCCGGCACGGCAGGGACGACGCGGACCTGATGAGTCTGCTCTCCGGTGCGACGGCGGTCAGCGGACCCGGTGTCCAACTGGTAGTGGACGACGCCAAGGAAGCCTCCGGAGGCACCGGTTCCGGGCCACGGGAGACCAGCGGTTTCTCCGACACCGGCCGGGTGCGCGACCGTGACCTCCAGCGCGTGGTCAACGGACTGTGGCAGTCCGGTGCCGAGGCGGTCTCCATCAACGGGCAGCGGCTGACCGCCTTGTCCGCGATCCGCGCCGCGGGTGAGGCGATACTGGTCGACAACAAGCCGCTGGTGCCCCCGTACACCGTGCTCGCGATCGGCGACGGACCGCGACTGAGCACATCCTTCCAGGGCAGTGCGGACGGCCAGTACCTGCGTGTGTTGCAGCAGAACTATGGCATCCGTACCAGCATTTCGGTGAAGGACGAGGTGCGGCTGCCCGCCGCCCCGAGCGTGGCGGTGCGCATCGCCGCGCCGGTCGCGGGTAGTGGCGGCTCGGGTACCGCGCAGACAGGGAAGGTCAAGAAGTGATCGCCGTATTGGGGCTCGTCGTCGGAGTCGTGGTCGGGCTGGTGCTGCGGCCCGTTGTGCCGTCGGCGGTGGAGCCCTATCTGCCGATCGCCGTGGTCGCGGCGCTGGACGCGGTGTTCGGCGGGGTGCGCGCGATGCTCGACGGGATCTTCGACGACAAGGTCTTCGTGGTGTCGTTCCTGTCGAACGTCGTGGTCGCCGCGCTGATCGTCTTCCTCGGCGACAAGCTCGGCGTCGGCGCCCAGTTGTCGACCGGCGTGGTCGTGGTGCTCGGCATCCGCATCTTCTCCAACGCGGCGGCCATCCGCCGCCATGTGTTCCGGGCGTGAGGCGGCGATGAGCGACAACGAGCGGTCGGAGGGGCAGCCGGAGCGCCAGCCGCTGCCCCCGGAGTCGGCGTCCGAGGGCAAGCCGACGCCCGGTCCGGAAGCGGAACCGGAACCTGAGGTCAGGTCAGAGCCGGACCCGGAGAGGGAGACCGGGACCGCCGGACGTCCCACTGGTATGCAACGGCTGGTCAACGGGCTGTGGCCGCCGCGCTTCACCCGGGCCCAACTCATCTTCGCCCTGCTGCTGTTCGCGCTGGGCCTGGGGTTCGCCATCCAGGTCCGCACCGCCAGTGACAACGGTGTGCTGCGCGGTGCCCGTCAGGAGGACCTGGTGCGGATCCTGTCCGAACTGGACGCCAGGACCCAGCGGCTGGAGGACGAGAAGCGCGGTCTGGACAACCAGCGCACCGAGTTGCAGAGCAGTTCGAACCAGGCCGCCGAGGCACAGAAGCAGACCCAGCAGAAGGCGCAGCAACTCGGCGTGCTGGCGGGCACGGTGGCCGCCCAGGGCCCCGGGATCACGCTGACGATCCGCCCGTCCGGTGGTGCCGTCTCGGCGGACGAACTGCTGGACACGTTGCAGGAACTGCGGGCCGCGGGGGCGGAGGCGGTGCAGATCAACGACGTACGGGCGGTGGCGGGCACGTACTTCACGGACGCCGGGGGCGGCGTGTCGGTCGACGGGCACCAGCTGTCGCCACCGTACGTGTTCAAGGTCATCGGCAACCCGCCTGACCTGCAACCGGCGTTGAACATCCCCGGCGGCGTGGTCCAGACCTTGCAGAAGGAGCAGGCTACGGTATCCGTTGTACCGTCGCAGAAGATCGTCGTGGACGCCTTGCGATCGGTGAAACAGCCTGACTACGCTCGGTCGTCAGGCCAGTGAGGCGGGGGGACATGGAGCGCAGCTGGGGAGGGGTTGACGGCGCGAGGGGGCGGCGTACCGAAGGGGCGGTACGTGGTGGAAACTGTGGAGTGGCCTGGTTCGTTGTCCGGATGACCGGAACGGCCGGTCGGTGTTGCGAGGGTTCGTCCTGCCCCACGGGCGGGTCTGTTTCTTTCAAGGGGAATCGCCCGTGAAGTTGTTTGAGAAGTTGTTCGGCAGGCGCGCACGTCAGGCGGGTGACCCGGCTACGGCGCGTCACCGGGCACCACGGCAGGCGCAGGGTGAGGGGACGGGCCAGGAGCGTCCGCTTTTCCGGGATGAGTCGGTTGCTCCGGGTGGCGACATTTCGGGTGGCCATGGGCCGGTATCTGTTGACCCTGCCGCGTCGGGCCGCATAGGTTTCCAGGAACCATCGACCTCAGGTACGGGTGGAGGGTTTTCCTCCGACCCGTATGCGTCGAACGTTCCCGCGGGCCAGCCGCGGCAGGAGGCTCAGCCCATGGCGTCCTTGCCGGTGTGTGTGAGGTGCGGACACCAGAACGCGGAAGCGAGCCGCTTCTGCTCCAACTGCGGTGCGCCGCTGCGCGGTGGTGCCGCCGCGGAGCGCTCCTCCGAGACCACCTCCACCATCTCGATCTCCGGCCTGGAGGCCTACGAGGCCGAGGTGACCGGTCAGACGGCGCTGCCGTGGCTGACCCCGGAGGCGCAGGCCGCGGTGGAGGCGCTGCCGCTCGGTTCGGCGCTGCTGGTGGTCAAGCGCGGCCCGAACTCCGGCAGCCGGTTCCTGCTGGACAGCGAGGTCACCACGGCCGGACGGCACCCGCAGAGCGACATCTTCCTGGACGATGTGACGGTGTCTCGGCGGCACGTCGAGTTCCGCAGGGGTGCCGACGGCGGGTTCAGCGTGGCCGACGTCGGCAGCCTCAACGGAACGTACGTGAACCGTGAGCCGATCGACTCCGTTGCACTCAACAACGGAGACGAAGTGCAGATCGGCAAGTACCGGCTGGTCTTCTACACGAGCCAGCGGAGCTACTGACCCGCACACCCGCAAGGGGAAGGTTCATGCTGCGTACACCGCCGGGCGGTGCCGGAAACGGCACCGCCGCCACGGACGGGCGGCTGATGAGCATCGGAGCGGTGCTCGCGCTGCTGCGTGACGAGTTTCCCGAGGTCACCATCTCGAAGATCCGCTTCCTGGAAGCGGAGGGCCTGGTGGAGCCGCAGCGCACTCCTTCCGGGTACCGGAAGTTCGGGGTACGCGATGTGGAACGGCTGGCTCAGGTGCTGCGGCTGCAGCGGGACCACTACCTGCCGCTGAAGGTGATCAGGGAGTACCTCGACGCGCTGGACGCGGGCGAGCAGGTCGCCCTGCCGGGCCCGGCCGAGCCGGTGGACCTGCTGGACGCGGGTACGGAGCAGCACAGCGGCGGTGGGTCCCGGATCGCCCGGGAGGAGCTGCTGGCCGCCTCCGGCGTCGGCGAGGAGGAGCTGAACGGCTGGGAGTCGTACGGCCTGATCGAGCCGGACGCGGACGGCGTGTACGACGCCGAGGCGGCAGCTATCGCCAAGCTCATCCGCGACCTCGGTGACTTCGGGTTGGAGCCGCGTCATCTGCGGGCGGTCAAGGCCGCCGCGGACCGCCAGGTCAGCCTGGTGGAGCAGGTGGTCGCGCCGTTGCGCCGGCACCGAAACCCGCAGACCAGGGCGCATGCCGAGGCGACGGCGCGGGAGCTGGCCGCCCTGTCGGTACGGCTGCACGCCGCACTCGTCCAGTCGGCGCTGCGGGTCCGGCAGATCTGAACGGGATCTGGCAGCCGCGGTTGACTCGGCGGTAACCATGTATGTCCTGGTCACTGGCGAAATGTTTCGGCCGGCGGGCGGGCCGGGTGTCCCGAGGGGCGGGACGCCCGACTACCCAAAGTCTTCGGTAACGGCCTAGGGTTGCTGTGTGAATGAGCTCGACGTCGTGGGTGTCCGGGTGGAAATGCCCTCCAACCAACCGATCGTGCTGCTGCGCGAAGTGGGCGGCGACCGGTACCTGCCCATCTGGATCGGACCGGGGGAGGCGACCGCGATCGCCTTCGCCCAGCAGGGCATGACGCCCGCGCGCCCGCTGACCCACGACCTCTTCAAGGACGTTCTCGACGCGGTGGGCCAGCAGCTCACCGAGGTACGGATCACGGACCTGAGGGAGGGCGTGTTCTACGCGGAGCTGGTGTTCGCCAGCGGGGTCGAGGTGAGCGCACGGCCGTCGGACGCCATAGCGCTCGCGCTGCGCACCGGAACGCCGATCTTCGGCAGTGACGGTGTCCTGGACGACGCGGGGATCGCCATCCCCGACGAGCAGGAGGACGAGGTCGAGAAGTTCCGGGAGTTCCTCGACCAGATCTCTCCGGAGGACTTCGGCACCAGCAACCAGTGACCCGGCCGAGGCCGTTCAGCGCATTCGGCTAGCCTTTCCCGCCGAGAGGGCACGCGAAACCACTCTTGGGGTGGAAACCACTCGGCGTGCCGAGTGTGGCGATCGTTGACGCACTCCGAGTGACTCCCTACCGTCGAGTGGGAAAGTCCTGGAGGGTGCAATGCCGTGTCCCCCGCGGATCCGTGGCGGGCAGGGTCGCGTACCTGTGTGCTCCGGGATGTGAAGGGACGGAGGTCGGCGTGAGAAGCACCGGCGACGGGGCGGCCGCGGGCGGTGCGTTTCCGGTCCACGGGGCCGTGTCCCGTACCCCGCACCGCACGGCGGACGAGGGTGTCACGGGGGCGGAGCGCGAGGCCGAGAGCGTCGGCTACCGAGGCCCGACGGCCTGTGCGGCGGCCGGGATCACCTACCGGCAGTTGGACTACTGGGCCCGCACCGGCCTGGTCGAGCCCAGTATCCGGCCCGCGTACGGGTCCGGAACCCAGCGACTTTACAGCTTCCGCGACGTCGTCGTCCTCAAAATCGTCAAGCGGCTGTTGGACACCGGCGTCGCTCTGCAGAACATCCGTACCGCGGTGCGCTATCTGAGCACCTGGGCCGAGGCGGACGCGGTCCGCACCACGCTGATGTGCGACGGGGCCACGGTCTACGAGTGCACCTCGCCGGACGAGGTGGTGAGCCTGCTTCAGGGCGGCCAGGGCGTCTTCGGCATCGCGGTGGGCGTGGTCTGGCGGGACGTGGAGAGCAGCCTCGCCCAGCTGCACGGCGAGCGGGTGGACACCGGAGAGACGCTGGTCGGGCACAACCCCGGGGACGAACTCGCCCGCCGCCGCAACCGCGCGGGCTGACCGCCGCAGCGGCCATCCGGCCTGCCGTACACATGTACGGCGGTTGTCGGTGTCATACGGCAGCATCAGTGGCTGTGAGGAACACACCGACGATCCTGCATCTCGACATGGATGCCTTCTTCGCCGCGGTGGAGCAGGCAGCCAAGCCGAGCCTGCGTGGAAAGCCGGTGGTGGTCGGCGGTCTTGGGCCGCGCGGTGTGGTCTCCACGGCCTCGTACGAGGCGCGGGTCTACGGTGTGCACTCCGCGATGGCGATGGCGCAGGCCAGGCGGCTGTGCCCGAACGCGGCCTATCTGACACCCAGATTCGGGCTGTACCGCCAGGTGAGTGACACGGTCATGGCCCTGCTGCACGAGCTGTCGCCGCTGGTGGAGCCGCTCAGCCTGGACGAGGCGTTCGTCGACCTGGCCGCCGGCGAGTGCGGCGAGCGGCTGCGCGCGCTGCCGGAGTCCGAGCTGCCGACCAGGGTGCGCCAGGTCGCCGAGCGGCTGCGCGCGGACATCACGGCGGCCACCCGGCTGACCGCCTCGGTCGGGCTGGCCAGCTCCAAGCTGCTGGCCAAGATCGGTTCCGACGCCGCCAAGCCCAACGGCCTGGTGGTCATCGAACCGGGCACGGAGCAGGACTTCCTCGGCCCGAAGACGGTTCGCACCCTGTGGGGCGTCGGCCCGGCCACCGCCGAGCACCTGCGGAGGGCGGGGATCACCACGGTCGCCGATGTCGCCGAGGCGGGCGAGGCCGAGCTGGTCCGGCTGCTCGGCAAGGCGCACGGCGCCTCGCTGTACGCCATGGCCACCGGGCAGGACGACCGGCCGGTGGTGGCCGACCGGGACGTGAAGTCGATATCGGTGGAGGACACCTTCGACGTGGACCTCACCGACCGGGCCCGGGTGCGGGCCGAGGTGGGCAGGCTGGCGGACCGCTGTGTCCAACGGCTGCGCTCCGCGGGCCGATCCGGCCGTACCGTCGTCCTCAAGGTGCGCCGCTACGACTTCACCACGCTCACCCGCTCCGAGACGCTGCGCGCGCCCACCGACGATCCGCTGGTGGTCAGGGAGACCGCCGGACGGCTGATCGAGGCGGTGGACACCACCGGAGGGGTCCGGCTGCTCGGCGTCGGAGTGGCGGGCCTCGCGGACTTCACCCAGGAGGACCTCTTCGCCCAGGTCCAGGAGGACGGCCGGGCCGAGCCGGAGTCCGCCGACACCGCCCCGGTGCGTCCGGAGCCGGTCCCCGGGCCGGTCGCGCGCCTCTGGAGACCGGGCCAGGACGTGACGCACGCCGAGCACGGCCCCGGATGGGTGCAGGGCAGCGGGGTGGGCCGGGTCACCGTCCGCTTCGAGGTGCCGGGCGGTGTGCCGGGCCGGGTGCGCACCTTCGCGGTGGACGATCCGCTGCTGGCGCCCGCCGAGCCGCTGCCGCTGGTGCCCGCGCCCGCGGCGGATCCGCCGTAGCCGGTCAGTCCGGGGCGTCCTCGCCCGCGATGCGGCCGAAGTCGGTGTCGGCGGGCGGCTTCGCCTCGGGCCCCGGAGGCGGCACCTCCAGGCCGTAGTGGTGGTAGAGCTGGAGTTCCTGCTCGGGGGAGAGATGCCGGCCGACGCCGAAGTCCGGGGCGTCCTTGACCAGGGCCTTGTCGAACGGCACCAGCAGCGAATCGCCCTCCAGTTCGCTGGGCTCCAACGGGACGAACGCGTCGCGCCCGAACAGCCCGGTGCGCACCGCGGCCCACTCCGGCTCGCCCGTCGCGTCGTCGAGATACACCTCGTCCACCGTGCCGATCTTCACGCCGTTTCGGTCGAACGCCTTGCGGCCGATCAGGCTCCGCGGATCGATATCGGTCTGCACGATCCCTCCATGTGGTCGAAGGGGCCCCTCCCATGCCCGCGAGGCGATGGGCGGGGATACCTCCCACGCCCTCAAGGCGGTGGGGGAAGTCCACCACCTTCACGAAAAGCCACATTCCGGGGCGTGTCGAATCGAGAGGGCGGTCAAGTCCGGTCGAAGGACCATTCGAGGACCATCGGTTTGCGACGACTGCGCTGGTAGGGTTGCAAGTGGCCGCTGACCCTGTGCGGGAGAGTCCTGACGACACCGGAAACCGTCGCCAGGCGCCGAAGGAGCAAACCCTCCCCGGAATCTCTCAGGCATCCGTACCGCGCGGACGAGGTCACTCTGGAAAGCAGGGCGGGCTGACTCGGTGCGTGATCGGGCCGGGGCGGTTCCCGTCCTCACCGACGGTGAAAGCCGCGCCGCCTCGGCGGTCGCGGTGAAGCTCTCAGGTCGATGACAGAGGGGGAGGCCGACAGGGCACCGCGCCGAGGTGCCCCTCGCTAGGTCGCACACCGACCAGGAGGCCTCCCAGAGATGACCGCCCACCGCATCCCCCTCGCCGAGCTGGAGCGCGACACGCCGTTCGAGCGGCGCCACGTCGGGCCGGACGCCGGCGCCCAGGCCAAGATGCTCGCCCAGGTCGGCTACGGCTCGCTGGACGAGCTGACCGCGGCAGCCGTGCCCGACACCATCAAGAGCCTTGAGGCGCTGCGCCTGCCGGACGCCCGTACCGAGGCCGAGGTACTGGCCGAGCTGCGCTCCCTCGCCAACCGCAACCAGGTGCTGGCCCCGATGATCGGCCTGGGCTACTACGGCACCTTCACCCCGCCGGTGATCCTGCGCAACGTGCTGGAGAACCCGGCCTGGTACACCGCGTACACCCCGTACCAGCCGGAGATCTCGCAGGGCCGCCTGGAGGCGCTGCTCAACTTCCAGACCCTCGTCGCCGATCTGACCGGACTGCCCACCTCCGGTGCCTCGCTGCTGGACGAGGGCACCGCCGCCGCCGAGGCGATGGCGCTGGCCCGGCGGGTCGGCAAGGTCAAGGACGGTGTCTTCCTGGTCGACGCCGACTGCTTCCCGCAGACCACCGCGGTGATCCAGACCCGCGCGGAGCCGACCGGGGTCGAGGTCGTCGTCGCCGACCTGTCCGCCGGGATCCCCGACGGGATCGCCGAGCGCGGGGTGTTCGGCGTGCTGCTCCAGTACCCGGGCGCCTCCGGCGCGGTACGCGATCTGCGGCCGGTCATCGAGCGGGCGCACGAGCTCGGCGCGATCGTCACCGTCGCCGCCGATCTGCTGGCGCTCACCCTGCTCACCTCGCCAGGCGAGCTGGGCGCCGACATCGCGGTGGGCACCAGCCAGCGGTTCGGGGTGCCCATGGGCTTCGGCGGACCGCACGCCGGATACATGGCGGTGCGCGAGCAGTACGCCCGCAGCCTGCCCGGCCGCCTGGTCGGCGTCTCGGTGGACGCGGACGGCAACAAGGCGTACCGGCTGGCGCTGCAGACCCGTGAGCAGCACATCCGCCGGGAGAAGGCGACCAGCAACATCTGCACCGCACAGGTGCTGCTCGCCGTGATGGCCGGGATGTACGCGGTCTACCACGGCCCCGAGGGCCTGGCGGCGATCGGCCGCCGGGTGCACCGCCAGGCCGCGGTGCTCGCCGAGGGGCTGCGCGCGGGCGGCGTCGAGGTGCTGCACGGCAGGTTCTTCGACACCGTCACCGCCCGGGTTCCCGGCCGCGCCGCCGATGTGGTGGCCGCCGCCCGCCGGGCCGGGATCAACCTGCGGCAGGTGGACGCCGACCTGGTCGGTGTCGCCTGCGACGAGACCACCGACCGGGCCCAACTGGCCGCCGTCTGGGACGCGTTCGGCGTGGCGGGGAACGACATCGACGCGCTGGACGGGGCCACCCCGGACGCGTTGCCTAACGGCCTGCTGCGCGAGGTCGACTACCTGACCCACCCGGTCTTCCACCAGCACCGCTCCGAGACCGCGATGCTGCGTTACCTGCGCCGCCTCGCCGACCGCGACTACGCGCTGGACCGCGGCATGATCCCGCTGGGCTCCTGCACGATGAAGCTCAACGCGACCACCGAGATGGAGCCGGTCACCTGGCCGGAGTTCGGCGCGCTGCACCCGTTCGCCCCCATCGAGCAGGCGGAAGGCTATGTCACGCTCATCCGCGAGCTGGAGGAGCGGCTGGCCGAGATCACCGGCTACGACAGGGTGAGTATCCAGCCCAACGCCGGTTCGCAGGGCGAACTTGCCGGTCTGCTCGCGGTGCGCGCGTACCACCGCGCCAACGGCGACACCCAGCGCACGGTCTGTCTGATTCCGTCTTCCGCCCACGGCACCAACGCGGCCAGTGCCGTGATGGCCGGGATGAGGGTCGTGGTGGTCAAGACCAGCACGGACGGCGATGTGGACCTGGACGATCTGCATGCCAAGATCGATCAGTACCGCTCGGAACTGGCCGTTCTGATGGTCACCTACCCCTCCACACATGGGGTGTTCGAGGACAACATCGCCGATGTCTGCGCCACCGTGCACGAGGCGGGCGGCCAGGTCTACGTCGACGGCGCCAACCTGAACGCGCTCGTCGGGCTCGCCCAGCCGGGCAAGTTCGGTGCCGACGTCTCGCACCTGAACCTGCACAAGACCTTCTGCATCCCGCACGGCGGTGGCGGCCCCGGCGTCGGCCCGGTGGCGGTGCGCGCGCACCTGGCCCCCTACCTGCCGAACCACCCGCTCCAGCCAACCGCCGGTCCGGCCACCGGAGTCGGCCCGATCTCGGCGGCGCCATGGGGTTCGGCGGGCATCCTGCCGATCTCCTGGGCGTACGTACGGCTGATGGGCGGTGCGGGGCTGCGCCGGGCCACCCAGGTCGCGGTGCTCAGCGCCAACTACGTGGCCAAACGGCTGGCCCCGTACTTCCCGGTGCTGTACACCGGGCCCGGCGGGCTGGTCGCCCACGAGTGCATCATCGACCTGCGGCCGATCACCAAGGCGACCGGGGTGACCGTGGACGACATCGCCAAGCGGCTGATCGACTACGGGTTCCACGCGCCGACCATGTCGTTCCCGGTGGCGGGGACGCTGATGATCGAGCCGACCGAGAGCGAGGACCTGGCGGAACTCGACCGGTTCTGCGCGGCGATGATCGCAATTCGCGGTGAGGTCGACCGAGTTGGCTCCGGGCAGTGGCCCGCGGATGACAACCCGCTGCGCAACGCGCCGCACACCGCGGCCACGCTCACCCGCGCCTGGAACCACCCGTACAGCCGCGAGGAGGCCGTCTTCCCGGCCGGGGTCTCGGCGGCCGACAAGTACTGGCCGCCGGTACGGCGGATCGACGGCGCGTACGGCGACCGCAACCTGGTCTGCTCGTGCCCGCCGCTGGACGAGTACGACGCCTGATCGAAGACCGTGGGACCGGGGCGGCGGCGATCCGCCGCCCCGGTTCGCGGCACGGTGTGATCAGGCCGCGGTGGCGATGTTCCCGGCGTCCAGCGGCCGGTGCGGAGCGATGATCTGTCCGTCCGGCAGCAGCTCACCGGTGTCCTCGAAGAGCAGGACGCCGTTGCACAGCAGGCTCCAACCCTGTTCCGGGTGGTGGGCCACAGGGTGTGCGGCCTCGCGGTCGGCGGAGTCTGCGGACGGGCACTGAGGCTGGTGCTGGCACATTGACGTGGTCTTTCGCTGCGATTGGTTTGCTGTGCGGCTGGATCGGTGGTCTACCGTGCTCATGGCCGCCCCCCGTTTCGATTCGGTCGGGTCCAGTCTTGCCCTACGGGCCTGGTTCCGCAGGGATTTCGGCTCAGCTCTCCTCAACAGTTGGGGACGCGTCACCCGCCCGGGCGGTTGCCGCTGGATCCACCACCGCCGGGACGGCCCGCGTCAGTGGATACGTTACGGCGCACGTTCCGGTTCAGCGCGCCACCGGAACGCGCCACCCGCAGCGACAGTGCGCCCCCGGCGCTCTGGCCGGGGGCGCACGGGTTCGCGCCGCGCGTTCCGCTACACCCCGCTGCCGAGCAGCGGCACCGGACTGAGCCGGTGGGTGAGCACCGGCACCAGGTCCGCCACGCGATACGGTCGGTGCGCCGCGATGCCCGGCGGTGCCGGGGCCAGCGGAATCAGCACGTCCGCCGGGGCGGGCTGGGCGTCGTCACCGTCCGCGAGGTCGCCGTGCAGCCACAGGCAGAGCATGTACAGGCCGGGGATGGACAGCAGCCGCGGCTGGTACGCGGACGGCAGCAACTCCGCCTGCCGTAGCGCGTGCTCGGTGGAGGCGAGGTAGGGCCCCTCGCAGAAGTGCGCGAACGCCCAGCCGTCCGGGGTGATCATGGTCTCGGCCGCAGCCACCACCCGGTCGCCGCCGCGGACGAGGAACCGCCACCCGGTCAGCCTGGCCCGTGGCATCCCGTCGCTCGCCGCTACCGGGTTCAGCAGATGGACCGCAAGCGGGTGCTCGGGCACCAGCGGACCGGCGGAGGCGCGCAGGGCGGGCGTGCTGGCGGCGCGGACAGCCACCGGGGAAGCAAGGGCCGCGAGAACGCTGCGCAGAGCGGGCGCGGGGGCCGGGGGGACATGCAGCGGCATTGTGGGTCGCCTCTCGCTGGAGACAGGGTGGTGCAGGACGCGGTGCGTACGGCTCTGTGTACGTTGTGAAGCTGCTGTACTACAGGGTGTTACGAGACGCTGTCGGCCGGGCACCCCACCCGTGGGGGCGCGGGATGTCCGGTTCCGGCGGTGGCATGCAGAGTTCTTCCCGGGGCCTGGGTGTGCGCGGGGGCGCACCCGGCGGGTCGTGGAGTCTCTGCCTGTGCGCGAAGTTTATACGAAACGTGTTCGCCCGGCGATTCGGCTACCGGGTTGCGGTAGTAGTGGCAAGGCTGTATCAAGCCGTTCGATCGCGCTATTCAGAACCATTCTCGAGCAGCATAGCGGCGATACGCTGGCACAACAACGGCTGCGCGGATGGCCGGTTCCCGCGCATGATTTTTCGGGTCGGTCGTGCCAGTTGGGCTGGACGGATTCGTATGCCAACGGAATGTGCCGGAACGGCCGAACCGAGCGCCCCGCGTCCACCGGGCGCACGCTGGGCGTTATGGATCCGCTGTGCGGGGCATCATCGGTGCACGGCCCATACGAGGAGGGACCCTGCGATGGGAGAAAAGGTCGTGGCCAGCGGGTTCGACCTGTCCGATCGACAGCGGTACCGGCGCAAGCTGCAGCAGTGTCTGGCGGGTCTGGAGCGACTCCTGGAGGAGAGGCGTTTCGACCGGCCCCGCAACCTGATGGGGCTGGAGATCGAATTGAATCTCGCGGATTCCGACGGACTGCCCCGCATGATGAACGAAGAGGTCCTGGAACGCATCGCCAGCCGGGATTTCCAGACGGAACTCGCGCAGTTCAACATCGAAGTGAACATCGCCCCGCACCGGCTCTCGGGGCGGGTCCTCGATCAACTTGCGGAAGAACTGCGGATAGGCCTTGGATATGCCGACCGCAAAGCCGCGGAAGTCGGCGCGAGTATCGTCATGATCGGAATTCTGCCGACCCTCAGCGCACAGGACCTGGTACAGGCGAACCTCTCCCGGGTCGACCGCTACCGGCTGCTCAACGATCGCATCCTGGCGGCCCGTGGCGAGGACCTCACCCTGGACATCGAGGGCGTCGAACACCTCACGTCCACCTCCGGCTCCATCGCCCCGGAGGCGGCGGCCACCTCGATGCAGATGCACCTCCAGGTGACGCCCGGCCGCTTCGCCGCCGTGTGGAACGCGGCGCAGGCGGCGGTCGGCCCGCAGATCGCCCTGGGCGCCAACTCGCCGTTCCTGTTCGGCCGCGAGCTGTGGCGGGAGACCCGCCCGGTGCTGTTCCAGCAGGCCACCGACACGCGCCCGCAGGAGCTGATCGCGCAGGGCGTGCGTCCGCTGACGTGGTTCGGCGAAAGGTGGATCACCAGCGCCTACGACCTGTTCGCGGAGAACGTGCGCTACTTCCCGTCCCTGCTGCCCATCTGCGATGACGAGGACCCGCTGCGGGTGCTGGACGAGGGCGGCATACCGCGGCTGAAGGAACTGCAACTGCACAACGGCACCATCTACCGCTGGAACCGGCCGGTCTACGCGGTCGTCGACGGCGTACCGCATCTGCGAGTGGAGAACCGGGTGATGCCCGCCGGTCCCACCGTGACCGACGTGGTGGCCAACGCCGCGTTCTACTACGGCCTGATCCGCGCTCTCGCGGAGTCCTCGCGTCCGGTGTGGACCAGGATGCCGTTCTCGGCCGCCGCCGAGAACTTCGAGACCGCCTGCCGCCAGGGCATCGAGGCGGAGCTGACCTGGCCGCGCCCCGGGCGCGGCGGTCTGACCCGCGTACCCGCCGTACGGCTGGTACAGGACGAACTGCTTCCGCTCGCCTCGGCGGGGCTCGACGCGTGGGGCGTGGCGCCCGCCGACCGGGACCGCTACCTGGGGGTGATCGAGGAGCGCTGCCGCTGCCGGGTCAACGGCGCCTCCTGGCAGGCCGCCGCCTACCACCGCGCACTGGAACGCGGCCTGGACCGGCACAAGGCGCTGGCCGCGATGACCCGCCGCTACAGCGAGCTGATGCGCTCCGGCGACCCGGTGCACAGCTGGCCAGCGGGGCTGCCGCTGAGCTGAGCGCCTATTGTGTGCGAACGGCGGAGTGCCGGCGGATCGCACAGACGGAGGCATGTGTGCACGGAGAGTTTTCCGAGGGCACCGGCGGCACCTCGACGGGGTCCGCCCGCGTTGGGAGTGCTGTGACACCCTCCACCCCGCGCGGAACCCACGGATCCGCCCTCGCCCCGCGCACCCTGCGCAGTGAGACCCTGCTGGTGCTGGCCCTCTCGCTGGGCGCCAGCGCGGTCAGCGCGCTCATCAGCTTCACCGGATCGATCACCAAGCCCGGTGCGCTGCGGAACCAGGCGGCCACCCTGGTCGGCACCCAGGCGCCCGGACGGCCCTGGCTGGACCTGGCGTGGCAGCTGTTCACGGTGGGGACCGCGCTTGTCCCGGTCGCGCTGGTCGCGCATCTGCTGGCCAGGGAGGGCGTCGGGATGCGGTCGATCGGCTTCGACCTGCGCCGGCCGCGCTTCGACCTGGCATGGGGCGCGCTCGTCGCGGCGGGCATCGGCGGTACCGGTCTCGCGCTCTACCTGGGCGCGCGGGCGGCCGGGGTCAACCTCACCGTGGTGCCGGAGTCGCTGCCCGATGTGTGGTGGCGGATTCCGGTACTCATCGCGGCGGCGGTGCAGAACGCGGTGGTCGAGGAGGTCATCGTCGTCGGCTATCTGCTGCGCAGGCTGGACCAGTTGGGCTGGCGGTCGGGCGCGGCGCTGGCGGTGAGCGCGGTGCTGCGCGGTTCGTACCACCTCTACCAGGGCATCGGCGGGTTCGTCGGCAACATGGTGATGGGCGTCATCTTCGTGCTGCTGTACCGCCGTTGGGGCCGGGTGGGACCGCTGGTGGCGGCGCACGCGCTGATCGACACCGTGGCCTTCGTCGGCTACGTGCTGCTGGCGGGCAAGGTGGGCTGGCTGCCGACGAAGTGAGCGTGCCGGGGGCGCGAGGCCCCCGGCACGCGCGTCAGGCCAGCAGGTCACCCTCGATGACGGTGACCGCGTGGCCGGTGAGCAGGGTGCGGTCGCCGTGCAGCGCGGTGCGCACCAGGCCGGTACGGGCGGAGGCCTGGAGTCCGGTCAGTTCGGTACGGCCGAGGCGTGCGGACCAGAACGGGGCGAGCGCGGTGTGGGCGCTGCCGGTGACCGGGTCCTCGGGGATGCCCACGGCCGGGCCGAAGAACCGGGAGACGAAGTCGTAGCCGCCGGTCCGGTCCCGCGCGGCGGCGGTGACGATCACACCGCGGTGCGGGAGTCGGCCGATCGCCGCCAGGTCGGGGGACAGCTCGCGCACCGCCGACTCGTCGGGCAGCTCGACCAGCAGGTCACCGACGTTCCGCCCGGTGTCGTAGGCCCCGAGCACCGGCGCGCCCAGCGCCTGCGGCAGTGCGCTGGGCGGCTCCACCGGGGCGAGCGGGGCGGTGGGGAAGTCCAGTGTGACCGCGCCGCCGTCGGCGGACGCGGCGCGTAGCACGCCGCTGCGGGTGGTGAAGCGGATCATGCCGGTCGCGGCGCCGGTGCTCAGCAGGG
Source organism: Streptomyces silvisoli (assembly GCF_029269905.1). Classification (NCBI taxonomy): domain Bacteria; kingdom Bacillati; phylum Actinomycetota; class Actinomycetes; order Kitasatosporales; family Streptomycetaceae; genus Streptomyces; species Streptomyces silvisoli. The sequence continues at coordinate 197,618 of NZ_JARJBC010000013.1, read as the reverse complement.
TGTGCGCGGTCGCGAGGGTGGCGTGGCCGCACATGTCGACCTCGGTCACCGGGGTGAACCAGCGCAGCGCCCAGTCCGCCGGTGCGCCGGGCGGCAGCGGATAGGCGAAGGCGGTCTCCGACAGGTTGACCTCGGCGGCCACCTGACGCATGCGGTCCTCGTCCGGGAACCCGTCTGCGTCGAGCAGTACGACACCGGCCGGGTTGCCGGCGAACGGGCGGGCGGTGAAGGCGTCAACGATGCGGATCTTCATGATCGCGACGGTATCCGGCCCGGGCGGCCGCCGGACACGGCCAATTCACGGAAGCTGGCACAAGAGCCTTGCCGACCGACAGTCACCGATATATCGTTGAAGCATCGCGACAGATCAACGAAGGATCTGCGAGCCTCGTGCGCGATCCGCGCACGTCGGCACACCCATCGACATGGAAGGAGCGCGACCATGCGTTCCCACGGACACGGATACGGACGAGAGTGCCGCGGACCGGGCGGCGAGCGCCTCGCCCAGGGCACGGAGGGCTTCGAGCAGCGGCGGGCGGCCTTCGGCCCGTTCGGGCCGCCGTTCGGCGGCGGGCCATGGGGGCATGGCCGAGGGCGCGGCGGTCCGCGCGGTCGGGCGCGGCGCGGTGATGTGCGGGCGTCGATCCTGGCGCTGCTCAGGGACCGGCCGATGCACGGCTACGAGATGATCCAGGAGATCGGCGAGCGCAGCGGCGGCGCGTGGAAGCCGAGCCCCGGCTCGGTCTACCCCACACTGCAACTCCTGGAGGACGAGGGCCTGATCGAGAGCGCGACCGAGGGCGGCAAGAAGCTGTTCACGCTCACCGACGCGGGCCGCGCCGAGGCCGAGGGCGGACCTGACGCGCCCTGGGAGGAGGCCGGACGGGGCGTCGACTGGGAGGCGATGAACGAGATCAGGCAGGCGGGCTTCGGTCTGGTCGAGGCATTCCGCCAGGTCTGGTCGACCGGTACCCCCGCCCAGCGGGAGAAGGCGATGGCGGTCGTCAACGACGCCCGCAAGAAGCTCTACCTGATCCTGGCCGACGAGCCCGCCGACCAGTAGTCGAGGTTCCACCGGGGTCCGGCACCACCGGTCCCCGCCGCGCGGGACAGCGGAACCGGCGGTCCTGGAGGGCTACTCCACCAGGACCGCCAGTTCGCGCAGGCTCTCGTTCAGGGCGCCGGTCGCCGAGTCCTTGAGCCTGCCCGCCATCAACGACACCGCGGCGCCGGTGAAGCTGCCGTCGACGCGGACCGTCGTCTCGTCGGCGTCAGGGACGAGCTCGTACCGCATGGCGAGGCTGACGCCCATCGGCCCGGTGCCCGTGGTGGACAGCACTCGTTCGGGTGTCAACTCGGCCACCGTCCAGGTGACTTCGGCGGGAAAGCCCATCAGCTTCATGTTCTCCACGTACACCGCGCCGACCGCCAGTGGATCCGGGCCGCCCTTGGGGAAGCCGCTGTGCGTGGCGTTCCACCGCCCGTACGCGGCGAAGTCGGTCAGCTGCCGCCAAACGCGTGCTACCGGAGCCGCGATGCGGGCCTCCGCGGTGACCTCGGCCATGGTGACCACCCTGCGTCCCTCGGGTGCCGCGTGGCATCGCGGCAGCGGTGCCGCGGAACGTAGCCGCTCGGGTGCGAATACTCAATACTGATTGCCCGTCAGAAACGCGTGGTCCGCGGTGTGACAGGATCAAGGTGGCGAACCGGAGTCAGGAGGGCCGAGGGTGGAGTACGAAGCGCTGCGCGAACGGTTGCGCCGCACACCGGCGTTGGCCGCACCGCTGCCCGCGTTCGACCCCCGGCAGGCGCCGCCGGAGCCCGGGCCGCTGTTCGCCGACTGGCTCACCGACGCCCTCGACGACGCCGTACCGGAACCGCATGTGATGACGCTCAGTACGGCCGACGCGGCCGGGCGCCCCTCGTCCCGCGTGCTGATGCTGCGCGGATTCGAACTCGACGCGGGCGCACTGGGCTTCGTCTTCGCCAGCGAGGCCGCCAGCCGCAAGGGCCGGGAGCTGACCGCCAACCCCCACGCGGCGCTGAACTGGTACTGGCCGCGGCACGGCCGCCAGATCCGGGCCACCGGACCGGTCACGGCACTGGATCGGCAGGCCGCGTGCGAGGACTTCCTCGGCCGCAGCGAACCCTCCCGGGCCGCCGGGTTCACCGGCCTGATGAGCGCCGAACTCCCGGACACCGACGCGTATTCGGCTTACCAGCGGGCCCGCGCCCACGCCCGCGAGATCGTCAGCGCGGACCCGCGGGCCGTACCGGACGGTCACACGGTCTATGTGCTGCGCGCCGACGAGGCCGAGTTCTTCCAGGGCGACAGCGGCCCCGACCGGTTCCACCGCAGGCTGCGGTACGTGCGCGAGGGTGAGCGGTGGACGAGGCGGATGCTGTGGCCGTGACCGCCGTCGCGGCCCGGCTCGCCGCACCCGTGCCCTGACGGCGGCGCCGGTGAATCTCATCCCTGAGGAGGAGGCGGCGGTCATTCGTACCCTTCTTGGGGTGGATGGGCAAATGCCTCCCGGCGTGGATGCTTCGGGCGCTATGTCCTGATGGGGTGAGAGTCGTGCACAGCGACACCCGTCCCGGAGAACCCACCAGCGCCAGAAGCGGACCGCAGTTGAGCGTGGAACTGCTGTCGGTGGTCTCCAGCGCGCGTCGGCGTGCCTCCCGGGACGGGGACCGCCAGGTGGACACCGCCCATCTGCTGCACTCCCTGCTGGAGTCCGACCCGAGGGCGCGCGAGGCGCTCGCCGCCGGCACCGCCGACGGCACCGCGCGGGTCGCCCGGGTGCTGGCGTACCTGGTGCAGCGCACCATCGGATACGGCATGCAGTGGCGCGGCACCGTCGAGGACTCCGGCGCCCTGCCGGTCCTGGCCAGGGACATCGCACCAGGCTGCAGCCCGTCCGCCGTCGTCGCGCTGGACGAGGCCGGGCACCACGCGACGGCGCGCGGCGCTGCCGCCGCCGACGGCGTGGACCTGTTGGCCGCCCTCGCCGCCGACCCCGAGTGCCGGGCCGTGGAGGTGCTGCGGGCCGCCGGGTTCGACCCTGCCCGGCTGGCCGCCACCCTGCCCCGGCACGGCACCGCGCTGGAGCACCTGGGTGAGGGGCCGACCCTGGCGGGCTGACATGATGACCCGATGGAAGGGATATCGGGGACGACGGCGCGCAGATCCGGCCTGCTGCCCGCGCTGACCTCGGCTCTCGCGTTCGGCGGTTCGGGCGTCGCGGCCAAGCCGCTGATCGAGGCCGGGCTGGCGCCGCTGCACGTGGTGTGGCTCCGGGCCGCCGGTGCCGCGGTGGTCATGCTCCCGGTGGCGCTGCGCCACCGGGACGTGCTGCGCCGCCGCCCCGGATTGCTTGCCGGTTACGGCCTGTTGGCCGTCGCCGGGGTACAGGCCTGCTACTTCGCCGCGCTCTCCCGGGTTCCGGTAGGGGTCGCACTGCTCGTGGAGTACCTGGCGCCCGCGCTGGTGCTGGGCTGGGTGCGGTTCGTCCAGCGGCGGTCGGTGAGCAGGTCGGCGGCGATCGGCGTGGTACTGGCCGTGCTGGGCCTGGGCGCGGTGGTCGAGGTGTGGCACGGGCTGAGCTTCGACCCGCTCGGACTGCTGCTCGCGCTCGGCGCCGCGTGCTGCCAGGTGGGCTACTTCATCCTCTCCGACCACGGCAGCGAAGGGGACGACCCGGTCGACCCGTTGGCGGTCATCGCCTACGGGTTGCTGATCGGCGCCGTGCTGCTCACCGTGGTCGCCAGGCCCTGGGAGATGCACTGGCGGGTGCTGGCCAGCCAGGCGGCGCTCGGCGACAAGTCGGTGCCCGCGATCCTGCTGCTGGCGTGGCTGGTGCTGGTCGCCACCGTGGTCGCCTACCTGACCGGAGTGCTGTCCATCCGCCGGCTGTCCCCGCAGGTCGCGGGCGTGGTGGCCTGCCTGGAGGCGGTGATCGCGACGGTACTGGCCTGGTTCCTGCTCGGCGAGAAGCTGGGTGGCTGGCAACTGGCCGGTGGCGCCGCGGTGTTGGCCGGTGCGTTCATCGCCCAGACGGCCACACCGAAGGCCGCGACCGATGCCGTCGCCGGATCGCTGGCGGATCCGGCCCAGGACAAGGGGTTGTCCGACACCACGAGCCACGCCTAGGGTGGCGATCATGCACCAGACAGTTCTCCCGCCTCCCGCCGCCTAGCGCGGGTGGCGAAGCCACGGAAGACCGGCTCGGGGTCACGGACCTGACCGAGCGGGTCGTCGCCGCCCGCACCCGGGATCACGCGACCACCTGACTCTTCCGTTGGAGAACGCACGTGTCACGCATGTCCGGCCGGACTGCCGGCCGTCCCCTGCCCGTCGGGCGGGGCCTGCTCTACGTCGCCTTCGCCGCCACCGCCTGGGGAACCGCGGGCGCGGCGGCCGCCCTGCTCTACCGGGTCGGCGACTTCGGCCCCATCACCCTGTCCTTCTGGCGCTACGTCGGCGGCCTGGTGCTGCTGCTCCCGGTGCGGGCCATCGGCCGCCGCGGTCGTCCGGCCGCCGGCCCGGTCGCCGAGCCGCGCCGCAGGGTTGTCCGCCGCATCCTGGTCACCGGTGTCGGGCTGACCGTCTTCCAGAGCGCGTACTTCGCCTCCGTCCAGTCCACCGGACTCGCCGTCGGCACGGTGGTCACGCTGGGCGCGAGTCCCGTACTGGTCGCGCTCGGCGCCCGGCTCACCATGGGCGAACGGCTCGGCAGGGCCGGGGCGTTGGCGGTGCTCGGCGCCTTCGCCGGGCTGGCCGTGCTGCTGCTCGCCGACGACGGCGGTGCGTCCGGCGCGGTGCGTCCGGCGGGCGTGGGCTGGGCGCTGCTGTCGGCCGCGGGCTACGCCTGCATCACGCTGCACACCCGTTGGACCGCCAGGCGGGGCGGCGGCACCGATCCACTGACGACCACGATGTGGGCGTTCGCCGTCGGCGCCGTCTGCCTGCTGCCGCTCGCGGCCATGGACGGCCTGTGGCCGCAGGTGCACGACGTCGGCCGCGCGCTGTCACTGCTCGGCTATCTCGCCTCGGTGCCCACGGCACTCGCCTACGCGCTGTACTTCGCGGGCGCGGCGGTGGTGCGGGCGGCCACCGCCTCGGTCTTCACCCTGATCGAACCGGTGGCCGCCGGAGCGCTCGCCGTCGTACTGCTCGGTGAACGCCTCACGGTGTCAACGGTGTCGGGCACCGTGATCCTGATCGGCGCGGTGACCGCCCTGGCCATAGCCGAAACCCGCGGCGCCCGCACCGAGTGGGCGGTACACCGGGCCGCCCGCGAGGAGGAGGCGGTCAGCTCCTAGCCTCCGGGGCCGCCGCGAGGCGGCGCAGCTGGTGTTCGCGGGCCGCCGCGTCATGGCCGGTGGCCCGCCGCGCCAGCAGACCGGTGACCCGCTGCTGCATGGCACGCGGCTTGTTGCCGCCGTACTTGAACTTGGCCCGGACATCGGCGACTTCGAGCCGCAGCCCGCGGATCCCGGGCAGCATCCGGCCGAACGGCGGCTGTCCCGGCGCGACCTCGGCGTAGTCGCCGTCCGGCTGGAAGTGCGCCAACTGCCGGTGCAGCAGCTCGGCCTTCAGTTGTGCGTCGTCCACGATGTGGGCGACGCACAGCAGCTGTACGGCCGCGTAGAAGCTGGTGGGGGTGCCGTGCTCGGGCGGCGCGCCGTCCGGGGCGTGCCAGGGGCCGGGGATGAACACGTAGTCGTCGACCACGCTCAGCGTGACGCGCGGGGCGGCTTCCAGCGCGGCCCAGATCGGATTGGGCCGGGCCAGATGCGTGACCACCTCGGCACGCTCGGGGTCGTAGGCGAAGTGCAGCGGCTGGACGAACGGCGGCTCGCCGTCAAGACCGTTGACCGCGAGCTGGCCGAAGTCGTGGGCGCCGAGCCAGTGCTGCCACTCGTCGTCGCCGAGGGCCGCGTCCCAGGGGTGGATCAGCATCGACTCTCCTGGCGGGCTCCGAGGTACGCGGGCACGGCGATCGACGGGTCCAGGTCATCGGCCGGGATCGGCGGCCCGTAGCCACGGGTGACCGGCAGGACACCGCTCCAGTGCGGCAGTTCCAGGTCCGCGTCGTCGTCGTTGGGACCGCCGGTGCGGATCTTGGCCGAGACCTCGGCCAGGTCCAGGCGGATGACGGCGGTGGCGGCCAGCTCCCTGGCGTTGGCGCGCCGCGAGTCGTCGGCGCGGCCCGGCACGATGTGGTCGACCAGCGCGTCCAGCGCCTCGGCGCGCTCGGCCGGGTCGGTCACCTGGTGGGCGGTGCCGTGCACCACCACCGATCGGTAGTTGATCGAGTGGTGGAACGCCGAGCGGGCCAGCACGATCCCGTCCACATGGGTGACCGTGAGGCAGACCGGCAGACCCTCGTCCTGCCGGGCGCCGCGCAGCGCGGGGGAGCCGGTGGAACCGTGTGCGTAGAGACGCTCACCGACCCGCGCGTAGAGGGTGGGCAGCACCACGGGCGCGCCGTCGCGCACGAAGCCCAGGTGGCAGATGTAGCCCTCGTCCAGTATCGAGTGCACGGTCTCCCGGTCCCAGGAACCGCGCTCCGGTGAGCGGGTGGGCACCGTGCGCTCGGTGCGCGGGTACGAGGTGGTGGCCGCCATCGCGTCCTCCTTTGCACTAGTGCATAATGGTGTTTGTGCTAGGAGAGTATCGGATCACTGGGCGGCGCGCTACGGAGATCGCCGCCGACGTCGAACGCGCCATCGGCGACGGGGAGTTGCAGCCCGGCCAGGCGCTGCCCCCGCTGCGGGAACTCGCCGGGCGGTTGGGGGTGAACCCGAACACGGTCGCCGCCGCGTACCGGCTGCTGCGCGACCGGGGGGTCATCGAGACGGCGGGCCGGCGCGGCAGCCGGGTACGGCACCGCCCGGCCAGCACACCACGCGAGGAACTCGGCGTGGTGGTGCCGCCCGGCGCCCGCGACCTGTCCAGCGGCAACCCCGACCCGGCGCTGCTGCCCCCGCTGGACGACGCTCTCGCCGCCGCGGCGAAGGCGAACGCCGAGCACCCCATGCTGTACGGAATGCCGGGCGTCAACCCGGAGTTGGCCGCGCTTGCCCGTGCCGGATTCGACACCGACGGTGTGCCGGACGGTCCGGTCACCGTCACCTCCGGCTCCCTCGACGCCATCGAGCGGGTACTGGGAGCCCATCTACGGCCCGGCGACGCGGTCGCGGTCGAGGACCCCGGCTGGGGCAGCCTGCTCGACCTGATCCCGGCGCTCGGACTGCGGACCGTACCGGTCGCCGTGGACGACGACGGACCGCTGCCTGGCGGTGTGGAGCGGGCGCTGCGCTCCGGCGCCCGCGCGCTGATCGTCACCGACCGGGCGCAGAACCCCACCGGCGCGGCCGTCACCGAGACCCGTGCCCACGCACTGCGGGAGGTCCTCGCCGCCCATCCCGACGTACTGCTCGTCGAGGACGACCACGGCCACGCCATCGTCGACCTGCCGCTGCATCCGCTGGGCGGCAGCACCCGGCACTGGGTCGTCGTACGGTCCGCCGCCAAGGCGTACGGCCCCGATCTGCGGATCGCCGTGCTCACCGGCGACCCGACCACCGTCGACCGGGTGCAGGGCAGGTACCGGCTCGCCGCGGGCTGGGTCAGCCAGTTGCTGCAGAGCGCCCTGCTGCACCTGTGGCGGACCGGCGCGGTAGACCCCGCGGCGGTCGCGGCCTCGTACGGACGGCGGCGGGACGCCCTGGTCGCCGCGCTGGCCGAACGAGGGGTGGCCAGCCATGGGCGCAGCGGAATGAACGTGTGGGTCCCGGTGCCCGACGAGACGGGGGCGATGCTGCGGCTCCAGCAGAGCGGCTGGGTGGCCGCTCCGGGCGCCCGGCACCGGGTGGCCTCCCGGCCGGGGGTACGGGTGACGGTCTCACCGCTGGCCTTGGGCGAGGTCGACGCCGTGGCCGAGGCGGTGGCGCTGGCGGCGCGGCCCGGCGGGGGACTGCGGTACGGGTGACGGTGTGCCGCTCAGCGTGACCGGGTCTGGGTCAGGGCCGCGCCCATCAGCACGATCACCGCGCCCACCGGCTCGTTCCACGTGAGGTGTTCGCCCAGCAGGAAGACACCGGCCGTCGTGGCGACCACCGGGACCAGATAGGTGACCATGGTCGCGATGGTCGGGCCGGCCTCCTGCACCAGCCCGTACTGCACCAGGAACGCCAGGCCGGTGCCCAGCGCGCCGAGCGCCACCACCGAGAGCACCGAGGCGATCGGGAACGAGCTGGGCGGCGAGGTGAACAGCGGTGTGACCACGGCCAGTTGGAGGGTGCCCAGGGCCAGCTGCCCGGCGGACAGCGACAGACTGGACTCGCCGGTGTTGGCGAGCGTACGGCGCACGTAGATCCAGCCGACCGCGTAGCTGGCCGAGGCGATCAGCGCGAGCGAGGTGCCCAGCGGGTCCTGCCCGGAGAAGCCCTGCCAGGCGCCGAGCACCGTCAGCACGCCGGCGAAGCCCAGCCCGACCCCGGCCAAGCGGCGCCGGGTCGGCCGGTCCTCGGCGAGCGCGACCACCGACAGCAGCATGCTGAACAGGGGGGTGGTGGCGTTGCAGATGCCCGCCAAGGTCGACGGAATGGTCAACTCCGCGTAGGCGAACAGGGAGAACGGCAGGGCGTTGAGCAGGAAGGCGGCCACCAGCAGATGGCCCCACACCCGCCCGGCGCGCGGCAGCCGCTGGCGCTTGACGGCCAGCACGGTGACCAGCACCGCCGTTCCGAAGACCATCCGGCCCAGGGTGACCTGGAGCGGGGCGAACGCCTCCGTGGCCACCTTGATGAACAGGAAGCTGAACCCCCAGATGAGCGCCAGCGCGAGGAACCGGATCCGCCAGTCCACCGCACGGCGGCGGGGTGCGGGGTCACTCACAGGGGAGGCGGCGGTGGGGGAGCCGGAAGCGGGCGAGGCGGAGGTGGCGGCGGAACTCGTGGTGGCGCTCATGGCAAGCAGGATGCCGGGAGGTCATCTCTTAGGACAAGTGAGTTTTCGTGAGAATGATGGCGTAGTGTTTCTTATATGTTGAGTCTGGAGCGCCTGCGTATCCTGCACGCCATCGACGCCTACGGGTCGGTCAGCGCCGCGGCCGACGTGCTGCATGTGACCACGTCCGCGATCTCCCAGCAGATGGGCAAGTTGGAGCGGGAGACCGGTCAGCAACTGCTCGCCAAGAACGGCCGCGGGGTGCGGCTGACCGATGCGGGACGGCTGCTGTCCGGTCACGCCGACCGCATCCTGTCCATGGTCGAGCTGGCCCACTCCGACCTTGAGGCGCACCGCGGGGCGCCGGTCGGGACGCTGGCCATCGGGGCCTTCCCGACCGCGGCGCGCGGACTGTTCCCTCGGGTGCTGGCCGCGCTGCGGGACGAGCATCCGCAACTGCGCCCCTATCTGGAGGAGATGGAGCCCCAGGAGGCGGTGCCGCGGCTGATGCGCGGTGACATCGACCTGGCGGTGGTGCTCGACTGGTACAACAAGCCCCTTCCGCTGCCGGACGGACTGGCCAAGGCCGAACTGCTCGACGACGTCGCCGATGTGGCGGTGCCCAGTGGGCATCCGCTGGCCGGGCGGGAGTGGTGCGACCTGGAGGACTTCGCCGGTGACGACTGGATCGGCTGGCCGCCCGGTGAGTTCTGTCACGAGTGGTTGGTGTTCACCCTGCGGGGCAAGGGGCTTGAGCCGCGCATCGCGCACGCGGCTGAGGAGCACCACACCCAACTGGCGCTGGTGGCCGCCGGTTTGGGGGTCGCGATCACCCCGCGTCTGGGACGTGGCCCGGTCCCGGAGGGCGTCAGCATCGTGCCGGTCCGGCACACCATGCGCCGCCACGTCTACGCGGCCTGGCGCGCCGACGCGGACCGCCGCCCTTCCATCAGGGCGGCGGTGGAGGCCCTCCGCCGAGCGGGCGCCGAGCGGTAGCCCTTCGGGGGGAAGGTGTCGGGGTGTGACCGGTCCCACGCGGGGGTTGGGGTGCCCCAGAACCACCCCGCCGTGACGGCGAGCAGATCGGACGGCGGGCTCGGCGGCCGTATGGCCGTCCCGCGCGACGGCCGGATCGTGCGGACGGCGGCGCCCAACAACCCGCACCCTCCAGCCGGAGAAATCAGTCCGAAGGGCTCACTGCTTGCGAAAGTCCCATGAAACGATGCGTTCCGGTGTAAGCCGGAGCCACCCGTGGCGGCCGTCGTGCGGCATGCGTGCAAGGCCGAAGTGCTTCGCGGCGAACAGCCCTTCCGGAGTGGCGAGTTCCGCGCACGGCGCCCCCGTGCGCGGTGCCTCGCCGACGAACTCGACGGTGCCGCAGAGTTCGACACCCCGCAGTTCCCCGTACTCCTCGCCGTCGTCCACGATCACCGCGATCCGCGGGTCGGCCAGCAGGTGGGCCCAACGGCGGCTGCGCACCAGGGAGTACAGCCACAGCGCGGCGCCGTCCCACGCGAACCAGAGCGCGCTGACATGCGGCGTGCCGTCCGCCGAGACGGTGGCCACCCGGCAGGTGCGCTGCCCGGCGAGGTAACTGTCCAGTTCCCGCGGCGACATCATGATCCTGCGGCCGCGCCGCTGTGCGGTGCTCATCGACGCCTTCCCCTCACCACGAAATCTGACGTAGCGTCAGGATAACGGTAGGTCGGGCCGGGAGGAACGCCATGGCGGAACGGGAACCACTGGCCGCGCTGGTCGAACCCGCGCACACCGCGCTGCTCACCGTCGAATGCCAGCGCGGCGTCGTGGGCCCCGGCAGCGCACTGCCGGAGCTGGCCGTCGCCGTACGCGCCGACGGCACGCTTGGCCGGGTCGCAGCCCTGGCGGACGCCGCCCGCGCCGCAGGAGTGGCCGTGCTGCACGCCGTCGCGGAGCGTCGCCCGGACGGCCTCGGCGCCAGCCGCAACGCACCGCTGTTCCGGGCGGCCGAACGCCGCCCGGTGCGGCAACTGGCCGGAACGCCCGCCACCGAACTCGCCGACGAGATCGCCGTCGCCGCCTGCGACCTCGTCGTCCGCAGGCTGCACGGCCTGTCGCCGCTGGCCGGAACCGAGGTCGACGCGCTGCTGCGCAACCTCGGCGTCCGAACCGTCGTCATCACCGGGGTATCGCTCAACGTCGCGGTGCCCAACGCCGTGTTCGACGCCGTCAATCGCGGCTACACGGCCGTCGTGCCCGCCGACGCCGTCGCCGGGGTGCCCGCCGACTACGCGGCCGCTATGCTCCGGCACACCCTGGCGCTGGTCGCGACGGTCACCACGACCGAGGCCCTGCTGGCCAGTTGGCGCGGGTCAGGCCAGCTTCACTGAACCGCCCTCGACGGTGATCTTGGTGGGCGCCAGCGGCTGGGTGGCCGGGCCCTCGGCCACGCTGCCGTCCGCGATGTGGAACTTGCTGCCGTGGCACGGGCAGTCGATGGTGCCGTTCTTCACCTGGTTGACCGTGCAGCCCTGGTGGGTGCAGACCGCGGTGAACGCCTTGTACGTTCCGGCGGTCGGCTGGGTCACCACCACCTGCTTGTCCGGGAACACCTTTCCACCGCCCTGCGGTATCTCCGAGGTCTTCGCCAGCGTGGTGCCGCCGCCGTTGCCACCCGCCGGTGCGGACGAGGAACCCGCTGCCGACGAGGAGCCGGACGCCTGGCTGCTGCTGTCCTGGGAGGGCGTGGAGGAGGCCGAGTTGTTGGACCCGCCGCACGCCGCCAGTGCGGCGCCGAGGCCGACGGCCCCGGCCGCCGCGACCACGGTGCGGCGGGAGGTGGATACCGGGGAGCCGGAAGTCTGGTGGTCCATGCGTCACGTCCTTCGATGAGGTTGTCGCCAAGTGCGTCGGGCGGCGCGCCGTTCCGACGCCCCTTCCCATACGGCTCGCGGGCCACTCGCGTTCAACGGCCCGCGCCATCCGTGCGGCCGAGCGCGTCGCGCAGGAAGTCCCGCTGGAACAACAGCAGCCGCTCGACGGCCCGGGCGCCCAGCACCGCGTGCGATACACCGGACAGCGGAAGTACGGTGTGCGGCCGCCCGGCGGCCAGCAGCGCGGCGGACATCCGCAGGGTGTGGGCGGCGGTCACGTTGTCGTCGGCGAGTCCGTGCACCAGCAGCAGCGGGCGGCGCAGCCGCGGCGCGTCGGCGATCAGCGAGCAGCGGTCGTAGTTCTCCGGCTGCTCGTCCGGGTGGCCGAGGAACCGCTCCTGCCAGTGGGTGTCGTACAGCCGCTGGTCGAACGGCGCGGCGCCGGCCACCGCCGCGTGGAAGACGTCCGGCCGCCGCAGCACAGCCGCCGCGGCGAGATAACCGCCGTACGACCAGCCGCGGATGGCGGTGCGCGTCAGGTCGAGGTCCCGGCAGTGCTCGGCGGCCCCGAGCACCGCGGTGACCTGGTCCTCAAGAGCCGCACTGAGCTTGTCACCGTGGAACGCCTTCTCCCAGCGCGGCCCGCGCCCGGGCGTGCCGCGCCCGTCCGCGACGACCACCGCGAATCCGGCCTCGGCGAACCACTGCGCCTCGCACAGCCACCAGTCGCGGGTGGCCACGGCGAGCTGCATGCCGTGCCCGGCGTACGGGCACAGCAGCACCGGAAGCCGGGTGCCCGGCGCGTACCAGGACGGCAGCAGCAGCGCGGTGCGGATGCCCCGTTCCCCGGTGCGCAGCCAGCTGATCCGGGGCGTGACCACCGGCCGTTCGGCGAACGAGGCGACAGTGCCGACCGGTTGGCCGTCGCGCAGCACGGTGAACGCGCGGCCGTCCGCCGTACGGCTGTCCAGCACGACGGTCCGGCCGCCCAACGCGGCGGTGTGCACTCCGGGTTCGGTGCTCAGCCGCGTCAGGCCCTCCTCGGGATCACGGGACCAGACGTGCACCTCGGTGGGCTCCTCGCTCGCGGTGAACAGCACCCGTTCACCACTGACGCCCAGCACCTCGCGCAGTTGCCGTCCGGGGGGCGTGACCGCGCCGTCACCGATCGACAGCCGCCGGGTGTCGTCCCGCTCGTCCGCACGCACCAGGCGGCCGGACGCGGTGCGCGCCGGGGTACCGGGCACCAACTGCACCCAGGCGGGGTCGCGTTGCTCGTGTGCCAGCGCGGTCGCACCGGTTTCCGGATCCACTTCGAGCACCCGTACCGTGCGCTGGTCCCGGCTCTGCACGGTGACCAGCGGGCCGTGCGCGTCCCACACGGCGGCGGCGACGTACTCGAACGCCGCCCGGTCCCAGGCCACTTCGGTGCGGCCGCCGGCCAGGTCCACGATGTGCAGGGTCACTTCGGCGTTGGCGGTGCCAGCCACCGGATACGCCATGGAACGCGGGGCACGGTCGGGGTGGGCCGGATCGGATATCCACCATCGCTGCACGGCGGATTCATCGACCCTGGCGACCAGCAGCCGGGAGCCGTCCGGCGCCCACCAGTAACCACGTGACCGCCCCATGGACTCGGCCGCCGCGTGCTCGGCTAGGCCATAGCCGATGTGCGGTCCCTCGGACCGAGCCAGCATCCGGTTCGTACCGCCGTCCAGCTCCACGACGTACATCGCACCGCCGCACACATAGGCGATGCGCGCGCCGGTCGGATCCGGCCGCGGATCGACCAGCGGTCCGACCGTGCGCACCGGACGCGGTGTGCCGTGAGCGGTGTCCACCGTCCACAGCCGTCCGCCCAGTGCGAAGGCGACGGTGCGCACGGCCGCGTCCGTGGCGTAGCCGACGATGCCCACGGCGCGCTCCCTGGCCCGCTCGCGACGGGTCAGCTCCTCGGGTGGCAGCTCCGCGTCACCCGCGTCCAGCTCCGCGGGATCGGCCAGCAGGTGTTCCGTGCCGTCCTGGTACATCCACAGGCAGCAGACCGGGTCATCTCCCGCCCGGCTGCGCAGGAACAACACCCGCTCGCCGTCGGGTGACACGGTGAACGCGCGGGGCGCGCCATAGGTGAAGCGTCCGGTACGGGCCAACTGGCTGGGAAACTCCGCGGAGTCGAAGGCGACCATGAGCGGACCATGGCAGAACGGCCGTCGCCGGGCACCTCATATATCCGTCGAAGGCATGCCCTTGTGCCCAGTAACCTGGGCCAATGCTTCCTGAAGTGACCGCGATCCGCTATGTCACGCCCTTGCGTGAGGGCGGATCGGTGCCCGGAATCGTCGAGGCCGACGATCTGGGTACATATGTGGCGAAGTTCATCGGTGCGGCGCAGGGCCGCAAGGCGCTGGTCGCCGAGGTCGTCTGCGGTGAACTCGCCCGGCGGCTGGAACTGCGGGTGCCCGAGCTGGTACGGCTGAACTTCGACCCGGTCATCGCGCTGGGTGAACCCGACACCGAGGTACAGGACCTGCTCAAGGCCAGCGGCGGGCTGAACCTCGGCATGGACTTCCTGCCCGGCTCCGTCGGCTTCGACCCCATCGCCTTCGAGGTGGACGCGAGCCAGGCCGCACGCGTCATCTGGTTCGACGCGCTGGTGAACAACGTCGACCGCTCCTGGCGCAACCCCAACATGCTGATCTGGCACCGCGAACTGTGGCTGATCGACCACGGCGCCGCCCTGATCTGGCACCACAACTGGAAGGGCGCGCAGGCCTCCGCCGCCAAGCCGTACGACGCCACCGACCACGCGCTCGCCCGCTTCGTCACCGCCGCCGAACTGGCCGCGGCCGCCGCGGAACTCGCACCGCGGATCACCGAGACGCTGCTGCGCGAGGTCACCGCCCTGATCCCGCAGGAGTGGCTGCTGGACGAACCGGGGTTCGGCACGGCCGACGCGGTGCGCCGCGCCTACGCCGACGTGCTGGGCGACCGGGCCGCCACCATCCACGACCGGATCCGGCTGTCCGCGCCGCCGAAGAAGGCCGAAGCGCCACCGGAGTGGCTGCGCACCTGGGTCGAGGGCAAGGCCGCCGGATCGCGGCAGGAGGACGGCCGATGACCGCCCGTGACGTCTTCGAGTACGCGCTGGTCCGCGTCGTCCCGCGGGTCGAACGCGGTGAGCAGATCAACGCCGGTGTCCTGGTGTACTGCAGGGCCCGGTCCTTCGTCGCCGCCCGCATCCACCTGGACGAGGCACGGCTGCGCTGTCTCGACCCGGACGCCGACGTGGCCGCCGTGCGCTCCGCGCTGCGCGCCGTCGAGTGCGTCTGCGCGGGCGGGGAGCTGGCCGGGCAGGCGGCGGGCGACGACCCCGGCCGCCGGTTCCGCTGGCTGACCGCGCCGCGCAGCACCGTCGTCCAGCCCGGCCCCATCCACACCGGTCTGACCGCGGACCCGGCCGCCGACGCGGACCGGCTGCTCGACCTGCTGGTGCGCTGAGCCGACGGCCCGGTCGGCCCGTGCCCTGAGCCACATCTGACGCCGGGCCGTTGACAGTGGGTCACCACCCTCCTACGGTTTCGTGCACGGGACGTACTAAGCGGTCGCTCACATGTGGCGCCGCACCTTAGGGCGAGGAGAGCAGATGTCCACCAGCGAGCAGCCCCTGTCCGCCGAGCAACGCGTCGCGATCGTCACCGGGGCCGCCCGCGGCATCGGCGCCGCCACCGCCGTGCGGCTGGCCGCCGAGGGCCGCGCGGTCGCGGTGCTGGACCTGGACGAGGCGGCGTGCAAGGACACCGTCGAGAAGATCACCGCGGCGGGCGGAAGGGCCATCGCCGTGGGCGCCGACGTCTCCGACGAAGCACAGGTGGAGGCCGCCGTCACCAAGGTCGCCGAGGAACTCGGCGCGCCCACGATCCTGGTGAACAACGCCGGTGTGCTGCGCGACAACCTCCTGTTCAAGATGAGCGCGTCGGACTGGGACACCGTGATGAACGTGCACCTGCGCGGCGCCTTCCTGATGACGCGCGCCGTGCAGAAGCACATGGTGGACGCCAAGTTCGGCCGGGTCGTCAACCTCTCGTCCAGCTCCGCCCAGGGCAACCGCGGCCAGGTCAACTACTCGACGGCCAAGGCCGGGCTCCAGGGCTTCACCAAGACCCTGGCCATCGAACTCGGCAAGTTCGGCGTGACCGCCAACGCCGTGGCGCCCGGCTTCATCGCCACCGACATGACCGCCGCCACCGCCGCCCGCGTCGGCATGGACTTCGAGGACTTCCAGAAGGCCGCCGCCAGCCAGATCCCGGTCCAGCGGGTCGGCCAGCCCGAGGACATCGCCAACGCCATCGCGTTCTTCACCAGCGACCAGGCCGGATTCGTCTCCGGCCAGGTGCTCTACGTCGCCGGCGGCCCGCTCGACTGACAACGGCGCACACACAGCAGACGCGAGGGAAAGGCACCCAGCACCATGACCACTCAGCCAGACAGCGGCCGGGTCGCGATCGTCACCGGCGCCAGCCGCGGTATCGGCTACGGCGTCGCCGAGGCACTCGTCGCCCGCGGCGACCGGGTGTGCGTCACCGGACGGAACGAGGACGCCCTCAAGGAGGCCGTCGACCGACTCGGCGCCGACCGGGCGATCGGCGTCGCGGGCAAGGCACACGACGAGGACCACCAAGCGGAAGCCGTGGCCCGCACCATGGAGGCCTTCGGCCGGGTCGACTTCCTGGTCAACAACGCCGGAACCAACCCGGTGTTCGGGCCCATCGCCGAACTCGACCTCGCGGTGGCCCGCAAGGTCTACGAGACCAACGTCATCTCCGCGCTCGGCTTCGCCCAGCAGACCTGGAAGGCCTGGCAGAAGGAGCACGGCGGCGCCATCGTCAACATCGCCTCGGTCGCCGGACTCGCCCCGTCGCCGTTCATCGGGGCCTACGGCATGAGCAAGGCGGCGCTGATCAACCTCACGCTGCAACTCGCCTCCGAACTGGCACCGGGCGTACGGGTCAACGCCATCGCCCCGGCCGTCGTCAAGACCAAGTTCGCCGCGACCCTCTACGAGGGTCGCGAGGAGGAGGCGGCGGCCGGATACCCGCTCAAGCGGCTCGGCGTACCGGAGGACATCGCGGGCGCCGCCGCGTTCCTCCTCTCCGACCAGGCCGGCTGGGTCACCGGCCAGACGCTGGTGGTGGACGGCGGCCTGTTCCTCCAGGCCGGAGTGGCCTGAGCGGCCGCCACCTGGGCGGGTGAGGGGGCGGTGCGCCGGGTACCGCCCCCTCACCGTTGGGGGCGCGGCGGCGCCGTTGTCAGTGGGTGCCGGTACGTTCTGTGGTGAGTAACGGAACACGCACCGGAGGTCCTTGACGTGCCCAGCATGCTGCCCGAGTCCTGGCAGGCCGTCCTCGGCGAGGAGTTGGACAAGCCCTACTTCCAGGAGCTCACCGAGTACGTCGAGAAGGAGCGCGCCCAGCACAACGTGTTCCCACCCCGCGACGAGGTGTTCGCCGCCCTGGAGGCGACGCCGTACGAGCAGGTCAAGGTGTTGATCCTGGGGCAGGACCCGTACCACGGGGCGGGCCAGGCGCACGGGATGTGCTTCTCGGTGCGGCCCGGGGTGAAGACCCCGCCGTCGCTGCGGAACATCTTCAAGGAGATGCAGGCCGAACTGGGGCATCCGGTACCGGACAACGGATACTTGATGCCCTGGGCACGCCAGGGCGTACTGCTGCTCAACGCGGTGCTGACGGTACGCGAGGGCGAGGCCAACGCGCACAAGGGCAAGGGCTGGGAGAAGTTCACCGACGCCGTGATCAAGGCCGTCGCCGAGCGTCCCGACCCGGCGGTGTTCGTACTGTGGGGCAACTACGCCAAGAAGAAGCTGCCGTTGATCGACACCGAGCGGCACGTGGTGGTGCAGGGCGCGCATCCGTCGCCGCTGTCGGCCAAGAAGTTCTTCGGCAGCCGCCCGTTCACCCAGATCGACGAGGCCGTGGCGGCCCAGGGCCACCCGCCGATCGACTGGCGGCTCCCCGACCTCGGCGTACCCGCCAAGTAGCCGCACCGCCCAGGGGCTGGTGCCCGGCGCGGTGCGAGGCGTCAGCCCAGGCCGTAGTCGAGGGCGTAGGTGGTGCTGGGCTCGCCGTGCCGGGCGATGAAGCTGCCGCCCCCGGTGATCCCGGCCAGCTCGCCGCTGCCGGAACCGGGGACCACCGTCAGGGCGCAGTGCACGGCGCCGCCCGCAAACCGCCCCCGGTGCTCGATCACGAAGGAGCCCCGGCGGCCCTCCACCGAACCGGTCAGATGCTCGTAGCCGCAGAAGACGCCCTCGGTCGGACCGGTGTAGGCGAGCGCGTACTCGACCACCCCGGACGCCTCCAGGGCGCCGGTGAAGGTGTTGGCCACCGAGGCCCGGGCGAGCCGGGTACCGCCTTCGGCCTCCGCCGAGGTGTCCTGCGCCCATCCGGAGAAGGTGAAGGTGCCGGTCACATGCCGCTTCATGGCTGCGCTCCTCGCTGTCGGCGCGACGGAATTGCGCGCTCCGGTCCGACCGCGCAATTCCACGGTGCCCCGTTCACCGCCTCAGCGGTCTCGCCTTTCACGGTGATTGTCAGACCCTCCCGCTAGCGTCGTAACCACGACACACGGCAACCGCGCGACCACGGGAGGCGACGATGCCGGACGAGATGACCACCCGCATCGGGCAAGTGATCATGCTGCTGCACGGTGGCGACCGCGAGGAGGCGCGCAGTCGCTTCGCCACGCTGTGGCAGGAGATCGCCGAGGACGGATCACCGCTGCACCGCTGCACCCTCGCCCACTACATGGCGGACACCCAGGACGATCCGGAGGACGAACTGGCCTGGGACCTGCGGGCGTTGGGCGCCGCCAACGAGATCGACCGGGACGATGTCGCATGGCACGGCCATGTGCTCTCGATCCGCGGCTTCTACCCGTCGCTGTATCTCAATCTGGCCTCGGACTACCACAAGCTGGGCAGGAACGACATAGCGCGTGACTACCTCGGCAGAGCGTGGCAGACCTCCGACGCGCTCTCCGACGACGCCTACGGGGACGGGATCCGCGCCGCGCTCGACCGGTTGGAGCTGCGGTTGGCCGGGGCCGCCGGACCGGACCATCCGCGCTAGCCCGGGGTCATCTGCCGTAGGTCTGGCGGCAGATGCGGTCCGCTGGGCTGTCCGTCGCCCAGCGGCCGTAGGTCTCGCCGAGCCCGCAGACACCGCCGCTCCCGGCGGGTTGCCTCACCGGCGGCGCCGCCGGTGCCGGCTCGTCGTGATGCGTCGGCGGCGGGGGAGGCGGCGCCGGTCGCGGGTGCAGCCGCGGCGCGGCACGCGGCGGCACGGGGGGTGGGGGGAGCGCGGGGGCCGGGGGAGACCCCAAGTCTCCCGCGGGCGCCCCCGGTTGCCCCCCGCCCGGTGGCTCGGCCATGGCGGCGCCACCAGCCCCGTCACCGGCCCGGCCGTGGGGCGCCGGGGTCGGTGTGGCGGAGGCGGGGTGGGCGGGAGGGGAGGGGGAAGCCCCCGGCGTCGGCTCGGTGGTGGTCAGCTCCTCGCGGGCGGGCTGTGGTGCGATCCGCATCATCGCCGGTAGCCGCGGCGCCGCCGGACGGCCCGGCGGGTCGGGCCGTTCGGAGACGTTGACGCAGCCGGTGAGCAGGGCGGCCGCCGCCGCGATGACGACCATTGCGGGAAATCGGCGCACCTGCCCAACTCTGGCCCGTGGCACGGCGGTTGGCCATTCCCCGCAGGGGTGATCGGCGCCCCGCGCCGCGTACACGTCCGCGCGGGCATCGTGGGCCGCGCGGCGGTGGTGGCCGCCCTACTCCCCGGTGACGCCGTCGATGCGCTCGCGGATCAGATCGGCGTGCCCGTTGTGCCGGGCGTACTCCTCGATCATGTGCACATAGATCCAGCGCAGCGAGTACGTGCCGCCGCCCCGGCGGGTCCCGGTGTCGTCCAGCGAGTGCGCCGCCGCCAGTCGCCTGGCGCGGTCGATCTGCTCCCGCCAGGTGGCGAAGGCCTCCTCGGTGTCCGCGCTGTCGAGGTCGTGGAACTCGCCGTCCCGGTCCTCGTCGGAGTAGTAGAGCGGCTTGGCGTCCTCCGCGCCCAGCACGTTGCGGAACCAGCCGCACTCCACCTCGGCCAGGTGCCGCACCAGGCCGAGCAGCGTCAGTTCCGACGGCGGAACGGTGGCGGTGCGCAACTGCTCGTCGGACAGTCCCTCGCACTTCATCGCCAGGGTCGCCCTGTGGTAGTCCAGCATCGCCTCCAAGGTGGTGCGCTCGTCCGCGGTGGTGGGCGTATCGGTTCGCTCTATCGCTGTCATGGTCGTCATCATGGCGCGGCCGACGGCCAGACTTCCTGGTATTTTCCGCGGCGCGCCGCGGTCGGCTCCGCCCGCCGCCCCTGCCCCGTACCGCCGCCGGGCAGGGCACATATGCTGCTCAGAAGGGAAGATCCGTACCGCCGGACACGGGAGACGACCAGTGGCACCAACAGGCAGGCCGCTCAAGGTCGGCGTCATCGGCCTCGGTGACATAGCGCAGAAGGCCTATCTGCCGGTGCTCACCGCACTGCCCGGCGTCGACCCCCACCTGCACACCCGTAGCCGTGCCACGCTCGACCGGATCGGCGACAGCCACCGCATCCGGGCGGACCACCGGTACACCGATCTGCGCGCGCTCATCGACCAGGGCCTCGACGCCGCCTTCGTACACGCCCCCACCGCGGTGCACGCCGAGATCGCCGGGGCGCTGGTCGACGCCGGGGTCCCGGTCTACGTCGACAAGCCGCTGGCCGACGACTACGCGGGCGCCGAAGCGCTGGTGCGCCGTGCGGAGCAGCGCGGGGTGAGCCTGATGACCGGCTTCAACCGCCGCTACGCGCCCGGTTACGCGCAGTGCCTCGACCATCCGCGCGACCTGATCGTCCTTCAGAAGAACCGGGTCGGACTCGCCGCTCCGGCACGGGAGTTCGTCTTCGACGACTTCATCCACGTCGTCGACACCCTGCGCTTCCTCGCCCCCGGCACGATCGAGCAGATCGACATCCGCACCCGGTCCGAAGGCGGTCTGCTGCACCATGTGGTGCTGCAGCTGTCCGGCGACGGTTTCACCGCGCTCGGCATCATGAACCGGATGAGCGGCTCCAGCGAGGAGGTCCTGGAGGTGATGGGCCAGGACAGCAAGCGCCAGGTGATCAATCTCGCGGAGATCATCGACCACAAGGGGCAGCCGAGCCTGCGCAGGCGCGGTGACTGGGTGCCGGTGGCCCGTCAGCGCGGCATCGAGCAGATCACCCTCGCCTTCCTGGACTCGGTGCGCACCGGCAGGGTGCTCAGCGCCCAAGGCGACCTGCTGACCCACGAGTTGTGCGAGCGGATCGTCACCGCCGCCCTGCAGCAGTCCTCCTGACCGCCCGGTACCCCTCGTAGCAGCCGCTCAGCACCAGCAGACCGATCGACAGCTCGATCACCCAGTCGCCCAACCGGTCGTACGGGCTGCGGCCGTTGGACAGCGGAACCGTGTAGACGTGGGCGGCGCTGCTCGACGTGCTGAGCCGGGGGCCGACCTCGCCGCCGCGGGCGTCGTAGACCGCGCTGATGCCGGTGAGCGTGGCGTGCACCATGGGCCGCCAGGTCTCCGCCGCGCGCAGCGCCGCCAGCGAGGCGTGCTGGGCCGGTGCCCAACTGTGCTGGAAGGTCGAGGTGGAGGACTGCGCCACCAGCAACTGGGCGCCCATGTCGGCCAGATGGCGACTCATGTCGGGGAAGGCCGTCTCGAAGCAGATCAGCGGGCCGATGCGGAGCGCACCGACGTCCATCACCACCTGGTGGGTGCCGCGGTGCCGGTTGACGCTGGCCGCCTTGCCGACCTTGGTGGCCCAGCCGAGCACGGAGCGCAGCGGGATGTACTCGCCGAACGGCACCAGCCGCATCTTGTCGTAGCTCTGCCCGGTCGGGCCGCCGGGACCCACCAGTACGGACGTCTTGTAGATGCCGCGGCCGTCGGCGCGCTGCGCGTCCACGTTGACCAGCAGGTCGGCTCCGACCCGCTGGGACAGCGCGGCCAGTCGTGCGCTCAGCGCCGGGTGCGCGGTCAGGTCGAAGCCGACGCTGCTCTCCCCCCACACCACGAGATCGGGATGCGTTCCGGCCAGTTGGGCGGTAAGTTGCGCGCTGCGGTCGAACCGGTCCATGGGGTTCTCGATCACCCCCGGTTGCACCACCGCGACCCGTACGGCACCGGTGCGCGGTGCCGCGGGCACCCAGAACCACACCGCCGTACCGGCGAGCGCCACGGCCAGCAGCGCCGCCACCGCCGCGTGGCGCGCCGGGGGCACCGCGACCAGCACCGCGACCGCGGTGTTCACCACCACCAGCAGGAAGCTCAGCAGCCACACCCCGCCCACGGAGGCGAGCCGTAGCGCGGCCGGTACCTGCCACTGGCTGGCTCCCAGCAGCCCCCATGGACCGCCGAGGTACTGCCAGGAGCGGACGATCTCGGCCAGCAGCCACGCCGACGGCAGCAGCACCAGCGCCGCCAGTACGCTCCCGAGCCCGGGTGTCCCGCCGAGCAGCCGCTGCGTAAGCCAGCCCCAGGGCAGCCACATCAGTCCGAGCAGCGCGGCGATCACCACGATGAACGCGCTGAGGCTGGGCAGCAGCCAGTGGTGCACGGCGATCATGAACCCGGTTCCGCCCAGCCAGCCGTCCAGCGCTCCGCGGCGCCGGGTGGGCGCCGAGCGAGCCAGCAGCGTGAGCGGTACCAGGGCGACATAGGCCAGCCACCACAGGGCGGGCGCCGGGAAGGCGAAGGCGGGCAGTGCTCCGGCGGCGACGGCGGCGGCCCCGCGCCACCAGGGCGAGGCGAGCGAGGGCCGGTGGCGGGCGTCCCGGGGCGGCATGTCCTGGCGCCGCGTCGCGCCGGGGCTGCGGCGGCGGGGCTTGGTGAGCTTCGGGACGGTGGTCACCTTCGTAGACTCCCCAGGTCAGCTGGGCGGCAACCGGACGGCGGCGGTACGGATCGGGGAGTGCCGGGCCGGGTCGACGGCTGCCGGGGTCGGGGTCAGCCCTCGCCCAGTCGGGCTTCCTCCAGGTCGAGGCGGCGCTGGACGCGCCGCCGGGTGGTGTCGCTGATCCGGTTGATGTCGTACAGCCGCCGCAACTCGGCGGTCTCGACCGCTATGACGTCGATACGCAACTGACGATACGCGTCCGCCGTCGTGCGGTCCCGCTCCTCCTCGCCGAGCCGCTCGCGGGCGTGCTCCACCCGCCAGGACATCTCCTCGGCGGACGCGTACAGCAGCGGCGGCAGCACCACCAGGCCGATGACGTCGGGCGTCACCCTGATCTGCGGCACCCCCGGCAGCATCGCCACACCGAGTCCGGCCACCACCAACAGGGAGGGCGCGGGGGATACTCCAACGTCTGGCGCCGGTCGCCACCACGGTGGCCAGGACCACCAGGAACAGGACCGTCCCAACACCGTGCACGCCTTCGCTCCTGACCGAGATCTCGGAACTTCCCGTCCCGGCCGACCAGACTTCCCGGCGCTCCGTCCCTCACCCTATCGGCCGTATCGCGTCAAGGCGCCGTCAAGGAGTCACGTCATCGTGTAAGGACCCCGCTAACGGCAACGGTGATGGGCGTACCCGGGCAGCACTCTACGAACGACGGGCAGCACGCCACGAGTGCCAGCGGAACCGGCCCTCCCGCGCGGCACGACGACTGACGGCACAAGGGCGGCACGACGCCTGACAACACAAGGAGGGGCTCCCGGTGGTGCACAGCGCCGTCCCACCCGGCAAGCTGAAGGTCTTCCTCGGTGCGGCGCCCGGAGTGGGCAAGACGTACCGGATGCTGGACGAGGGACGGCGCCGCGCCGGACGCGGCAAGGACGTGGTGGTGGCGCTCGCCGAATGCCACCGCCGTCCGCACACCGAGAAGATGCTGGACGGCCTGGAAGTCATTCCCCGGGCCCAACGCGCCTACCGGGGCGCCGACTTCACCGAGCTGGACCTGCCCGCCGTGCTGGAGCGCCGCCCCGAGGTCGCCCTGATCGACGAGATCGCGCACACCAACGTGCCCGGCGGGCGCAACGCCAAACGCTGGCAGGACATCGAGGAACTGCTGGCCGCCGGGATCGACGTGGTCACCACGATCAACATCCAGCATCTGGAGTCGCTCAACGACGTCGTGCAGAAGATCACCGGCGTGCCGCAGCGGGAGACCGTGCCCGACGAGATCGTCCGCCGCGCCGAACAGATCGAACTGGTGGACATGCCCGCCGAGGCGCTGCGCCGCCGCATGGCGCACGGCAACATCTATCCGCCCGAGAAGATCGACGCCGCGCTCTCGCACTACTTCCGGATCGGCAATCTGACCGCGCTGCGCGAGCTGGCGCTGCTGTGGGTCGCCGGACGGGTCGACGAGGCGCTGCAGAAGTACCGCTACGAGCACCGCATCGGCAAGGTGTGGGAGACGCGGGAGCGAGTGGTCGTCGCGCTCACAGGCGGCTCTGAAGGAGAAACGCTTATTCGCAGGGCAGCCCGGATCGCCACGCGCTCCTCCGGTGGTGATCTCCTGGCCGTTCACGTGGTGCGCAGCAACGGCCTCACCGACTCCTCACCGGCCGCGCTGGCCCGGCAGCGGCAGTTGGTGGAGAGCCTGGGCGGCACCTTCCACTCGGTCGTCGGCGACCATGTGCCCACCGCGCTGCTGGAGTTCGCCCGCGCGGAGAACGCCACCCAGCTCGTCGTCGGTACCAGTCGCCGCAGTCGGCTGCGCCGCCTGCTGGCCGAACAGGGTGTGGGCGAGACCACGGTGGAACTGTCCGGCGACATCGATGTCCACATGGTGACCCATGAACGGGCCGGCGGCGGACGGGTGTTGCCGCTGCCCGGGAACTCGCTGCCGGTCTCCCGGCGGGTGGCCGGACCGGTCGCCGGGATCGTCCTGCCGGTGCTGCTGACCGTGCTGCTGCGCACCGCCTCGCACCCGCTGCACCTCAACCTCACCAGTCAGACGCTGCTGTTCCTGACCACCGTGGTCGCGGTGGCGTGCATCGGCGGGGTGGTCTCCGCGGTGCTCGCCTCGATCAGCGCCTCGCTGCTGCTGAACTACTACTTCATCCCGCCCATCGGCGAGTTCACCATCGCCGAGCCCAACAACATCCTGGGGCTGGCCGCGTTCACCGTGGTCGCGGTGATCGTCGCCGCCATCGTGGACCGCTCGCTGCGGCTGTCCCGGCGCGCGGCCAACGCCACCGCCGAGGCGGAGACGCTCTCCTCGCTCGCCGGGCACATCCTCCGCGGCGACCAGGCCGTCTCCGCGCTGCTCAACCTGACCCGGGAGACCTTCGGCATGGCGTCAGCCGTCCTGGTGCGGCGCTCCGGCGACGAGCCCACGTGCCCGAGCGGCGAGGCCGACCTGAGCATCCCGATCGGTCCGGACAGCCTGCTGCTGCTCAAGGGACGCGCCCTGGCCGCTTCCGAGCGCCGTGTGCTGACCGCCTTCGCCGCCCATCTGGCGGCGGCGCTGGAGCGCGCCCGGCTGGCAGAGGCCGCCGCCGAGGTCGAGCCGGTCAAGGCCGCCGACCGGATGCGCACCGCACTGCTGGCCGCGGTAAGCCACGATCTGCGTACCCCACTGGCCAGCGGCTGGGCCGCGGTCAGCGGGCTGCGCAGCCGGGACGTGGACTTCAGCGACGAGGACCGCGAGGAACTGCTGGCCACCGCCGAGGAGTCGCTGGCCAAGCTCAACCGGCTGGTGGACAACCTGCTCGACATGAGCAGGCTCCAGGCCGGGGCGCTCACCCTGCGGCTGCGGCCGACCGCGCCCGCGGAGGTGCTGCCGCTGGCCCTGGACACCCTGCCGGAAAGTTCGGTTCCGGTGCTCGCCCCGGGACTTGAGGAGGCGGCCGACGTGCTCGCCGATCCGCCGCTGCTGGAACGGGTGCTGGCCAATCTGGTGGCCAACGCGGTACGCCACTCGCCGTCCGGCAAGCCGGTGTCGGTCAGCGCCAGCGCGCTGGGGCCCTGGGTGGAGATACGGGTGGTGGACCGCGGCCCCGGCCTCCAACCGGCCGAGCGGGAGCGGGCGTTCGAGCCGTTCCAGCGCATGGGCGACACCGACAACAGCGCCGGTCTCGGCCTGGGCCTGGCGCTTTCCCGGGGCCTGACCGAGGCGATGGGCGGCACGCTCACCCCGGAGGAGACCCCTGGCGGCGGGCTGACCATGGTGGTCTCGCTGCCCGCCGCGCACCCGGTGCGGGACGAGGTGATGGCATGAGGCGCGTCCTGATCGTCGACGACGAGCCGCAGATGCTGCGCGCCCTCGGCATCAACCTCAAGGCCCGGCACTACGCGGTGGCCACCGCGCCGGACGGCACCACCGCGCTGCGCCTGGCCTCGCGCTGCCCACCGGACGCGGTTGTCCTCGACCTGGGCCTGCCCGACGTGGACGGTGTCGAGGTGATCGAGGGCCTGCGGGCCTGGAGTTCCGCGCCGATCATCGTGCTGTCCGGACGCAGCGGACCGGCGGTCACCGTCGAGGCGTTGGACGCGGGCGCCGACGACTACCTGACGAAACCGTTCTCCATGGATGAGCTGCTGGCCAGGCTGCGCGCCGTGCTGCGCCGCCCGGCCACCGCGCCATTACGGCGGCAGACGGTGGAGGTGGCCGACTTCACCGTCGACCTCGACTCCTACACCGCCGTGCCGAGCTCGGGGGAGGGCGAGCCGCTGCACTTCACGCCGACCGAGTGGCGGTTGTTGGTGCCGCTGCTGCGCAATCCGGGCAGACTGTTGACCGGTGCCCAGCTGCTGCGCGACGTCTGGGGTCCCGGGCGTGAGGACCGCACGAACTACCTGCGGATCTACATGTCGGCGCTGCGCCGCAAACTGGAGCCGGATCCGTCCCGCCCCCGGCATCTGATCACCGAGCCGGGGATGGGCTACCGCTTCGACCCTTGAGAGCCAACCGTTGGAGGCAGGCGTGGTGGTGGCGGTGTTCGCCGGAATCACGGGCGTCTGCGGGGTGCTTGCCGCGCTGGCCGGAGCGGTTGGACTGCGCGAGGTCCGCCGGGTTCGCCGGTTCGGCGAGGTGGCCAGGGCGCTGGTCAAGCGCGCGCCTGGGGATGTCTCCGGTGAACCCTGGCCACCGCGACCGTCGTTGCAGTTCGCCACCTCCGACGGGCGGGTGGTGGAGATCGTCAGTCCCGTGCCGCCCAGTCGGCGGTTGCGTCTGCTTGACGGGGAGACCGTGCTGGTTTCCTACGATCCCGCTGATCCGCGTAGCGTCGTTGTGCACCGGCGGGAGCGGGTGGGGCTGGAGTACGGGTTCATCGCCGCGGGCAGCGTTCTTGTGTTGGTATGCGGGGTGCTGCTCGTCGTTGCCGGCTGAGACGGTGCTTCTCCCCGCCCACCACCGGTACGCCTTCCCCGCCTCCTACGCCCTTACCGCGGGCTCGGGATGAGCGAACGCAGCAGCTCCGGCCCCGCCCCTTCCAGGGACGGCAACACCGTGCGGCCCGGCGCCTCCGGAATCGGTACCGCCGACGGTACGGCCAGTACCTGGCAGCCCGCTGCCTCCGCTGAGGCCACGCCGGTCGGCGTGTCCTCCACGGCCACGCAGTGCGCCGGGTCCACGCCGAGTTGTCGGGCCGCGGCCAGGTAGGGGTCGGGCGCGGGCTTGGTGCGCGGGGTGTCGTCCGCCGAGACCGTCACCGCGAACCGGTCACGGCCCAGTACCCGCAGCACCATGTCCACCACCCGGCGCGGCGAGGCCGACACCAGGGCGGTGGTCAGCCGCTGCGCCCGTAGCGCGTCCAGCAGCGCCAGCGCGCCGGGGCGCGGCCGGATGTCGCTGCCGACCAGCTCGGCGAACCGGCCGTCCAACTCCGCGGCCAGCGCGGCGCGTTCGCGGTCGGTGCCGGTGACGCGCAGCAGGTGGTCCGCGGTGTGTTCCACCGGGCGGCCCAGCACATCCGGCAGGTCCCGCCCGGACAGCCGGTAGCCGAGGTCGGACGCGGTGTCGGCGACCGCCTGCCACCACACGTCCTCGGTGTCCACCAGCGTGCCGTCCATGTCGAAGAGAACCGCTGCCAGGGTCATGCGGCGCGCGCCTCCACCAGTACCGGCCGCTCGGGCAGCGTCACGGTCGCCGAGGCGCCCGCCGCCAGGCCGGACGCGCGGTGGCTGGGGATGTCGGCCTTGACCGTGGTGCCGTCGGCCAGCGCCACCGTCAGCCGGGTGACCGCGCCGTGGAAGGCGGTGGCGGTAACCCGCGCGGAACCGTCCTCGTCGGCGGTGGCGTCCACCGCCTCGGGGCGTACCAGCACATCGACCGCGCCCGCCGTGCCCGCGTCGCCGCGCACCGGCAGCCGCTGGCCGAGCACCTCCACGCTGCCGTCGCCCGAGGCGCGCCCCGGCAGCCGGTTCATGGTGCCGACGAACTCCGCGACGAACGGCGTCGACGGGGTGTCGTACAACTCGGCAGGGCCGGCGCACTGTTCGAGGCGGCCGTCCCGCATCACCGCGACGCGGTCGGCGGTGGACAGCGCCTCCTCCTGGTCGTGGGTGACGAACACCGTGGTGATCGCCAGCTCCTGCTGCAACCGCCTGATCTCCTCGCGCAGTTGCACCCGGACCTTGGCGTCCAGCGCGGACAGCGGCTCGTCCAGCAGCAGCACCTTCGGGCGCAGCGCCAGCGCCCTGGCCAGCGCCACCCGCTGCTGCTGGCCGCCGGACATCTGGTGCGGATAGCGGTCGGCGTGCTGCGGCAGTCCGACCAGTTCCAGCAACTCGGCGGCCCTGGAGCGGCGTTCGGCCGCGCCGACCTTGCGCATCCGCAGCCCGAAGGCCACGTTGTCGGCGGCGGTCAGATGCGGGAAGAGGCTGTACGCCTGGAACACCATCCCGGCGTCGCGGCGGTGCGCCGGAACGTCGCTGATGTCCTCACCGTCCACCAGCACCTGCCCGGAGTCCGGCTTCTCGAAGCCCGCCAGCATCCGCAGCGCGGTGGTCTTGCCGCACCCGGACGGGCCGAGCAGCGCCAGCAACTCCCCCTGGTGGGCGGTGAGATCGAGCCCATCAAGGGCCTTGGTGGCACCGAACGACTTGTGCAGCGCCCGGAATTCGACGGTCATGATGCCGACTCCTGTGGAACGAGCGCCGGGGCGGCCTTGGTATGCGCCCGGCGGGGGATACGGGTACGGGGGCGGCCCGCGGCGGCGAACACCAGCAGCAGCGCCCAGGTCAGCAGCAGGCTCAACACCGAGACCGCGACCGACAGTTGGGCCTGGCTGCCGCCGATGCCCACGATCCACACCGCGAACGGCCGGAAGCCCAGCAGGGCGCCGACGGTGTACTCGCCGAGCACCAGCGCCAGGGTGAGGAAGCCGGCGTTCATCAGCGCACCGCGCAGATTCGGCAGTACCGCCTGGAACACCGCCCGCACCGGGCTCGCGCCACAGCTGCGGGCCGCCTCCATCAGCGTACGCACGTCCACCGCGCGCATCCCGGCGTCCAGCGCCCGATAGGCCAGCGGCAGCGACATCACGGTGTAGGCCAGCACCAGCACCACCGGGAAGTCGGCGTTCTGTACCGCAACGAAGGTCTGGAACAGCGGTGTGCGGGACAGGTACTGCGGACCCCAGCGCAGCACACCGCTGTATCCGGCGACCAGCGCCACCGAAGGCACCACCAGCGGCAGCGAGCAGACCACCTCCAGCAGCGGCCGCAGCCGGGGCGCGCCGAGTCGCGCCGCGAGCAGCGCCGGGACCAGCAGACCGAGCACGAGCACGATGGTCGCGGCGGCCAACTCCAGGGTGAGCAGCAGGCTGCCGGTGAAACCGCTGGCGCCGAGGATGCCGGTGTAGGCGCTCAGGGTGAAGCCCTGACCGGGCACGTCCACGGTGAACAGCACGGAACAGGCCAGCGGCACAAGGAAGTACAGCCCGGCGACGGCCGCGACCGCGCCGCGCCACCAGCGGATCCTTCGGCGGTTCGTCAGGCGAGCCATCGGGCACTCCTTCGCTGTAGGGGTACGTAGACCGCCATCACCGCGCCCGCGACCACCACCATGTCGATGCTGAGCGCGAGCGCCACATTGCCCTGGCCCACCAGGACGTTGCCGGACAGCGCGTCGGCGATCTGCGAGGTCAGCAGCGGCACCGAACTGCCCACCATCGCGGCAGCGGTGGCGTAGGCGGCGAAGGCGCTGCCGAACAGCAGCACATAGCCGCCGAGCAGCGACGGCGCGAGCACCGGCAGTGCCACGTGCCGCCAGTACTGCCAGGCGGTGGCTCCGTTGTTGCGGGCCGCCTCCCGCCAGCCGGCGCGCAGTCCCTCCAGCGCCGGGGCGATGGTCAGCACCATCAGCGGCAGCAGGAAGTACAGGTAGACCACCACCAGGCCCCAGAAGCTATAGAGGCTCCAGCCCTTGGCGGCCAGCCCCAGGTGCGTGGTGAGTACGCCCGCGTTGCCCAGGGTGGCGACGAACGCGAACGCCAGTGGCACACCACCGAAGTTGGCCAGCACACCGGAGGCCGACATCACGGCGTCGCGCAGCGCCCGGCTGCTGGAGGTCGTCACGGCCTGTGCCAGCGGCACTCCGAGCAGCGTCGCCAGCAGGGCGGACAGCGCGGAGAGCTTGACGCTGCCCCACAGCGCGGTCAGATACGCGCCGTGCACGGAGGTGGTCAGGTTGGACAGCGTCCAGTGCACCCCGCCGGGGGCGTCGGCGCTGGTGGTGAACGCCCCGGTGGCGATGGCGACGGCGGGCAGCCCGAAGGCTACGCCCATGAACAACAGCAGCGGGGCGACGGCGAGCCCGCCGCCCAGCCGCGACTTGACTGCGGAGATCATCAGGAGACCGCCGCAGCCCACTTCTCGGTGACGACCTGCTTCGCCTTGTCGGTCTGGTCCGGGGTCGGGAAGCTCGGGGTGCCGCTGACCGCGGCGAGCTTGGCGGCGGCCGCGGTGTCCAGCGTTCCGGCCTGCTTCATGGCGTCCATCAGGGCCGGGCGGGCGTACCCCTTGAGGAACAGGTTCTGGCCCTCGGCGCTGTACAGGTACTCCTCCCACAGCCGGGCCGCCGCCGGGTGCGGCGCGGAGGCGTTGACGGCCTGCGAGTAGTACTGCGAGTAGCGCCCGTCGGACGGGACGGTGACCTGCCAGTCCACTCCCTTGCCGCGGAACTCGTCCGCGTAACCGGAGTTGAGGTAGTCCCAGTCGACGCTGATCGGGGTCTCACCCTTCTCGATCGTCGCCGGGGTGGCCTGCACCGGGTCGAAGTTGCCAGCCTTCTTCAGCTTGCCGAAGAAGTCGATGCCGGGCTGGATGTTGTCGAACGAGCCGCCGTTGGCCAGTGCCGCCGCGTACACCGCGCCGAACGCGGCACCGGCCTTGGTCGGGTTGCCGTTGAGCGCCACCTGGCCCTTGTACTCGGGCTTGAGCAGGTCGGCGAAGGTCTTCGGGCACTCCTTGACACGCTTGGCGTCGCAGCCGATGGAGATGTAGCCGCCGTAGTCGTTGTACCAGCGGGCCTGGGCGTCCTTCTGCGCGCCGGGGATCTTGTCGAATCCGGCCACCTTGTAGGCGGCGAACAGGCCCTGCTGGGCGCCGCTGAGCGCGAACGACGAGCCGAGGTCCACCACGTCGGGGGCGCGGTCCTGGCCCTTGCGGGAGGTGATCGCGTTCAGCTCGTCCTGGCTGGCGCCCTCGGGGTTCTCGTCCTGGACCTTGATCCCGTACTTCTTGGTGAAGCCGTCGATGACCGCGCCGTAGTTGGCCCAGTCGCGGGGGAGCGCGATGGCGTTGAGCGTGCCCTCCTTCTTCGCGGCGGCGACCAGCGCGTCCATTCCGCCGAAGTCGGCGGCCGAGGTGGCGCTCGCGACGCTCTTGCCGCTCGCCGTGGTGCCGGTGGCGGGAGCGGCGCCGCAGGCGCTGAGGGTGAGTGCCGTCGCGGCCAGGACGCCCGCGGCGCCTATGGCTCGGGTTCTGGGCACGTTCACTTCGGTCTCCTTGCGAGGTTCTGAGAGGCGGCCAGGTTGGCTGTACAACTTGACGCGCCAAGTACGTACGAGCTGGATGGCCGGAAAGTGAACGAGTGGCCGAGATTCGACGAAGGCGACAGGAACGGCCCGGATGCGGCCACAGGTTGCGGTTAGGCTCCCGATCACATACGTGGCACACGCACGGATCGCGTGCAGGGATGTGGACGGGGATGATCGTGGCGGACGGGCGCCAGGCGATGTACCGGAAGGTCGCCGCCGAACTGCGGCAGGGCATATCCGATGGTGCCTACGGCTCCGGCGGCAGACTGCCCGCCGAGGCCGCGCTGGCGGAGGCCTACGGCGTCTCCCGCGGCACCATCCGGCAGGCCCTCGCCCTGCTGCGCGCCGACGGGCTGGTCACCTCCCGGCGCGGCACCCGCCGGGTGGTGCTGGGCACCGCCAGGGTGCAGACGTTCAGCGAGACCGTCAGCTTCACCCGCTGGGCGCGCTCGCTCGGCGAGGAGCCCGGCGGCCGGGTGGTGGACGTGGTACGGCGCCCCGCCGACCCGGTGGAGCGCGAGAAGCTGCGGTTGGCAGAGGGCGAGGAGGTGTGCCTGGTGCTGCGGGTGCGCACCCTGTCCGCCGTGCCGGTGATGGTCGAACGCTCGGTGTATCCACGGCACATCGGGGAGATCGTCGCCGGGCTCGATCCGGCCGCCGTCTCGCACACCGTGCCGCTGGAGGAGCACGGCGTGCGCTTCACCGATGTGCACCACACCATCGATGTGACCTATGCCGACGCGGACGACGCCGCACTGCTCGGCTGCCGCGCCGGTGCGGCGCTGCTGCGCGAACGACGGTGCAGCACCGATCCCACCGGATCTCCCGTGGAGTGGTCCGAGGACCGCTATCTGCCGGGGACGGTGGCGTTCACCGTGCACAACTCCTCGGCGGCCACGGCGCTTTCGCGTCGCACCACGACCTGACGCGACGTCAACCGTACGGTCGCAGCCATCCGCGAGCCACCTCGGCCAGCGCGTCCGCGATCCGGGCGCGGGCCGCCGGATCGTGCCGCACCGTGAAGCTGCTCTCCACGTGCACGAACGGCACCCCGTGCGCGGCCGCCCGCCTGGCCTGCACGTTCGTCGTGCCCTCCAGGCCGTCGCAGCGCTCCTTCCACACCCGGCACACCCGGAACCCCCTGGCCGTCCAGCAGCCGCGCCGCCTTGCGCACCGCGTCCCCCGGCGGTGCCGGGCCCGGTGAGACCACGACGTCATGCCCGGGAGCGCTGGCGTCGGCGAAGCCGTGCACCTGGATCGCGGGCAGCCCGCGCGCCACCAGGGCCTCGCACACCGCGTCGAAGGCCGAGTCCGCCCGGTGCGCCACATCGGCGCAGTCCCCCTCGCCCGCGGTACGTAGCGCACCGGCCAGCACCAGCACCCCGCCCGGCGCCCGGTCGAACACCTCGGCCGCCAGCCGCCCGGTGCGCAGATCCGAGCGCGGATGCGGGGCCTGCACGCTCCAGCGGGCGGGCCGGGTCACATCGACGTAGACCCGGCCCCAGCCCCGCCCGGTCCACGACGGTTCGCACAGCTCCGCCAGGTCCCCGCCGGCGCGACGCAGCGTGCGCACCGTGTAGCCGATCGTCGCGAGCCGCCCGCGCGCCGCGTCCGGCCGCCCGTCCAGCACCTCCAGCACCCCGGCCGCCAGTGCCTCGCGCTCCGCCCTGTCCGGGACCCGATAGCCGCCCGTCACCGGAAATCCCGTGATGAACGCCCCGATGCGCTGCGCCAGATCGACAGGCTGCGCCGACACGGACTTGCCCTCCTCGCCTCTGCCGCGACCGCCGGAAGACCAACGCCACCGCCACCGGACCGGTTACGCCCGTGGCGGGGAAGGAGGCGTTGACAGCGCCGACGGCCGGGCACAGACTCGGGCGCGAGCCGCCGCGATCTTCGGTTCGCCGGGTGGACAGGGCAGGGCGCAGGGAAGGACACCGATGAGTACTGGCGTGGCAGCCCGTGATGTGTACATCGCCGACGCGGTGCGCACCCCCATCGGCAAGTACGGCGGCGCTCTCGCCGGAGTACGGCCGGACGACCTCGCCGCGCATGTCGTACGGGCCCTGGTGGACCGCAGCCCCGAACTGGACCCGGCCAGGATCGACGACGTGGTGCTCGGCAACGCCAACGGCGCCGGCGAGGAGAACCGCGACGTGGCCAGGATGGCCGTGCTGCTCGCCGGGCTGCCGGTCACAGTGCCCGGCTCGACCGTCAACCGGCTGTGCGGATCCGGGCTTGAGGCGGTCATCCAGGCATACCGCGCGGTGGCGCTCGGTGACGCGTCGATCGCCGTCGCGGGCGGTGTGGAGTCGATGAGCCGCGCGCCGTGGGTGGTGCCCAAGCCGGAGCGGGCCTTCCCCACCGGGCACCAGGAGATGTACTCCACCACGCTCGGCTGGCGGATGACCAACCCGCGGATGCCCAAGGAGTGGACGGTCTCCCTCGGCGAGGGCGCCGAACTCGTCGCGGACCGCCACCACATCACCCGCGAGGCACAGGACGCCTTCGCCCTCGCCAGTCATGAGAAGGCCAGCCGGGCCTGGAAGGACGGACTGTACGCACCGGAGGTGGTACCGCTCGACGGCAGCGACCTGCTGCGCGACGAGACCATCCGCGACGCCACCTCGCTGGAGGCGCTGGCCAGGCTGAAGCCGGTGTTCCGTGAGCACGGCACGGTCACCGCGGGCAACGCCTCACCGCTCAACGACGGCGCCGCCGCGCTGCTCATCGTGGACGAGGCGGGGCTGAAGGCGACCGGCCGCGAACCGCTGGCCCGGATCAGCGCCACCGCCGTCACCGGTATCGAGCCGCACCTGTTCGGGCTGGGCCCGGTGGAGGCGGTCAACCGCGCCCTTGAGCGCTCCGGGCGCCGCTTCGCGGACCTGCGGACCTTCGAGCTGAACGAGGCGTTCGCCGCCCAGGCGTTGGGCTGTCTCGCCGAGTGGCCGGAGCTGGACCCGGCCGTGGTCAATCCGCGCGGCGGTGCCATCGCCATCGGCCACCCGCTCGGCGCCTCGGGCGCCCGGCTCGCCGGAGCCGTCGCCCACCAACTCGCCGCCGCGGGCTCGGGTACGGGCCTCGCCGCCCTGTGCATCGGGGTCGGCCAGGGCCTCGCCCTCGTTCTGGAACGCTAGGAGCCCGAACACCAGGAGGTCGCGCATGACAGCGACGGACGGACCAGAACCGTACACCGGCGCCTTATCCCGCCAACCTAGGAACGCCCTGGTCGTGGTGGACGACCCGGACGCCGTGGAGCTGACCGGACCGGTGTTCGGCACCGCCGACGTCACCGAATCCGATGCCGACCTCACCCGGCAGCACCCCGGCCAGCCGCTGGGCGAGCGCATCACCGTCACCGGCCGGGTACAGGACCGCGCCGGCCGCCCGGTGCGCGGCCAACTGGTCGAGATCTGGCAGGCCAACGCCGCTGGACGCTACGCGCACCGCCGTGACCAGCACGACGCCCCGCTGGATCCCAACTTCACCGGCGCCGGACGCTGCCTCACCGACGAGCAGGGCCGCTACCGGTTCACCACGATCCGGCCCGGCGCCTACCCCTGGGGCGGGAACTCCCGCTCCTGGCGGCCCGCGCACATCCACTTCTCCCTGTTCGGCACCGCCTTCACCCAGCGGCTGGTCACCCAGATGTACTTCCCCGGCGACCCACTGCTGCCGCTGGACCCCATCTGGCACGCCGTACGCGACGCGGCCGACCGCCAGCGGCTGGTCGCCGCCTACGACCCCGAACTGTCCGTACCCGGCCGGTCGTTGGGCTACCGCTGGGACGTCGTCCTGGACGCGGGCCCGCGATGACCGGGCGACGCACACCGCCCCAGACCATCGGCCCCTACTTCGGCTACGCGCTGCCGCGTCCGGACGGCGGCCGGATCGCGCCCACCGGGCACCCGGAGACCATCACCGTGCACGGCCGGGTGCTCGACGGCCAGGGCGAACCGGTGGACGACGCCCTGCTGGAGTTCTGGCAGCCGGCCCCCGACGGCTCGCGCACCGGAGCGCCCGGCTCGCTGCGCCGGGAGGCGGTGGGCGGTGCGGCCGTCGGCCGGGACGGTGTGGCCTTCACCGGGTTCGGCCGGGTCGCCACCGGCGCGGACGGCGGCTACGTACTGCGCACCCTGCGGCCCGGCGGGGTGCCGTATCTGTCGGTGTGCGTTCTCGCCCGGGGACTGCTGCAACACCTGTTCACCCGGGCGTACTTGACGCAGGCCGTCGATCCGCTGCTGTCCTCGCTGGACGCGGGGCGGCGCGCCACACTGATCGCGGTGCCGGAGCGCACCGGGGTCTACCGCTTCGACATACGGCTGCGCGGCGACGGGGGGTACGAGGAGACGGTCTTCCTCTCCTTCGGGTAACCGGCCGAAGGGACGGGGGCGTTGGCGATTTTCTCGGTGTCGGCGTCTTGACGCGGGATATTGGTCCAGGCCAATTTATTGAGCATGCGGTGACCGCGGAGTCCCACGGGGCACCCGCGCCGTATGCGCCCCCACGCACGCCAGGACGCCGCCCTCCCCATGGCCGCGGCGCCGCCATCACCCGCGCCGGGACGGTGTGCCCGACCACGCCGCCCGGCGCGGGCTCCACCCCCACATCCGGAGTCCGCCATGCCGCAACGCTCCTCCGCCCTGCCCATCAGGCCCCCAAGAGACAAGGGCAGGCGCCGCACCGCGGTGCTCGCCGCGGCCACCGCGCTCCTCGCGGGGTCCATGGCGCTCACCGCCAACACCGGCAGCGCCGCGGCGGCCACCACGCACCCGCGCCCGGCGGCCAGCGGTTTCGGCGGCTTCTCCCCGTACGCGGACCTGTCGCTCTACCCCCAGTACGACCTGGCGAACGGCGCCTCGACCGAGGGCACCAAGTACTTCAACCTCGCCTTCGTCACCGACGGCGGAAGCTGCGACCCCAAGTGGGGCGGCGTCACCGACCTGTCCGACCAGACCACCACCGCCAACATCGCCGCCCTGCGGTCCGCCGGAGGCGACGTACGGGTGTCCTTCGGCGGCGCCAACGGCACCGAGCTGGCGACCAGTTGTTCCTCGGCCACCGACCTGGCCGCCGCGTACCAGAAGGTCATCGACCAGTACTCGCTCACCGACATCGACTTCGACGTCGAGGGCGCCTCGGTGGCTGACGCCACGTCAGTGGACCGGCGCAACCAGGCGATCGCCATCCTGGAGCAGAACAACCCCGTCCTCCAGGTCTCCTACACCCTGCCGGTGCTGCCGAACGGACTGACCTCGGACGGTGTCAACATCCTCAACAGCGCCAAGAACAACGGCGCGGCCATCGCCGCGGTGAACGTGATGGCCATGGACTACGGCTCGTCGTTCCCGACGGACATGGGGCAGAACGCCATCGACGCGGCAACCGCGACCCAGGCGCAGATCAAGTCCGTCTGGCCGGACCTCAGCGACGACCAGGCGTGGAACAAGGTGGCGGTCACCCCGATGATCGGACTCAACGACCTCACCAGCGAGACGTTCACCCTCGACAACGCCGCCAGCCTGGTCTCGTTCGCCCAGAGCAAGCACCTGGCCTGGTTGTCGTTCTGGTCCGCCACCCGCGACCAGCCCTGCCCGGGTGGCTCCACCGGCTACGCCCAGCCGACCTGCTCCTCCGTCGACCAGAGCCCCGGCGCGTACGGCCAGGCCATGAGCGGCTACACCGGCTGACCGCCCGGCACCGGCGCGAGGGGGCCGCGGCCCCCTCGCGCCGTAGACCGTGAAGCCGTGCGGCGTCAGGCCGAGGGCGGCATGGCGATCACACCGAACACCCCGCCCTGCGGATCGCGCACCACGGCCATCCGGCCCGCGGGGATCTCGTAGGGCTTCTGCAGCACCGCTCCACCGGCTTTGGTCAGCTGCTCGACCGTGGCATCGGTGTCGTTCACCGAGAAGTACGAAAGCCAGTGCGAGGGCGTGCCTTCAGGGAACTGGTCAAGTCCCTGCGCCCCGGCGACGGTTCGTCCTCCGGCGTGCATCGTGAAGTAGCCGGGCATCTCCTTGTACGGGGTGAACCTGACGCCGAGCATCCGCGCGTAGAAGTCCGAAGCGGCCTGCGGATCCTGCGAGTTGAGTTCGTTCCAGCACAGTGTGTTCGGCTCGTTGACCAGTTGGGCACCGAAGAAGTCCAGGGGCTGCCACAACCCGAACACACCACCGGTCGGGTCGACGCCGACCGCCAGTCGGCCGATGTTCGGCGGCACGTCCATCGGCCCCATGAAGACCTGCCCGCCGTTGGCGCCGGCCGCCGCTGCCGCCGCGTCGATGTCGTCCACCGACAGGTACGTGGTCCAGGCGGTCGGCGGTGCGGGCTGACCCTCCATCGCCATCGCCTTGCCGATCCCCGCCACGGCCCTGCCGCGCAACGTACAGACCGTGTAGCCGCCCACCTCCTCCGGGCCGACCTCCCCTGACCAGCCGAAAAGCTCGCCGTAGAAGTCCAGCGCGGCCTGCTGGTCGCCCACCATCAGATCCACCCAGCACGGGCTCCCCACCGGGTACGGAGCTGTGACCTCGGACATGCCCTCGCCTCCACGTCTCGGCGGTCCGCCGTTCGGCACGGCGGACGATGTCCATCCCCTCGGCTCCACCCTTGCCGAGCCCCGCGTCGGCCGCCACTCGGGGGTCAACGCGCGGGGGTGGCCTGCCCGGCGCGGGCCAGCATGGTCATCGGGTCGCCGACGCGCAGCGCCCGCTCCAGGGTGTCGAGCAGTTCCGACGGCGGCACGGCCAGCACGGTGCACTTGGCGTGCGCCAGGCAGTAGCGGCTCACCGCACCGTGGAACAGCCGGCGCAGCCGACCGCGCCTACCGGTCCCCACCACCAGCAGGTCATCCGGCCGGTCGGCGAAGTGCACCAGTGCCTGACCGGCGTCGCCGCGCACCACCCGGCCGTGGATCCGCATCCCCTCCGGGTAGCCACCGAAGGCCTGCGCGAAGGCGGTGTCCAGCCGCTTGCACGCCGCGTTCTCCCACTCCCTCAGCAGCGGCGGGCAGGGGCTGCGGCGGTACGCGACCTCACCGCCCACCGGGGCCCAGGCGAGCACCGGCACCAGGAGGGCGTCCCTGCGGCGCGCCTCGTCCACCGCGCGGTGCAGCGCCGCCAGACTGCTCAGCGTTCCACTCACCCCGACGATGACCCGCATGCCCTCGGCCATGACCGTTCGCTTCCCTTTTCCCGCTCCGTCCCAGGGGTCCCTGCTGCCCCGGGCGATCCGCCCCTCCAGTGGACGTCCGGCGCAACTGCGGCAATGACCGCCTTGACGAGCTCCGTACGGCCGCCGCGCACTCCTTGACGAGCCCTTGACGTCATAGAACCTGACCTGGTCAGACGCGCTGCGGCAGGGGCGGCAGCCGCTTCTCGTACAGCCATGGCCGGAACAGGTCGTCCAGCTTCCGGTGACCGTGCCGCTCCGCCAGGGCGATGAACTCGCCGGTCGCGGCGTTGCCGTGGCGGTACTCGGCCGCCCAGGCCCGCAGTGTGGCGAAGAACGCCTCGTCGCCGATCGTGGTGCGCAGCGCGTGCAGGGTACAGGCGCCGCGGGAGTACACCCGGTCGTCGAAGATCCGGTCGGGCCCCGGGTCGCCGATCCGCAGCCGCTGGCCGTCGTCGGCGAGGTCGGCCCAGTTGCGCGCCGCGAGCCGGTCGGCGCTGGCGCCCCCCGAGTGCTCGGACCACAACCACTCGCAGTACGTGGCGAATCCCTCGTTGAGCCAGATGTGCCGCCACTCGGCGAGGCTGACGCTGTTGCCGAACCAGTGGTGGGCCAGCTCGTGCGCGACCAGGTGTTCACTGCCGCGCCTGCCGTCCACGTGGTTCACGCCGAACAGCGAGAACGTCTGGTTCTCCACCGGCTCGTCGAGTTCGGCGTCGACCACCACCGACCCGTACACCTCGAACGGATACGGCCCGAACAGCTCCTGGAACAGCCGCATCATCTGCGGCTGCCGCCCGAAGTCATGGTCGAAGGCGGCGGCCAGCCGCATGGGGTACGCGTTGCGGATCGGTACCGGGCCGCCCTCCTGCGTGGTGAAGACGAAGCGGCCGATGTTGAGCGTGGCCAGGTAGCTGGCCATCGGCCCGGCGTGCTGGTACGTCCAGGTCGTCCCGGCCCCCGGCACCGCCGTACGGTCGGTCAACACCCCGTTGGCGACGACCTGGTAGCCCTCGGGCACCGTCACCGCGATGCGGTACGCGGCCTTGTCGCCCGGCTGGTCGTTGCACGGGAACCACGAGGGCGCGCCCAGCGGCTGGCTGGCCACCAGCACACCGGTGGGCGAGCCGGTGGTGTAGTCCCAGCCGATCTCACCGAACGGGGTGCGCAGCGGCTTGGGCCTGCCCGAGTAGCGCACCTCGCAGACGAAGCGCCGCCCCGCGGACAGCGCGCTGACCGGAGTGACGCGCAACTTGCCGCGGCGGTGCCGGAACTGGGCGGTGGCCCCGTCCACGCTCACCGCGGACACGGTGAGCGTGGACGACAGGTCGAGGCCGAAACCCTCGCCCGCCGCGTCCGCGGTCGCGGTCACCCGTGCGACGCCGTCCAACGTGCGGGTCGCCGGGCGGTAGGTCAACCGCAGGTCGTACTCGGCGACATGGAAGCCCGGGTCGCCGTGGTTGGGGAAGTAGCGGCCCGGGGCCGCCGCACGCGCGTCATCCGGCCCCTCGTAGGCGTCCGCCGCGGCGCACGACACGGGAAGCGAGAGCGCACCGGCCACGAACGCCCGGCGAGTCCACGGACACACGGTTCAATCTCCTTGGGAATCCGGGGGGTTCCGGGGCCCGCCGTCACGTGGACACGGCGGGCCCCGGAACGAGGCGGTTCACGCCGAGGCGACCGGCTCGGCGTCCGACGTCCACGAGGACACCGGGTTGCCCAGCCAGCGGGTGCCCGAGGGCACCTGCTCGCCGCGCATCACCAGGGACGACGGGCCGATCACGGTACCGTCGCCGACCGCGGAACCGGGCAGCACGATGGAGTGCGGACCC
Source organism: Streptomyces silvisoli (assembly GCF_029269905.1). Classification (NCBI taxonomy): domain Bacteria; kingdom Bacillati; phylum Actinomycetota; class Actinomycetes; order Kitasatosporales; family Streptomycetaceae; genus Streptomyces; species Streptomyces silvisoli. The sequence goes on along the minus strand of NZ_JARJBC010000013.1, from coordinate 156,728 downwards.
AGTGTCGCGCCTCGACCGAGCCGCACGCCGTCGACACGCATCAGCCGGTCGTGGAACAGGTGCGTCTGCAGCACACAGCCGCGGTTCACGCTCGCCCCGTCACCCAGCCGCACCAGGTCCGTCTCCGGCAGCCAGTGGCTCTCGCACCACACTCCGCGCCCGATCCGCGCGCCCAGCGAACGCAGCCACATGTTCAGCAGCGGCGTGCCGACCAGCGAACCGGCCAGCCACGGCATCGCCAACTCCTCGACGAACACGTCGTACAGCTCGTTGCGCCACACGAACGAGGACCACAGCGGGTGCTCACCCTGCCGGAACCGGCCCACCAGCAGCCACTTGGCCGCCGTGGTGGTCACACACGCCACCGCGCCCGCCGCCAGCAGCAGCATCCCGGCCAGCGCCAGTGCCGCCGCCCAGCCGTCGAGGTTGACCAACTCCTGCAACGCGACGAACGACACGTCGCCCAGCACCGCGGTGCACAACAGCGGGATGAACCGGCACAGTTCCACCGCCGCCCGGGCCACCACCAGCCGCGTGGGCGGCGCGAAGGTGCGGCTGGGATCGGCGCCGTCCGCGTTGCGGGCGACGGTGAACCCGGGCCTGCCCAGCCAGGACGAGCCGGGCTCGGCGTGTGCGGGCGCGTCGGAGAGCACCCCGACCAGCGACTCGTCGGGCAGTGACCGACCCGGACCCACGATGCCCGAGTTGCCGACGAACGAGCGCCGGCCCACGCTGGACGGCCCCAACCGCAGCCAGCCACCGCGCACTTCGTACGGCGCCACCAGCGTGTCGTCCGCCAGGAACGCGCCGTCCTCGACCGTCATCAGCCCCGGCAGCGCCAGCACCGTGGACAGCTCGGCCCGGCGGCCCACCCGGGCGCCCAGCAGCCGCATCCACACCGGAGTGAACAAGCTGGCGTAGAGCGGGAAGAGGGAGCCGCGCGCCTGGTCCATCAGCCCCGAGGTGATCCAGGCGCACCAGGCAGCCTTGCCGTGCGCCGGATGGAAGCCGGGCTTCAGCGCCCGGCTCGCCAGCCGGACCAGCACGACTATCAGCCCCGCGTAGAAGGTCATCGTCATCGCGGTCAACACCGGTGCGGTCCACAGCAGATGGCCCAGCAGGGTGCCCAGCGACGCATCGCGCCCGGCGATCCAGTACAGCACCGCGAGCGCGGGAATCGTGGACACCAACGGCAGCACGTTGAAGCCCAACAACGCCGCGGCGTAAGCCGGGTACCACCGCTTGGAGTGCCCACCGCGCGGCTCGGGCCACTCGGCGCCCACCGGATCCGCGTCCCGCGCGGGCCTGGCCGGGCTGCCGACCCAGCGCTGCCGCGCCGGCACCACACCGTTCACCAGCGAACCGGGTGCGATCTCCGCGCCCTCGCCGACCGACGCCCCGGGCAGCAGCGTCGAGCGGACCGCCACCCGGGCGCCCGCGCCGACCTTCACCCCGCCGAGGTGCAGCACATCGCCGTCCAGCCACCAACCGGCCAGGTCGACCTCGGGCTCCACGGCGCAGCCGTCGCCGAGTTCGGCCATGCCGGTCACCGGCGGCATGGTGTGCAGATACACATCACGGCCGACCGTGCAGCCCAGCGCACGTGCGTACCGTGCGGCCCACGGCGTACCGATCAGCCCCGGCACACCGAACGTGGCCACCACGCGCTCGGCCGCCCACAGCCGCAGGTGCACGGCGCCGCCGCGCGGATGCGCGCCGGGCTCCAGACCACGGGTGAGCAGCCGGGCCATCCCGGCGCCGATCGCCAGCCGGGCGGGCGCGCTGTACAACACCAGCCAGCCGCCGAGCACCACCCACCACGAGGTGTGCGGCGCCCACGGCAGCGGCCCCACCAGGTTGTCCAGCGTGGCCAACGCCAGCAGCCAGCGCATTCCGGTGATGGTGTACAGCACGGCCAGCACCAGGCACTGCACCACCCCGGCGCGCTTCGGCGTCGGCCGCACCTCGCGCTGGGCCCCGGACGACTCGCCGAACGAGTCCAGCCGCTCGGCCAGCGCCAGCAGCCCGGAGCAGTGGTAGACGTCCGCCACCGACACGTCCGGGTACCGCTCGCGGAGCGTGGAGACCAGCTTCGCGGCGGCCAGGCTGGTGCCGCCGAGCGCGAAGAAGTCCGACTCCGCCGTGACCGGCAGGCCCAGCAGGTCCTGCCAGCGCGCCGCCAGCCAGCCCGCGGTGCCGTCGAGTTCCTCGTCCGCCCGCGGCTGCGCGTTCGGCAGCGGCCAGGGCAGCGCGTTGCGGTCCACCTTGCCCGAGGTACGGGTGGGCAGATCGTCCACCACGGCGAGCACCGGAACGAGTGACTGCGGTAGCTGGTCGAGGAGTTGACGCCGGGCGGCCGTGGTGTCAAGACCGTCCCCGGCCGGCACCAGATAGCCCACCAGCACCTGGCCGCCGCCCGAGGTGCTCCGCACCGCCGCGGCGGCGGCCCTTACCCCCGGCAGCGACTGCAACGCGGCGTCGATCTCGCCGAGTTCGACCCGGCGTCCGGCGAGCTTGACCTGTTCGTCGGCGCGTCCGACGAACACCAGTCCTTCCGGCTCCGCCCGCACCAGGTCACCGCTTCGGTAGACGCGGCGGCCGGGCAGCGCGGGGTGGGCGCTGAACTTCTCGGCGTCCTTGGCCGCGTCGAGGTAGCGGGCGGTGCCGACGCCGGCGATCACCAACTCACCGGGCTCGCCCCAGGACACCGGTCGGCCCTCGGCGTCCACCACGGCGACCTCCCAGCCGTCCAGCGGCTTGCCGATGCGCACCGGCTCGCCCGGCACCATCCGGGTGGCGCAGGCGACGACCGTGGTCTCGGTCGGGCCGTAGGTGTTCCACATCTCGCGCTCGCCGCCGAGCCGGTCCACCAGTTCGGCAGGGCATGCCTCGCCGCCCACGATCAACAACCGCACCCGGTCCAGTGATTCGACCGGCCACAGGGCGACCAGGGTCGGCACCGTCGACACCACGGTGATCGCCCGGTCCACCAGCCACGGCCCCAGATCGGTGCCCGCCCGGACCAGTGAACGCGGGGCGGGCACCAGGCAGGCGCCGTGCCGCCAGGCCAGCCACATCTCCTCGCAGGAGGCGTCGAACGCCACCGACAGTCCGGCCAGTACGCGGTCGCCGGGTCCCAGCGGCGCCCGCTGGAGGAACAGTCGGGCCTCGGCGTCCACGAAGGCCGCCGCCGACCGGTGGGTGACGGCAACTCCCTTGGGTTTTCCGGTGGTGCCGGAGGTGAAGATGATCCAGGCGTCATCCTCCGGCGACGGTCTGCGCCGCCTGCCGTACGGCGGCGCCTCGGGGCGGGCGAGCACGGAGAGTCCGGCACCGATGACGGCGGACACCGCCGCCTCGGACCAGATCATCTCGGCCCGCTCGTCGGGGTCGTCGGCGTCCACCGGTACGTAGGCCGCGCCCGCGTACAGCACGCCCAGCACGGCCACGTACAGGTCGGCGGTGCCCGAGGGCACGCGTATGCCGACCCGGTCGCCCGCGCCGATGCCCTGCGCGCCCAACTTGTCGGCGAACGCGGTGACTTCGGCCAGCAGGGTGCCGTAGTCGAGGACAACGCCCCCGGCGTCCAGGGCCGGAGCCGTGGGATAGGTCCGCGCGGACGACTCCAGGACGTCGATGAGCGTACGGGCCGGTGCGGGCGGTACCGCTGGCCAGAGCGCCCCCGAGGCGGGGGAGTTGGTCAGTAAGTCCGGTGGGGACGGAATCCGGCGCGCCGGGGTGGCGTACTGCGGTTGCAGTGTCAAGGAGAGTCCTTCTGGATCACGCCCTGAGCGGGCGAGCTTGTTTGCACATATACAGACGCGCGACGGGATGCCGTAGTTGGCGACAAAGGCGCAAACAGTGGACCAAGAGTCAGTAGCCCTCCATAAAATCTGTTCGAAAAAACGTCAAGGAGCGCCGGGCGCTCCGATGAGACGTTGGTAAGCCAAGCATGAGAAGAACATAAGAGAAAACTGAGCGGGCGTCGGGGTCGCGCAACGATGCGCATTTCGAACGGCTTTACCAGCCGCTTGCGGGGGCGTAACCGGCGATTCCGAAACCCCACCCGGTGAACAGCCGGCCGAGCGCGGCCGGTCGCGGGCGTACTCGGGCATTCCACGGGCGTGCTAGAATCTTTGGCCCGGTTGCGCTGCCGCTGCGACGGCAATCACATTCCGCCGCAACGGCCGGCAACCGCAATGGTGCGGCAGGGCGGTCAGGAACTCACCGCGCCCCGCGACGTCCCGGAGCCGCCAGAACGCCTACGCGTTGTTCCACGCGTCGATCAGCTCCGGCAGCTCCTGGAGGGAAACCACCGTCGCGTCCGGTTCCGCCGTGCCGGAGCCGAGTTCCTCCTCGGGGATGACGCTGTGCGGCACCCAGATCGCCGGCATCCCGGCCTCCCGCGCGCCGTAGATGTCCTCGAACAGACGGTCCCCGACGAACGCGCACAGCGCGGGGTCGGTGATGCCCATCGCGGACGTCATGTTCGCGAAGATCCGCGGATGCGGCTTGGTCCACGGCACCTCGCTGGAGTACACGGCGGCGTCGATGAGTTCGAGCACACCGTCCCGTTCGAAGATCTCCCGGTGCCAGTCCGCGGGCCACAGCGTGTTGGACAGTACGCCGATGGTCAACCCGCGCTCCCGCAGCGCCCGCAACACCCGTACCCCCGCCGGGTCGAGAAAGGTGTGCTCCTCCCACGCCAGCCGGTAGGCGTCGAGCACCTCGGGGCCGCTGGCGACTCCAGCCGCCTGGAAGACCTGGTCGAGCGTGGCCGAGACATGCTCCTCGCGGCAACGCGTCAGCAACTCCCGCTCGGCGCACAGCAGCCGGTCCGCGATCGCCGGTGCGTCGTCGCCGTCGATGGCCCGTGCCACCTGGAGCCAGGTGTCGGGTACGTCGATGGTGTGCCAGGGGGTCAGTGTGCCCGCCCAGTCAAAGGCGATGCCTTCAATTCGCTTGCTGTTCCTCATGGTTGCCATCCTCGCCAGAACCGCCGCGCACCGCGTAGCGAATTAGACCGACGCCGCTCGCGCAGCCCACGAGCAGCACCGCGCCCACCGCCCACCAGCCTCCCGCCGCCCCGACCGCCAGCCCGACCAGCGGCGGTCCGGCGAGCGAACCGGCGCTGCCCAGCTGTGCGACCAGCCCGTTGGCGGTGCCGATGTCCGAGGCGGCGTCCACCACCAGCGGCAGGGCCGCGAACACCGCGGCGACCACCAGCTCGTTGCTCACCGCGATCACGGCGGCCCCCACGGCGGCGGTCCCGACACCGCCCACTCCGGCGAACGCCACGAACGCGCCGAGCGGCATCAGCAGGCCCGCGAAGAACACCGTGGCGATGTTCGCGCCCCGGCGCAGCAGCCAACCCGACGCGAACCCGCCCGCCACGCCGACGAACGACACGGCACCCGTCAAGGTCCCCGCCTGGGCCACCGGCAACCCGAGGCGCTCGTGCAGATAGGTGGGGAACATCGCGACGAAGGAGACGATCGCCCCGCTGATCGTCGCGAACCCGAGCGCCAACGCGGTGGGCCGCAGCAACCTGCGCAACCCGCCGCCGGTTCGCCCTTCCGGGCCGGCTCCGGCCACGCCCGATCCCGCGTCGCGCAGCAGCACCGCGCCCGCCACGGCCACGGCGAGGGTGGCGCCCGCCGCGATGGTCAGCCAGGCCCGCCAGCCGTACCACGAGGACAGCGCTCCGCCCGCGAACGAGCCCAGTGCCAGCCCGACCGGCATGAAGGTGCCCCAGACCGCCAGCGCCGTGGTCGTCCGGCGCGCCGAACCGCCGAGGCCCATCAGCAGAACCGGCGCGGCGATGACCACCACGACATATCCCAGGCTCTCCGCCAACCGCGCCGCGATAAGCACCGGAAAACCCTGTGAGCGCGCTCCGAGAACCCCGCAGACCGCCATTCCCAGCAGTCCGCACACCAGCACCCGCCGCGGTTTCAACGGCCGTAGCAGAAAGCTGACCAACAACCCCAGAACCGCTGCCACGGAGGTCACCGACGAGGCCACCAGGCCGATCTGCCCCAGGGAAAGCCGTAGATCCGATCGCAACGCCACGGAAATTGGCGCGATCTTTCCGATGCCTATGGCAGCCATCACCCCGGAGAGGTAGATTGGGGTGAACTTCCGCCAATAGGCTCGCCCGGAGCCGTCCAGCGGTTCCGCATTGTCGCTGTGCTGGACGCCGTCGCCCTGGATGGCCGTACTCTCGCCTTCTCTTCGCACGGTGGCCAATTCCTCCTGATGCGTGGTCCGTTGGAGCGTGCGGTGTGGATTCTGGGGGATTTACCGGCATGGTGACAACGCACCCAGCCATTGTGGTCATCGGTTCTCTGGCCGTTGACCGAAAGTCCTTCGCCAGCGGTACGTACCGCTGCGGCAGCGGTTCCGGCGGCAGCGGAACGGTGTGGGGCAGGGAACGGCACCACGGCGGAGTGGGCCGTAATGCGGCGGTCAATCTGGCCCGGCTCGGCTGCCGGGTCAGCTTTTGCGGACTGACCGGACCCGGTGCCGACGCGGCGGCGCTGGAAGCGGAACTCACCGAACTCGGGGTGTTATTGCTGCTGCGGCGGATCGCCAACGGTGTGGGACGGTTCGAGGTGTTCCTTGGGCCGGGGGGTGCTCTGCTGTCCTCCGGTATTCGGCTGCCCGACCCCGCCGAGACCCGGCACCTGTGCGACCCGGCGCTGGCCGAGCGGATCGCCGGGGCCGACGCGGTGGTGGTGGAGGGCGGACTCGATCCGAGGCTGCTGCGCTGGGTGTCCGGGCAGGCCCGGCGGCACGGGACCACGGTGTGCTGCCTGCCCACCCGGTTGCGGGACCTGGGTGCGCGCAGGGAGTTGCTGCCCGCCTTCGACGTGCTGGTGCTCAACGAGGCGGAGGCGACCGCCATCCTGGGCGCACCGCGCCCTGACGCGACGGAACTCGCCGCCGCGCTGACGGATTTGGGCCCCGGCACCGTGGTGGTCACTCGCGGGGCGCGCGGCGCCGTACTGGCCGGGCCCGAGGTGGTACGGCTGCCCGCCCAGCCGGGGCCGTGCGTCGACGACACCGGTGCCGGGGACGCGCTCGCCTCCGCGTTCATCGCCGCCGCGGTGCGCGGCCAGAACCCCGTCGACGCGCTGCGCGAGGGGCTGCGCGCGGCTCGGGTGACCATCAACTGCCGCAACACAACGTGCCGTTCCCTCTCCCCGGCCGCCGTGCGGTAGCCACGCTCAGCCGCGGTCGGCGGCGCACCGTACGGTGCCGTGCACCCGGTGCGCCGCCATGGTGATGCCGTCCGCCGCGAGCGCCTTGGCGATCACCTTGTCGTCGAAGCCTGCCAGCCCGGCATCGGTGAGGATCTGCAGATCCGTGGAATGCAGCGGTAGTTCACCGATGCGGGCCTGGCGGATACCGCCCACGTTGTGTCCGGTGAAACCGCCGGGCAGTGCGTAGGCCCGATCGGCGAGAAACCCGAACATCAGCAGATGGTAGGAACCCTGCGCCCACCGTCCCGTGAACTCGTACACCGCGAACAGGGAACATGAGTCCACCACGCATCCGGTTTCCTCTGCCGCCTCCCGGCGCGCCGCCGCCTCCGCAGCCTCACCCGGCTCGATTCCCCCACCGGGTAGCAGCCAGTTCCCCGCATACGGCCCCTTGATCTGCCGGACGAAGGTCACCGTGCCCTCCGGTCCCGGCAGTACCAGCAATGCGGCGGGCAGCACTCGGTCAAAACGGTTCATGGCAGCGTGAGTTCCTCACTCGTGGCATGACGGGGACGGATCAGTATTCGACCGGCCGTCCCACCGGAGGGATGACAAGAGCGAGTCCGACGCGCTCTCCCTCCACTTTTCCCTTGCGGTAGTACGGTTCGGTCAGCGTGTCGAAGCCGTATGTCGCCAGTGCCTGGCCGACGTTCGACAGATCGGGGCCGCAGATGATGACTTTCGACCGCACATCGAACTTCATTGCCTCCCGCACCAACTCCCGGCTCGGCTCGTCCGATTCGATCAGCGCCACGAACTCGCCGCGGGCCCTGAGCGAATAGCGTACTGACCGCACCGAGTACCCGTGGCCGGTCAGGTACGCGTACATCAGGTACTCGTTCTGGAAGCTCATCAGCGTGAGCCCGGATTCGCCGCCCGCCACGATCGACGGGAACGGCGCGCCCGGCACCGCGCTGACCCCGGTGACCCTCAGCACCGAACTGCGCCGCGCCTCCGCGTAGTACCCCTTGAACTCGCCGAACGGCCCCTCCACCTCGTCCCGGTCCAGCACCAGACCGCTGATGACATGCGTGGCGTCATCCGGAACCGGCGGTGAACCGCCCACTCCCAGCGGCCGGTCGGCCAGCCGGGAGGCGATCTGGTAGTCGTCCCCGTCGGCGGGCAGCCGCGACGCGGCCACCACCGTGAAGCACGGGTCCGCGCCGAGGAAGACGGAGATCGGCATGGGCTGCCCGGTGGCGTGCCACGCCTGGAGGTTGCGATGGCCGTCGGTGCGCGGATCGAGGAAGATCCGCGCCTCGTCGGAGCCGACCACCTGGATGCGGTAGAAGCCCAGGTTGGCCCCGCTGCCGTCGGGACGGGTGGTCACCCCGACCCCCGCGGTGATGTACGGGCCGGCGTCACCCGGCCGGTGCTGCAGCACCGGCAAGGCGTCCAGCCCGTCCACCTCCTGGCGGCGCACCGCACCCGGCCTTACCGGGTGCGGTGCGGCGGCTAGCCTTGCCGCCATCAGCGGCAGCCGGGCCTGCTCGGTGGTGCCCAGCGCGGCGAGCAGCACCGCCCGCGGATAGGGGTGCCCCAGCACCCGGGTGCCCGGCCGCTCGGTGATCCTGGTGAACACCGTCGTCGGCCGGCTGCCGCGTTCCCGCTCCAACTCGGCGAGGGTACGGGCCACTTCGATCCGGCTGCTGAGCGGCTGGTCGTACACGTACAGCGGTACCGCGTCGTAGCACGCGGGCAGTCCGACCGCGGCCGCGCCGGCCACCGGCACCAGTCGCCCCACCGTCATGACGGCCCCTGGGCGGCGAACGGGCGGCAGTCGGCCGTGTCCTGCCAACCGGCCTCCCAGGGGAAGACGATCCAGTCGTCGATCACCGCCGGGCAGTAGTCGGGCAGGTACTGCGACTGGTGGTTGCGCACCACGGCGGCCAGCCGCACCCCGTCGTCCGCCACTCCGGCGGACCGCAGATGCTCCCGTACCGCCTCCGCGGTGGCCCCGGTGCCGACGATGTCGTCCACGACCAGCACCCTGTCACCGGGACCGACGCGCAGCGGGCCGTCGGTGTCGATGACCGGCCGCTGCTTGGCCGCGTACCGCTCGTCACCCCGGGTCCTGCGCACCCGGATGGTGTGCATCACCGGCACGTCCAGCGCGCAGCACAGATACCCCGCGGCGGTGAGCCCGCCGCGGGCCACCGCGAGCACCGCGTCCGGCCGGAAGTCGTCCGCCCGCACCTGCTCGGCGATCTCGCCGAGCAGCGCGCCGAACGATGCCCAGTCCAGCAGGTACGGCCCCTGCCGGGTCCACATTCCGGAGCCCTCCCCTGGCGCGGCGGGTGCGCCGTCAGTCTGGCCGGGCCGGCTCATTCGCCCACCGCCCGCGCCACATGGTCGATGGCGATCTGCTCGGTACGGCCCTGCGCGTGCGGGCCGTTCTCCGCCCGACCCGCCGCGGTGACCCGGACGAACTCGGCGCGGTCCCGGAACTCCGGTACGGTCCGGGCTCCCGAGTAGCTCATCGCGGACTGCACACCGCCGACGAGCTGCCGAAGCGTGCGACTGAGCGGACCCGAAGCGGCGAAGGTGGCCTCCACGCCCTCCGGCACGTAGTCGTCCACCTCCTCACGGGTCACCGTGCCGCCCTCCGCCCTGCGCAGCGTCAGCTGCATGCCGAGGGAGACGAAGCCGTTGCTGGCCTTGTACCTCTGCCCGTCGCGCTCCACCGCGCTGGCCGCGCTCTCGTCGGCGCCCGCGAGCAGGGTGCCGAGCATGACCGCGTCGGCGCCCGCGGCAAGGGACTTGGCGATGTCACCGGCCTGCCGGATGCCGCCGTCGGCGATGGTCCGCACACCCTGCCGGGCCGCCTCCGCCGCGCAGTCCAGCACCGCGGTCAGCTGCGGCACCCCGGTACCGGCGACCAACCGCGTGGTGCACACCCCGCCGGGGCCGATGCCGACCTTCACCACATCGGCACCGGCGCGGGCCAGATCGCGCACCCCCTGAGCGGTGGCGACGTTCCCCGCCACCAACGGCACCCGGTAGGCGGCGCGCAGTTCGGCCACCGCCTCCATCACCTGGTCGCTGTGCCCGTGCGCCACATCCACCAGCAGCAGATCCACGCCGTGGTCCACCAACCGCGCGGCGCGCTCCCGCCAGTCGCCGGTGACCCCGACCGCGGCGCCCACCAGGAGCCGCCCGTCGGTGTCCACAGTGGCCTGTTCCTTCTCCTCCCCGGTGGCCGGCCGTGCCGCCTTGACCGCGTCAAGCTGTGCCACCTGCTGGTCCACCGTCTGCATCCGGTGCAGGAAGCCGAGGCCACCGGCGAGCGCCATGGCGATGGCCATCCGATCGCCGGTGCACCACTGGGTGTTGGCGGAGATGACCGGTACCCGCAGTGTCACTCCGGGCAGCAGCTCGCTGGACGTGTCGGCTTGCCGCCGACTGCGCAGCGTGGTGCGCTGCGGTACGAGCAGTACGTCGTCGAAGCTCAGACCGGTTCGCAGCGGTTCTGTGATGCGCATCTGTTCCCCTCCTTCGGCTCCGTCCGGTGGACTCGTCGGTCGTGGCGCCCGCTCATCGGGCGGGCCCGTGCAGCGGATCCCCGGTCAGGGTGATCAACTCCGTGCGCAGCGCGGGATCGCGCAGCGCGCCGCGCCACGTCGCGGTGGTCATCGTGGCGGGGGTACGGATGCCGCGCATCGCCATGCACAGATGCTCGCCGCGGCCGACCACGGCCACATCGGGTGAGCCGGCCAGCTTCTCGATGTCGTCGGCGATGTCCTGGGTCAGTCGCTCCTGCGACTGCAGCCGGTGGGCGTGCAGATGCGCGATCCGGGCGAACTTGCTGAGCCCCAGCACCCTTTCGCGCGGTAGGTATCCGATCGTCATCCGGCAGGAGAACGGCAGCAGATGGTGCTCGCACAGTGACCAGACCTGTATTCCGGACACCGCCACCAGTTCACCGCTGACGCTGGACTCGAACAGCGTGTCCACCGTTCCCGGCGCGTACTGGGTGAACTCCCGCCACCAGCGGGCGTATCGGGCGGGAGTCTCGCGTAACCCCTCGCGCTCGGGGTCCTCTCCGATCTCCACCAGCAGCGCACGGGCCAGCGCCTCCAACGGATCGCCGTGCGCCGGGTCGGCCGGGTCCGCGTTGAAGGCCTCTTCCTCCAGCAGGTCTTCGATTCCGTTGCTCATCAAACCCCCCGCTTGCTTCCCCATAGAGTCACGTGCAGCCTTCCCGAGATGTTCCACTTCCGCGCGACGACGGCGTCGGTCAGTTTGCGCAACCCCTCGTTGATCTCCTCGGGGTGCTGTCCGCGTGGCATGATCCAGATGTTGCGCAGTGCGAACCGTTCGACGAGCGCGTCGACCTCGTCCAGGTCGGACACCTCACCGCAGACGAACTTGAAGGCCGTGCCCGGAACTTGGGCCAGCGAGCGCAGCGCGTCGGGCACGACCCGGCGGCGTTCGCTCACCCCCGAGTGCCCGAGCTTCGGCGACACGTTGAACCGCACTCCCGCCGCGACCAGATCGCGGCTCGGAGCCAGGGTGCCGTTGGTCTCGACCTCCACGTCGATGCCGCGCCGCCGCAACTCCCTCACCACCGGCAGCAGCCGCACCTGCTGGCTGAGCGGCTCGCCGCCGGAGACCACCACCATGCCGGTACCGAACGCGAGCAGTCGCGCGGTGACCGTGTCGGTGGCCAGGGTGTGCAGCTCATCGGCCGGGCGGTAGGCGACGCCGGTGTCCGACGTCCCCTTCCAGTCCCAGGTGTAGGGCGTGTCGCACCAGCGACAGGTCAGATTGCAGCCGCCCAGCCGCAGGAAGCAGCACGACCTTCCGGTGGACGGCCCTTCGCCCTGAACGGCCCTAGGTAGGGCCGAAGATCTCGTTCACCACGAGTTGCTCCGGTCCCGCCATAACGCACCACCCCCTTCAGTGATCTCGCTCGACGGCAGTGTCATCGGGCAACGGCAGGCGCCCGGAATTCCGCCCAGGTCTTGGGGGTCTCCGAGACCCGGACCGCGGTGAGTTCCGGGAACTCCGTCGACCATTTCTCGTGGATCCACATGGCGATGTTCTCCGCCGACGGATTGCGCCCGTCCATCACCTCGTTGAGATGCCGGTGGTCCAGCACCTCGTCGACCCACTTCTTGAACGAACCGAGTTCGCCGTAGTCCCTGACGAAGCCGGGACGGGTGAGCTCCTCGGGCCTCGCGGAGAGTTCGAGGACCACGATGTAGTTGTGACCGTGCATCCGTCCGCACGGATGGTCCGGGGCGAGATGGTCCAGCCGGTGGCTCGCGGAGAAGTGGAACTCCTTGCTGATCGATAACATGGTGCACTCCCGTCTGCTGTGGAATGAGGCTCGGAGTGGCTAGTTACGGGCCGCCGTCTTCCGTGCGGCCCCGCGTGACGCCTCCGGTACGGGACGGTTGTCGCGGGTGGTGAACAGGATTGGTGCGGCCAGCAGCAGCGCGGCGACCCCCGCGGTGCCGACGGCGTACCATCCGCCCGCGTCCCACAGTTGGGAACCCAGCAGTGAACCGCTGGCGATTCCCAGGAACCGGAAGGTGAAGTACAGAGTGTTCAGGCGGCTGTGTTTCTCGTCCGCCAGCGTGAAGAGCATGGCCTGGTTCACGACCTGGTTTCCCCAGACCCCTACGTCGAGGAGAATAACGCCAAGTACCAGTAGGGCCAGCCAGTTCTTGCCACCCAGCAGGGCGACCCAGCCGAGCAGCGAAACCGCCAGCAGAATCGTCTGGGTGCGCCTGCCACCGACCCGGTCCGCCATCCTTCCGGCTCGTGGCGAGGCCAGCGCGCTGGCCGCCGCGACCAGCCCGAACAGCCCGGCGATCCCGGGACCGTAACCGTAGGAGTCCTGCAGGACGAAGGCCAGCGTCGTCCAGAACGCACCGAAGGACACGCCCACCAGCGCCCCCGACACGCACACCCGGCGCACCAGCGTCGACTGGGCGAACGTGTGTGGCAGCGACCGCAGCAACTCGCGGTAGCCGAGCGGGGCGCCGCCCGTCACCCCCCTGGGCAGCGTCAGGAAGAGGATCACCTCCAGGGCGATCATCAACCCCACCGAGCACCCGTAGACCCAGCGCCATCCGACCAGATCGGCCAGCGCCCCCGCATAGGCCCGGGAGGCCAGCAGTCCGACCAGCAGTCCGCCCTGGAGGATGCCGACGATCCGCCCCCTGCCCTCGCCCGGGGCGAGGGCGACGGCCAGCGGGATCACGATCTGCGGCACCGGGGTGAGCACGCCCAGCAGCAGGCTGCAGACGGTCAGTACGGCCAGGTTGGGCGCGAGCGCGGTGGCGGCGAGCGCGACGGTGGCCGCCGCCGAAAGGCCAAGGATGAGCTTCCTGCGGTCCCGGGTGTCGCCGAGCGGCACCAGCAGCAGGATGCCCAGCGCGTAGCCGAACTGGGTGGCGGTGGGCACCGCGCCCATGGCTCCGTCGGACACCCCCAGCGATCTCGCCATCTCGGTGAGCACCGGCTGGTTTATGTAGATGTTCGAGGAGGTGATCGCGCAGGCGAGCGCGAGGGTGACCGTCAGGGCACGGCCGAGACCGCTGCCTTTCATGAAGCTCCCGGTACTTGTCGACTGCTGGACGGGCCTTTCCCCGGCGAGTTGCCGCCGGGGCGATGCCTTGTACGGAAAGGGGTTCGGGGAATCAGACCGCTAGGCGGTCCGCGTCGGTCGCGGCGGCGGTGAGAACTTTGCGGATGTCATCGGCGTGCACCCCCTCGGAGCCGCCGAAGGACCGGCTCAGAATGTCGACGACGGCGTCCGCGCGGTACAGCTCTATGCCTTTCTGCCGGGTCTGCCGCAGTTCCTCCGGCGTCAGATGCGTGTAGTAGCGGGCCGCGTTCTCGTTCTGCGGTACGGAGGGCACGGGCATACCGGATTTCACCTGGCTGACCGCCTCATGTACGAGGGCCGCGCCGAGCCGGTGGTGACCCAGCATGTTCTCCAGTACCGAACGGTCGTACAACAGCGGTTGTACCGCGCCGGAGACGATGTCACCCGCGTCCCACGCGGTGTTGATGTGGTGCAGGGTGAATCCGGAGTACTCCTCGTTGTTCGCCATCGCCCTGGCGTAGGTGAGGACCCCTCGATAACCCGGCAGCACACCCGGATGAAGATTCAGCAGGCACGAGGTGTCCGAGGCCGTCGCGAAGTGTCCGATGATCCCCTCGCCGAACTTCTGGTAGCAGCGCACCGAGAACCCCACGGTGATCCCCCGTCGACGCAACTCGGCAACGGTCTCAGCGGAGTTGACGCTCCCCAGCCGGTCCACCCGTACCACGTCCGGATAACGCCGGGCCAGCCCCTCGGGTGAAAGGTATTCGCCCCCGGTGCCGTCCGCGGCGTCGAGGAGAGGATAGAGCACCGAATTGGACAGTTCGTGCTCGACGAAGAACAGTCTGCGGCGGTCCGGTGGGGCTTCGCTGTTGGCCTTCTGGTAGGTGTAGAAGAGGTGGATCCGCACGTCCGCCTCCCGGGAGAGCGAGCGCACGGCCGCGTTGACGACCATGTGGGAGGTGATGTCGCTTCCCACGAAGAAGGCTGTCTCCAGCGCCATCCGTCCGGGACCTTTCTCTGGTACGTGTGATCACAGGTCGCGCAGCAGTGAGGCCGCGGTGGCCGACGCGTTCGCCAGCAGGGTCTCTATCGAGTTGGTGTAGAAGTGCACTCCCCGGGTGAGCGGACCGACGAAGTACAGTGGCGCCCGCGCCACGCCGTCGGCGGCGATCGCCCGGCCGGTGCCGAACTGCACGTCGACACCGCCGTGCCGGTGCGGTCGCAGATGCCCGGCGCGCACCAGGTTGCGCAGCAGCGGATCGTCCAGCTGTGTGATGTCGGGCGACGCTCCGGTGGCGTTGATGACGTACTCGGCGGACAGTTCGCCGTGGCGTTCGTCCGTGCCGCAGCTGACGCGGAAGCCGCCGCGCCCACCATCCGGCGGGGAGACGGAACGGAAGCCGGTGTGCACCTGGAGCCGTCCGTCCGCGGCCAGCCGGTGGATTCTGCGGGCGTTGGGCAGCGGCATGCTGTGCCGGTACATCGCCCACAGCGATGCGTACCGGGCGAGGAAGGTGTCCTTGGCGGTGGTATCGAGCCGGTGCCACAGGTAGGGCGCCAGGTGGCCGGTGGCGTCGAGCGCCGGATACCAGCGGTTGCGCCCCTCGGCGGCCTGCGCGATGTCCGCCGAGAGCGCGTCGGCCAGCGGGAGTTGGGGAGCGGCCAGCAGTCCCGGAACGTTCAGCGGGGTTCCCGTGGCGTGTTCGATCTCGCGCCGGTAGAGGTCGAACACCTCGGCCAGGGCCAGCGGGCGGGCGCCGCCCTTGGCCATCCGGTCGATGGCTTCCCGGGTGACGAAGCGCGACGGCGCCGGGGTGGTAGGGCCGCCCTGCACCTTCGGCAGGGAGCGGACCCGGGAGACGCAGTGCACCCGGCCCCGATGGCCCAGGGCGTCCAGCAGCAGAACGGCGTCCACCGCCGTCAGGCTGGACCCCAGCACGACGACAGGGGCGTGCTCCGGTATTCGCTCGAAGGCGTCGTAGTGCCACGCCGAAGGTAAGTAGCCGAGGTGCCCGGTCAGTTGGGGGAAGCGGTTTCCGGGGATGTCACCGGAGCACAGCACCGCCGCGTCACAGGCGAGGGCGCGGTCTCCGCACTGCAGCAGTGCCTTGCCGTCGCCCGGCAGGCAGTCGGTGACCTCCAACGGCAGGAACTCCACGGCCACCCCGTGCCGTTCGGCCCGGTCCGCGGCGTGGGCCAGCCGCTCCGTGAGGTACCGCCCGTACAAGCGGCGCGGGACGTAGGCGTCCCGCTGGGTTCGCCGGCCGCCGCCCTCGTCCCGGGCGGCCAGCCAGTCGCAGAAGTCGTCGGGGCGGCCGTCGATGACGCTCATCGTAGCGGCGCGCATGTTGAGGATGTGGCAGTCGTACGGGGTGCCGTACGCGGGGCCACTGGTGAACCTGCCGCTCTTGTCGAAGAGTTGGATGCGTAAGCCATCCCTCAGATCCTGGGCCAGAGCCTGCTCGATGAGCTGGACTGCGGTGAGGATGCCGCTGGCTCCGGCGCCGACCACCGCGACCGTTCTGGTCCGCCGATGGCTGTCAGGGATGGCGCCGTCTAACTCGGGTCGTATCCGATCGGAATTCACGCGAGCCGTACTCCCTCCATGACGACGGCATCCGCTATAGCGGATGCCGTCGTCATGGAGCATACGCTGATGATGGGACGGCCTGTCAACGTGGGCTGATGAACTTCCCTGCCCACGGGTAGGATTGACCCACCACAGCGGATGGCGGGACCGGTACTGGGCCTGCGGTGAGGACGGCCCCCATGACCCACGACGAGCCACCGGCGAGATCCGGCGGCACACCGGACAAGGCCGTACGCCCGCTACTGCGCAAGTTCGACCAGCGGCTCAACGAACTGATCGCCGCCCTCTACCCCGACGAACGCAAGCGCCCCGGATACGCCCGGCTCGCCGCCGAGATACGGCGGACCACCGGCGGCGCCATATCCGGTACGTATCTGTGGGAACTGGCCACCGGCAAGAAGCGCAACGTCACGCTCGAACAGCTCGATGTGCTGGCCGAGTTCTTCGGCGTACCACCCGAGTACTTCCTGAACGAGGAAGTGGCCGCCCGCGTCAACTCCCAGCTGAAACTGGCCACCGCGCTGCGCGACGCCCGGGTGCGCAACCTCGCGCTGCGCGCCGACGGGCTGTCCATGGAGAGCCTGGACGCGCTGCTCGCCATGGTGAACGAAGCCCGCAAGCTGCAACGGCTCGCCCCGATCGAAGACACCGGAAACGACGCCGGAAACACGGCCCCGGCCACCGACGTCTGACCGGCCGGACAGCTACGACCGGGAGAGGCGACATGCCGTACACGGGGAAGTCCACCGACCGCACGCCTTTGGAAAGGCACCGGGAGCGCGAGCGCGAACGGGAGTTATGCCGCAGGTGCCGGACCGTACTGGACGGGATCCGGCTGCCCAGGCCGTTCTCCGTGGCGGCGCTGTGCCGCCAACTGTCCGAGCGGCGCGGCCGTCCACTGCATCTGCACATGCTGCCCGCCGAGGTGGCCACGGCCGGTGCCTGCGGGCTGTGGCTGGCCACCGAGACCGACGACCACATCTTCTTCGAGCGCCGCACCACACGCCCGCACCAGGACCACATCATCCTGCACGAGATAGCGCATCTGCTCTTCGACCACCACTCGGCGGGCGCGCGGGACGGCGGAGCGCTGGGCGGCCTGCTGCCCGACCTGGACCTGCGACTGGTACGTCGGCTGCTCGCCCGCACCAGCTACACCACCGACCAGGAGCGGGAGGCCGAGATGCTGGCCAGCCTCATCCGCACCGAGGCCGACCGGCCGGCCGCGCCCGCGGCCAGCGGAGTGCTCGGCGGGCTGGAGGCCGCGCTCGGTGTGGACGGCACCGGCGAGATCCCGGCAGCGGGTTGACTGCGCGCATGTCAGCCGTCCTGACCCGGCTCACCGACGCCGGAACGCTGCTGGAGAACGTCGGCGTGGTTTGCATGGTGGCGGCCGTGCTGCTGCGCGCCCCGGCCGCCCTCCGGTCGCCTCCGCAGCGCGGCATCTGGCTGGCGGTGGCGGCCGCCGCCGCGGCCATGGCGCTCAACCGAGGCATCGTCTGCCGCTTCGTCAACCACGCCTTCGGCCAGCCGCACCTCACCGCGGCGGTGACCAGTCTGTGCGGGGTGCTGTCCTCCGCGGCGGTACTGGACTTCGTCATCGCGACCACCGGCAACCGCCAACGCAGAGCCGGAGGACGCCTCGCCGCCGCGGCGGTGATGGCCGCGATGGTGCTGCTCGACCTCACGGCGCCGTCGAACGCCCAGCACACCGTGGTCGACGTGTCCTCCCCGCAACCCTCACTGGCCTACTGGCTGATCGTCATCGGTGCCCACCTCACCGCCAACGCCGCCTGCGTCCAGGTGTGCTGGCGCTACGGCCGCTACGGGCCCAACCGGGCGTTACGGACCGGACTGGCCCTCTTCGGGCTCGGCACCGCGTTCGCCGGGACGTACTGGCTGCTCTACCTGCTGTACATACCGCTGCGGGCGAACTGGATCCCGGCGCTGCTGCCGCTGCTGATGGGGCTGCACAGCCTGCTGCGCACGGCCGCCCTCACCCTGCCCCTGCTGGCCAACCTCCGGCGCACCGCCGCCGAGTTGCGCACCCTGCACCAACTGTGGCCCCTGTGGCGGGACCTGGTGGACGCGGTGCCGCAGGTGGCGCTGGCCGATCCACGGCCCCGACTGCTGGAGATGCTCCAGCCGCGCGGCGCTTGGAACTACCTGGTCTACCGCAAGGTGATGGAGATCCGCGACGCCATCCTCGTGCTTCGTGACTACGCACCACCGGAGCCCGCCACGTCGCGAACCGCTGATCCGGTGGCCCTGGCCGCGCTGCTGCGGCAGGCCCGTGGCGCGAAGCTCGACGGGTGCCCACCGCGTGCCTCGGCCGGCACCGTCGCCGAGATGGGCGGCCACGACCTGGCCACCGAGACCCGGTTCCTGGTCGAGGTGGCACGCGCCTACGCCGCCACGGCCGCGAATGGCGCAGTTCCCCGGCCGCCGATTGGATCTTCTCCCCGCACCGCCCCCGGCGTACCGTCGCGACTGAACACCACCCCGCACGGACCCGACGACGAGGAGAATCATGGCTGTTGACGCCCGCACCACGGAAAAGGCCCGGCGGTTCCGGGCGTTGGCGCAGGAGTCGGTGCTGGTGCTGCCCAACGCCTGGGATGCCGGAAGCGCCGCGGTGATCGCCGCCGCGGGCGCCCGGGCGATCGCCACCACCAGCGCCGGGATGGCCTGGTCGCTGGGGCGCGGCGACGGCCAGGCGATGAGCCGGGAGCAGATGGCCGAGGCCGCCGCCAGGATCGTGGCGGCTGTCGACCTGCCGGTGACCGTGGACGCCGAGGCGGGCTACGGCCCGACGGAGGAGGACGCCGCCGACACCGCCGCGGCGGTGATCGCGGCCGGTGCCATCGGCCTCAACCTGGAGGACTCCACGGCGGTGCGCGGACCGCTGTTCACCGTGGAGCGGCAGGCCGCCCGCATCCGTGCGGTCCGGGCGGCGGCGGCCGAGGCCGGACTGCCCGAGCTGGTGATCAATGCCCGTACGGATGTGTACCTTTCCCAGGTCGGTGAGGCCGAGGGGCGGCTGGGGGAGACGCTGGACCGGGCGGCCGCCTACGCGGAGGCGGGCGCCGACAGCCTCTTCGTGCCCGCCCTGCTCGACCTGGAGACGCTGGGCAAGCTGGCCGACGCCTCCCCGCTGCCGCTCAACGTGCTGGCCATGCCCGGCGGCCCCGGCGTCGCCGAGCTGACGCGGGCGGGGGTGCGCAGGATCAGCCTTGGCGCGGGGGTGGCCCGGGCCGCGTACTCGGCGGCCCGTGAGGCCGCTCTTGAGCTGCTGAACGAAGGGACGTACCAGGCGGTTGAGGGCGCGGTCGAGTCCTCCTACCTCAACGGTCTGTTCGGGTAGCAGGGGTTGGTCACGGCAGTCGGCGGCCCCATGCCGAGATCGTGAACTGTGGGATGTCGACGAAGGCCGGGTCATCGAGCAGTTCGAAGAACCCCTTCAGATCCGCCTCGGTGATCAGGCCGTCGGCGACCAGGGCCGGGCCCGCCTGGTTGATCAGCGGACGCCAGCGGTCCTTGTCGAGCAGACCCATGCAGCCAAGGTTCCCGGTGAAGCCGACGTCCCGCAGTCCGTTGCGGGCGAGGACCGCGGGCAGGCCGCGCGCCCACGTCAGATCGGCGCCGTGCTCGCCGTACTTGCGCTCGTACGCCGCCATCAGCCGCTGGACCAGCGGGAACGGCGAGGTGTGCGCGGGGAGTTGGTAGGGGTCCTCGACCACCAGCCACCCGCCGGGCGCCAGCCAGCGCGTGGCCCGCGCGATGACCTCGTCGCGCTCCGGCAGATGGCAGAGCAGATAGCGGGCGTGGATCAGGTCGAAGCCGCCCGGCGGATGCTCCTCGCGCAGTACGTCGGCCCGCCGGATCACGAGGTTGTCCGCCCGGTCGGCGTCGAGGTACCCGGTGTCGATGTCGACCGCGACCACCTGTCCGTCCGGGCAGCGCTCGGCCAGCCAGTAGGCGATGGAACCGGCGCCCGCGCCCAGTTCGAGGCAGCGCCAGGAGGGCGCGACCTCAAGGTTCTCGATGACCGCGATCGTCCGGGCGTCCACGCTGCTTTGAATGGACTCCAGCCGGTTGCGTTCGTGGGGGGAGTTCCTGCCCAACATGCTGTTGCTGTAACGGTCGTTGGCGGCGGGATTGTCGGCGTTCATGGCTCTCGCTGGATTCCTGACTGCGGCTGGGGTTCGGGCTGGAGGGTTTGCGTCATCTCCTCGCCGTATCCGTCCGGAACGGGCGTGGAGTACTCGGGGCGCGCGGAACCCAGCGGAATCGACGGCAGGATTCGGCGGGCCCGGTGCACTTCCAGGAGGAAGTCGATCTCGTCGCGCAGGTCGTGTCCCCGGAAACCCGCGGAGGCCGCGGGATTGGGCAGCGGCGGGGACCCGTTCGCCTTCGCCCGGCGCGCCTCCGCCAACCAGCAGGCGACGACGGCGGGTTCGATCCGGTTCTCCGGCAGATCGCGCGTGCGGACGTACTCGCGGGCGCGTTCCACGGTCTGCGGGGTCACATGGTCACGCAGGATCAAGATGGCGTCGCGGATCTCGATGACCTCACGGTACAGCCGGAGGTACACCGACCGCGGTCCGCCGAGGGTCTCCCGGAACCTGCCGCGCGGAGAGTCCAGGGCGACGTGGGGCACGGCCCCGACGAGTTCCCGCCACAGCGGCCGCAGCCGCCACAGCGCGAGCGCGTTGCGGCCCAGCCGGTGGGCGGCGAGCAGCAGCGGAAGCGCGGTCCCGGCGGTCATCAGCCACGCGGTGACGCCGATGTTGAGCGGGAACAGCGCACCCAGCCAGACCGGACGGGCGAGCAGGAACGCCAGTACCACGGTCCAGAAGACCGAGGACGAGATGAATCCACCGGCGAGCAGCACCAGCCCGACGCGGAACGCCCGGTCCCGCTTCGCCTGGCGGCTGTAGCGCACGCACATCACCGCGCAGGGAATGGTTCCGGTCAGATGCGCGGCGACCAGGATCCACCAGAACAGGCTGTACCACGGCACGTACTCCGAGGTGACACAGCCCGAGTTGGGCGCGATGGTGGCGTTGAGCGCCACCAGGGCGACGGTGGTGACGGCCATCGCGCTGTACACCAGCCAGGGGCGGCGGCGGGACATGGCAGCCAGCACGAAGTCGAGGATGAGCGCGGAGCTGAAGACACCCCAGACGTTCATGAACAGCCCGCAGCTCTGGGCGAACACGAAGGTCCGGTTGAGCACCGCGGTGACCGGGTCCAGATAGACGGTGATCGACCCGGCCAGACCCGCCACGGCGAGCAGCAGCATCCGCTGCTGGTGCGAGCGCCGGGCCGTCGGCACCCGCAGGAACACCGCCAACCACAAGGCCAGCGCGCCGGAAAGCTCAACGGCGGAACCCATGTTGTACACCGAGGCGTCGTCCATGACTCCTACTCGCGTATTCCGAGGGATACTTCGAGCTTGCCGCGCACCCCGGTGGACGGCAGCGGCGCGAGTGTTCCGGCTTTGGCCCGGATCAGGCTCGCCACGAGTTCCGCCTCCTGCTCCTGCTCCGTGGTGTAACTGGTGCGGGCCAGTATGCGGCTGATCGCCTCGGGGCTGAGGTTCGGCAGCAGCGCGGACAGCGCACCGGGATCCTCCCGGCCGCCGTTGTCATGGTGCATCAGGATGTGGCCGATTTCGTGGAGGGCGATGTGGTCCCGGTGGAACCGGGTCGTCTTCTCCTCGACGTAGATCTCGTCGGCCGTGTCGGTGGAGATCACCAGTCCGCACGCATGGGCTCCGAAGCCAGTGGGCAGGCTGCGCAGCCGGATGGCACGGCCGCGCTGTAAGGAGAGGTCGTGGATGAGGCTCTCCACGGAGAACGGTCGGGGGAGGGCGAGCGTACTGACCAACGCCTGGCACTTCTTCCTGACGCGCCGTGTGGTCATGGTGCGACTATCCCCTCCAATCACCCTTTCGCCCACGGTCGGTCCGGGCCGTGGGGCACCCTCCTCTAGCCAATCAACGCCGTACTGAGGTCGTCAACAACGCTTGTCGTCGACATGCGGTCGGGCGGCGAAGCGGAACGGCGGCGCGGCGCTGTCCGAAATCCATTGGACAGCGCGCGCCCTGATGCCCGTTCCGGTGCGGTCGATCGGTGAGTCAGGGGACGGCGGCCTACGCGTGCCGTGTCGCGACCGCGAAGAGGCGGCGGAAGGGGAAGACCGTGCCGTGCGGCCCCGCGGGGTAGGCCTCGCGCAGCAGCGCGCCGTACTCGGCGAGGAAGGCGGCCTGGTCGCCCGGGTCGGTGAGCTTGCTGAGTACGGGGCGCAGCGCGGTGCCCTTGGTCCAGTCGAGGACCGGGTCGGGGCCGGTCAGCACCGTGTAGTAGGTGGTCTCCCACACATCCGCGGCGCAGCCCTCGGCCAGCAGGACCTCCAGGTATTCGGCCGGGTCGTGGACACCGGCGCGCTTGGGGTTCAGATCCAGTCTCGCGCTCCACCGAGGGCCGCTGATCAGTTCGCTGAGCAGGGTGTGGCTGGGGGCGTCGAAGTTGCCGGGGGCCTGGAAGGCGAGTACTCCGCCGGGGCGCAGCGCCCGCGCCCAGCGGGGGAGCAGCTTGAGGTGGCCGGGCAGCCACTGGATCAGCGCGTTGCTGACGATCAGGTCGGGGCGAGCGGGGGCCGGATCGTACGCGGCGGCGTCGGCGAGCACGTACTGGGCGGTCGGTTCGCCGGTGGTGCGGGCGGTGTGCAGCATCTCGGCGGAGCTGTCGACGCCGGTGATAGTGGCCTGCGGCCAGTGCTCGCGCACCACTGCGGTGGAGTTGCCGGGGCCGCAGCCGAGGTCCAGGACGACGGGTTGGGAGGGCAGTTCAGGCACCCGGGCCAGCAGTTCGTGTAGCGGCCTGGTGCGCTCCTCCGCGAAGCGCAGGTACTGCTGCGGGTCCCAGTGGGGCGTGGTCATGGGCACCTCGGCTAAGTGTCTTGACGTGAAGGTATCTCCCGTAAAAGCCTCCTCGGAATTTCTCTCGAAGTCAAGATACTTGATGTCGTGGTACCTGGCTGCCTGATGGGCGGTTGGCGGACGCCCTACGGCGCGCAGGCGCTGTTCGGATACACCGCGCAGGAGGCGCTCGGACAGTACGCGGCCCCGCTGCTCGTCCACCAACAGCACCAGGACCTGGTGATCAAGCTGTTCGCCGACGTCATGGAGACCGGCGAGAGCTGGGCCGGAGCCTTTCCGGTACGGCACAGCGACGGCAGCACCCGCCTGTTGGAGTTCCGCAACATGCGGCTGCTGGACGACCTCGGCGACTTCTACGCCCTCGGGCTGGTGATCCTCAACACCGATCTGCGGTACGTGGCCGTAAACCCGGCACTGGAGCGGATACACGACCTTCCCGAGAAGGACCACCTCGGTCGGCACTACCGCGAGATCCTGCTGTACACCGACGGGTTGGTGGAAACCCGGCACGACCCCATCGACCAACGCCTCGACGCCCTGCGCCACTTGCTGGACGCGGCGGACCGTCCCCTGGACGCACTGCGCTCTCCCGACGACCCCGACGACGTCGCCCTGCTCATCGCCCGTGTTCGCCGCCCACTTGCCGAACCACTCACACGACCCCCGGGCCGACAGCGCTCAGAACGTGCCGATTCCCGCCGCACACGCGGTGCGGCGGGGCCTCGTCCATGCCCACTGACACCTTTCGAAAGGGCACTTCGGGTCGCTTCGCTGGACCAGCCGTGTCCCGGGGGATCAGCTGTGCTGCGCCCCGCGCGCCAGCAGCAGTAGTGCGTCGACGAGTTCCTCCGCGGGCGATCCCGTGGCCAGGCTGCGCAGTTGCAGCCCGAAGACCAGGGCGACGGTACTGCTCGCCAACCGTTCGGCGTCGGGCACGCCGAGGCCGGTCAGGATCCGGGTGGCCAACCGGTCGTACGCGGCGAAGCACTGCGCAGCCGCGGCGCGCAGCCGCTCGTCGCGCCCTGCCTGGACGTAGAGCTCGA
Organism: Streptomyces silvisoli; assembly: GCF_029269905.1. Taxonomy (NCBI): domain Bacteria; kingdom Bacillati; phylum Actinomycetota; class Actinomycetes; order Kitasatosporales; family Streptomycetaceae; genus Streptomyces; species Streptomyces silvisoli. Next base: position 132,322 of record NZ_JARJBC010000013.1, on the reverse strand, counting down.
ACGGTGCGATGTGCCTGCTGTCGAACTCCGTGCCCCGCGCGACCTGGCCGACCGCCGCGGCGGCCCTATCGAGGTCCATCACGTCGGTCTGGCACTGGTCGGCGAGTTCGGTGAAGCGCCGGGTCTCCTCCGCGACGAAGTGCAGCAGGCTCTCGCGCAGCAACTCGTGCTGGGTGGCGAAGTGGTAGGTGACCGAACCGAGGGAGACCCCCGCCTCCTTCGCGATGCGGCGGTTGGTGACCCCGGCGACGCCGTCCTCACCGATGATGCGCAGGACCGCATCAATGATGGACTGCCGGGTTCCGGGGGGCTTGGACATGGCGATCATTGTTCCACCGGCGTCCTGCTGGTGCTGCCGAGGGCCGGGTGCAGCCGCGGCCAGCGCAGTTCGGCCTCGAGTTGGGCGGCGAGGGAGATCAGCAGTTCCTCGCCGGAGTCCGGGCCGAGCAACTGGGCGCCGACCGGTAACCCGTCCGGTGTGAGGCCCGCCGGTACGTTCACCGCGGGCCAGCCGAGTGCGTTCCAAGGCCAGGCGTAGGGGCAGGCCGCCACCATCGCAGTGTCGGTCCGCCATGCGCTCAGCCCGTCGAAGTCGCCCACGCGCGGCGGCGGAACGGCTGTGGTCGGGGTGAGCACCACGTCGTACGTGTCGTAGATGCCGCCGATCCTGCGGTGCTGGCGCGGCTCACGGCCCCTGGCGATGCCCAGCACGCGCCCGCCGAGCCTTCTACCGGTGCGCACGGTGCTGCGGGTGCGCGGGTCGAGCAGGTGGGGTACGGCGTGCCGGGCGGCGGCATCCGTCACGCCCGCCGCGGCACGGGGCACGAAGCTCAGTCCGATCAGCCCGTAGCGCGGCCTCGCCTCCTCGACGTGGTGGCCGAGGCGGGCGAGCGTCTCCGCGATGCCGGCGACGGCGCGGCGCACATCGCGGTGGACGCGCGTGCCGGTGAGGGTGAGCGGGGGCCGCCAGGCCACGGCGATGCGTAGTCGGCCCGGCTCTCGACGGCATGCCGCCGAGGCGTCGATCGGCGCGGGCCGGCCCACGTCGGTGGGGTGCGCTCCCGCCAGCACGTCCAGCAGCAGGGCCGCGTCCGCCACGGTGCGGGCCAGCGGGCCGTTGACCGTGAGGCCCTGGAAGGCGTCGGTGTAGGGGTGCAGGGAGACCCGGCCGCGCTGCGGCTTGATGCCCACCAGATGCGTCCAGGCCGCGGGGATTCGGATGGAACCGCCGCCGTCGGAGCCGACCGCGGCCGGGACGAGTCCGGCGGCGACCGCCGCGGCCGAGCCGCCGGAGGAACCGCCGGGGGAGTGGGCGGTGTTCCAGGGGTTGCGGGTGGCACCGAAGGCGCCCTCGGTGAAGGGCCACTGGCCGAGTTCGCAGGCGTTGGTCTTGCCGACGATCACCGCTCCGGCCGCACGCAGCCGTCGCACCAACTCGCCGTCCGCGGACTTCGGTTGGTCCTCGCCGTCGCAGCCGAACCGTGTCGGCAGACCGGCCACGTCGGTGTCGTCCTTGACCGCGATCGGCACACCGAGCAGCGGTAACCGCTCGCCCGCGGCGAGTCTGCGGTCCGCCTCCTCCGCCTCCCGCAGCGCCGCCTCCGCGCGTACGCAGCGGAACGCGTTGATGGTGTCCTGGGTCGCCGCGATGCGTTCGAGCGAGGCCCGCACGAGGGACACGGAGGTGTCCCGGCCATCCGTCAGGGATCGGGTGCATTCGACGAGCCCGGCGAAATCGGCTGTGGACATTGCCGTTCCCCTTCCCTAACGTTCGTTCGAACGAACAGCTCTCGGGAGGCTACTCGTATGCGCATCGCAGGATCAACCGTTCTGCTGACCGGGGCCACGGGCGGCCTCGGCCAGACCATCGCCCGCGAACTCGCCGCGAGAGGTGCCAAGTTGGTGCTGACCGGACGCCGCGCGGACGCCCTGGAACCGATCGCCGCCGAGTTCGGCGCCCGCACCGTCACCGCCGATCTCGCCGACCCGGACCAGGTCGACGACCTCGCCAAGGCCTGTGCCGACACGGACATCCTGATCGCCAACGCCGCCCTCCCCTCCAGCGGCGACCTCCTTGAGTACACGCCCGAGCAGATCGACCGGGCGCTCGCCGTGAACCTCCGCACCCCCGTCATGCTGGCCCGCGCGCTCGCTCCCCGCATGGTCGACGCGGGACGCGGGCACATCGCCATCGTCGGCTCGATCTCCGGCAAGACCGCCACCAAGTCCTCTTCGCTCTACAACGCGACCAAGTTCGGCCTGCGCGGCTTCACGCTCGGCTTCCGCCAGGACCTGCACGGTACGGGGGTCGGCGTCTCCCTCATCCAACCCGGCTTCGTCCGCGACGCGGGCATGTTCGCGGTGACGGGCGCCACGCCACCCGCCGGCATACGCACGGTTTCCCCGAGCCAGGTGGCGACGGCGGTCGTCCGAGCCGTCGAACGTGACCTGTGCGAAGTCAACGTGGCACCGGTGGAGTTGCGGTTGCTGAGCGCGTTCGCCGGGCAGTTCCCCGCAATCGCGGAGCGGTTCCAGCGCGGTTCCGCCGCCGAACGGACGGTCAGCCAGATAGCGGCGGCGCAGCGGGATCGGCGCTGACTGCCGGGCGTCGCCCGGAGGCTCGTGGGCGCCGCGGACGGGCGTTCCACGGCGCTGACTTGTCGCGTCTGCGGCATCGACTCGGTGTCGCCCGGTACGCCCCACCCGCGGCCGACCAGCTCTGCATCTAGACGGGCTGGACGGCCTCCTGGCAGTGGTCCTCGACGAGACTCGGCCACCTGCCTTGTCACTACGCGAGCCGCGAACCGCCGTACCTCACAGAAGCGTTCGAGCGCGGTCCTCGTCCCAGCGCCGTACGCGTCATCCCTTCAGGACCCTCGCTTCAGTTTCCGGGTCCAGTCCAACCGCTGGGCGGTCGGGGCGCTGCGGTGGTTCGCCGCCGATGCTCTGGAGCCACGCCCAGGTGTCGGCGACGGTCTCCCCGATGGGGCGGCACCGCAGGCCCGCGGCAACGGCCTTGGACACGTCGCCCTGGTGCAGGTGGTCGTGCAGTTCGCCCGGCGGCAGCCAGATCGGAAGCTGGGTCCACGGCTCGATGCCCGCCGCCGCGATGCGTTCGGGCTCCACCCACCGGAGGTCGGCATCGGCGCCGGTGACCCGGACGCAGGCCTCCAGCAGTTCACCCATCGTCGTGTGCCCGGCCGGGCTGACGAGGTTGTACGGGCCACCGAGGCCGCGTTCGACGGCGTCGAGCGTCCACGCCGCGAGATCGCGGGCGTCGACGTACTGGAGGGCCAACTCACGTGGCCCGGGCGCCAGTACGGGGCCGCCACGCGCCACCCGCCGCAGCCACCAGGGCAGTCGGCCGATGTTCTCCCATGGGCCGAGGATGAGACCGGCCCGTACCAGCAGCGCCCGGCCACCGAAGACGGCGGTCGCGGCCAACTCGCCGCCGCGCTTGGCCTGTGCGTACTCGACCTCACCGGCATCGGGCGAGCCGTCGACGAGCGGTCCGTCCTCGTCGAGCCGGGCGGCGGAGGGGTAGCGGTAGACGGAGCGGCTGGACACGTACACGTACCGCTGGGCCCGGGTTGCCAGCAGCCGCGCCGTATCCCGTACGGCGGACGGCGCGCCGGTCCAGGTGTCGACGACGACGTCCCACTCGCCCCGGCCGAGCGCCGCCAGCCCGTCGGCCGCCGTACGGTCACCGCGCAACACGGCAACGCCGGGCGGTGGCTCATGGTGCCCGCGGTGGAACACCGTCACCTGCCATCCGCGTGTCAGTGCCGCGTCCACGACGGCGCGACCGACGAATTCCGTTCCACCCAGCATCAGCAGTCTCATGCATCTGACTGTGCCCCTCGGCGGCCCCGGTGTTAACCGGCCACGCTGTCAGCGGAATCGCCAAGAGCTGAAGCGGAGCCTCGCCGTCCGTCCGCCCCAGCTGGCTCGCGGGCACCGACAAGGTGTGTCTGGGAGCATTGAACGTCTATGGGTGCCTCCTTCCTCTATCCCGTCCTGGAGCCAATGCCGGATGCCGCGTCCGCCTTGGCCCGCGCCCGCGAGCTGCTGGGTGACCATGGCTCCCGGGAGCCCGACGAGCCCTGGGTGGAACTCGGGGAAGTGGTCAGCGCCGAGCAACTCCGCTATGCCGTCCAGGGTTTCCGCACGGCCCGGATCGCCGGGTTCTCGACTTCGGAGGTCGCGGCGGTCCGGGCGGAGCTGAATCGCCATGGAATTCCCCATGCCGTGCCCTCCGAATTCGGCGACACGATCGATGTCGAACTGCGCCCGGGGCTGGTCGACTTGTGGCCGCTGCTCGCCTCGCGGAGGGTCATGCTCGGCGTGACGGGGGTGTACGCGGGTTCGCGGTCACCGCCTCGACCACCGCCCGCTGCACACTCTCAACTCCGGCCCTGCCCAGGCAGCCCCTCCGGTCGAGCGCCTCGTGCAGTCGCAGACGCACCTTGTGCGAGAAGACGGGTTCCAGCACCGCGCCCGGCCGCCAGCGCACCACAGTGAGCAGAGCGCTGTGGCACCCCACATCGAGCACCGCCGCTTGCGGCATTCCGCCACCTCCCCCGGTACAGCACGATTCCGCCAACCGGGCCGAGTCGACCGAGTCCCCGGAGCGTCCCGCCGCGAACGGCCAGAATGGGGACCTGAACAGTAAGGCCGTTCCATGACCATGGTGTCACCGTTCGTGCCTACGGTGGTGAGATCACCGCGCTTCCCTGACGGAAAACAGGCGCACGGACCGGCGCGTGGACCCGGTGGCGCCGGGGGAGGGCAGGGCTGGGCGACGGCCACCTCGGCGACGGTGGTGCGGTGCCGCTCGGCGACGGGGCGGAGGGCATCGGCCAGCCGTCAGCCGGCCGCGCCCTGCCCAGAGCCTCCATCGGCCATCCGCAGGGCCAGCTCCACCGCCTCCTCGGCCGAGTCGGCCGTCGTCGGCATGCCGACGGCGGCCGGTCGTGCGGGCCTGAGCTCCCAACTGTCCAACACCACTGTCGGTTTCCCCGTCCTCATCGCCAGCGAGATCTCGCTGAGCGTGCCCCAGCTTCCGCCCACCGCGATGACCGCGTCGCAGGCCGCCACCACCAGACCGTTGCGCAGTTCGCCCATTCCGGTCGGCAGTGCGACGGTCAGATAGGAGTTGCCGACGGCCCGGTCCCGGCCCGGCAGTAGTCCGACGGCGGTTCCGCCACGGCTCTGGGCGCCCCGGCACGCGGCCTCCATGACCCCGCCGAGACCGCCGCAGACCACCACCACGCCGCGTTCCCCCAGCAGGGCGCCGATGTGCTCGGCCGCCTCCTTCTCGGCGGCCGACGCGTTCCCCGCGCCGATGACGGCCACGTAGGTTCTCTCTCGTCCCGCCGGTGGGTCTTCGGCCATCGTCGCTCCACTTGTGCGCTGCGGGATCAACCGCCTTCCAGGCCGAGTGTGACACAGCGTCAGGAGCCGCCCCGGGTCGCATCGCGTTGCCCCCGGCCCACTGACCGCCAAGGCGGCTCCCGCGGACGGCCGATGGGGTCGTGGCGGGATGGTCGATGAGTGGCGCTCTTGACGTCCTCGCAGTGTCGTCTTAGGTTCCCGAAACCGAAAGGTCGGATGTCCGGGTACCGCGTGGAGAACGCCTCGCACCCGGACGACACCGAAACGACTGATCATGCGTCGCATGAGGAGAAGTAGGTGACATGTCCAGACCGAAATCCGGTGCGAGCGTCCTCGGACGCCTGGGGATGGTCGTAGCGGCGGCGCTCCCGCTGGCCATGGCGATGGTGGTGACACCGGCGGTCCCCGTATCGGCATCGTCGGGTCAGCCCTGGCGGAACGCGGGCCAGCCCCCGCAACGGCGTGCGGACGAACTGCTGGCGGCGATGACCCTGGCCGACAAGGTGAACATGCTGCACGGCGTCGCCCAGAGCCTCTCTCCGGTGCCGACCGTTGGATACATCCCGCCGATCCCCCGACTTGGCGTGCCCGGGGTCACGATGACCGACGGCCCGGCCGGCGTACGCAACGGGCAGAAGGCGACCGAGATGCCGGCACCGATCTCCGAGGCCGCGAGTTTCGACCCCTCGGTGGCGCGGGACTACGGCGGCGTCGTCGGCACGGAGGCGCGCGACCTCGGGCAGGACCAACTCTTCGGACCGGGCATGAACATCGCGCGGGTACCCACCAACGGGCGCAACTTCGAGTACTTCAGCGAGGATCCACTGCTCTCCGGCACGACTGCCGGCTCATACGTCCGAGGTGTGCAGAGCAAGGGCGTCATCGCCACGGTCAAGCACTACGTCGCCAACAACCAGGAAACCAGCCGCCAGACGATCTCCGCGAACATCGACGACCGCACCCTGCACGAGATCTACGAGAAGAACTTCGGTATCGCCATCGCAGACGGCCACCCCGGTTCGGTGATGTGCTCCTACAACCGGGTCAACTCCGTCTACTCGTGCTCGAACTCCGCGACGCTGACCACCGCGCTGCGCGGTGCGCTCGGCTTCGACGGTTACGTGGTCTCCGACTACCCGGCCACCCACGACACCACCGACGTGGCCGCCGGACTCAACGTCGAGTTGCCCACGGGCTTCCACGAGACACTGCCCGCCGTACAGGCCGCACTCGCGGCAGGGAAGATCACGCGCGCCCAGATCGACGACCGGGTACGTGAGACGCTCACCGTGCTCTTCCGCTTCGGGCTCTTCGACCGCGACACCACGGCGACCTCACCCATCGACCAGAACGCGGACAACGCCGTCGCCCAACGCGTCGAGGAGCGCAGCGCGGTCCTGCTCAAGAACGACGACGTCCTACCGCTGTCCGGCGGGGCGGGCAGCATCGCCGTCATCGGAGCCACGGCGAAGAACTCCGCGCAGGGCGGCGGCAGCAGTCAGGTCAACCCGCTCTCCGTCGACAACGCCTACGACGCCATCACCACTCGCGCCGGCAGCGGTGCGAAGGTGACCTACGCCGACGGATCCGACCTGAGCCAGGCCGCGAACACGGCGAAGGCGGCGAAAACCGCGCTTGTCTTCGTACGCGACCGCTCCTCCGAAGGCTCCGATCGCACCAGCCTCACGCTGCCCGACAACCAGGACGCGCTCATCTCCGCTGTCGCCGCCGCCAACGCACGCACCGTGGTGGTCCTGGAGACCGGAGCACCGGCGCTGATGCCGTGGCTGCCGAAGGTCGCGGGCGTGCTGGAGGCGTGGTATCCCGGCGCCCGCGGCGGCGCCGCCATCGCCCGCCTGCTGTTCGGCGACGTCAGTCCCTCGGGCAGACTGCCGCAGACCTGGCCCGCCAGCGACCGCGATGTCCCGGCCAACACCGCGCGGCAGTACCCCGGTGTCAACGGCGAGGAGAGTTACTCCGAAGGCGTCGACGTCGGGTACCGCTGGTACGACGCGCGGGGCGTCACACCGCTGTTCCCCTTCGGATACGGCCTGTCGTACACCTCGTTCGCCTACTCCCACCTCGCCCTCGGCCACCGCAGCGGCACCTCCGGCGACCCGGTGACGGTCTCGTTCGACATCACCAACACCGGCACCCGCACCGGCGCCGAGGCGCCGCAGGTCTACGTGAGCAAGCCGCACACCGTCGTCTCCTCGCCGCCGAGAGAACTCGGCGCCTTCGGCAAGGTCACCCTGCGGCCCGGCGAGACCCGGCGCGTCACCTTGAAGGTGAGCCCGCGCGAACTGTCGTACTGGGACTCCGGCGCGCAGGCGTTCACCGTGCAGGACGGAACCTACGGCCTCGCCGTTGGCGGCTCGTCCCGCTCCCTGCCGCTCATCGCGCACTACACCGTCAACCGCACGGCCGAAGGGCTGGACGGTCACCCCGACGTGGACCACACGGTTCGCCCCGAGTACCGGGCGCCCTGAGCCTCGTTCGTTGCCGCGGCCGACACTGTCGGCCTCACCGACAACACCAGTCCCGCACCTGCTGACGCTCCTTCCACGCCCAGGCGCTCGCCGCCGAGGGTTCCAAGCCGGTGGCGGCGCAGCAGGCCGTCACCTGCGGGTGAGTTCGGCCATTTCGGACCACCCGGTGCCGGTCGTCTCGACGTGGATGATCTCCGGCTTCTCCGCGATCACATCGGGCATCCACGCCCCCGCCGACGAACACCAGACGCCGGTCGGAGCTGACCCGCAGACCGGACCTGATCATGTCCTCGTCGTAGTTGACGAGTTCGATCTCCACGTCGCTGTAGGCGTGTGACCGGCACAGCAGGACGTACCCCTCGTCCTTTTCGAAGTCCGGCAGGACGAAGGTGGAGTACCGGCCCATCTGGAGGTCGCCGTCAAGCAGGAGGGACTTGCATGCCGAGCACTGGCCCTCCTTGCAGCCGTGGATCAGCATGACGCCCTGCCGGAACGCGGCATCCCCACGCCCGCCAGGTCCTCTCCGCCCCGGATCAGACAGCGCTGCTCGCCGCCGCCGCCGCCGAGGCGATGATGGGCAGCAAACGCGCCGCCATCGACGTGGACCTGCCCAGCGGGGCCAAAGCCCGGATGTTCTGCGCCCCGGTACACACCGGGTCCGGCCCTGCCGGAGGCGTGGTTCGGGTGCGCCTGACCGACGTGGCCCCCGAACCCCCGTCAGAGACCCGGGCCTTCCACCCCCTGCCTTCCCGGCCTGGCCGGTTCGTCCGCCGTGGGGCAGCGGGTATGCGACCAGGTGTGCGCGCACTACCAGTCAGGTGAATGGATCACTGTTCAGGCGAGCCCGGCACGGGCAAGATCGAGTTGCTGCGCGCCGCCAACCGCCACCACCACCCCGCCGGACGCTTCCAGGTGGTCGACGCCGCCGATACCGCCGACTGCTCCGCGCTCCTCGAACGCGTGGAGCGGGAGCTCCACGAGAACAGCGGTTGCCTCGTCCTGCGGCACATCGACCGCCTGCCTCCAGGCAGCAGCCGACCTCTCGCCGCACTCCTGCACCGGCAGCGCGGAGCCGACGCCGTTCGGGACAGCGCCGTTGGATCGCCGCGACGCACCACCCCCTCGCGGACAGCGGTGACATCGCCGACCTGCTGGGTGCCTTCCCCGCGTCGGTGGAGGTCCCGCCGTTGCGCCATCACATCGAGGACGTCCAGGAACTCATACCGTTCCTGCTCGTGAAGTTGACCTCGCAGGCGGCGCTGACCTGCTCCACCGCCGCGGTGCGGCTGCTGATGCGCCACACCTGGCCCGGAAACATCGCCCAGCTACGCCACGTGCTGCGTACGGTGGCACAGCGCCGCAGGTCAGGCGTGATCCGACCGGGCGACTTGCCGCCGGAATGCCAGACCTTGAGCCGTCGGGTGCTCAGCCCACTGGAGTCCCTCGAACGCGACGCGATCGTGCGCAGCCTCCTTCTATTGGCTGGATGCCCCTGTGCCGTAGTAGGCCCTGCAAATCCCGGCCTCATCACGCGTGGTGATCTCCAGGACCTGATTCCCGTTGTTGCCGACCGGGAGTAGCGCAGGGCTGTAGTTGGTGCACGGGCCCACCTTCCGGTTGTTTTCGGGAGCCGAAACGGGGGCTGGGATCACCGACCAGGAGCCCGCACCGGCCGAGCCGTTGACCAGCAGTACCGCACCGTTGCCGGGGGCCGGCGAACCGTCGGGGTTGTCATAGGCCAGGCTGGCCAGCAGGATCCGTCCGTCCGGGGTGACCGTGAATTTCGGCGTGTGCTCCGGAATTCGGCCATTCGGTCCGACGACCTCGGCGCCGGGCGTGGCCGGGTTTCCCCAGTCGCTACCGTCGGCGGAGGCCCGGTAGTGCACGGGACAGTCTGGGCCCGTGGTGCTGCACAGTTCGTAGGTCATGAAGTACTGGCCGCTGGGAAGCCGGTGAACCACCGCCATTCCAGGGCGGGCAGAGTGATCAGGAAGTGCCACCACCTGCTGTTTCGGTCCCCAGTGGACACCGTCCGTGGAAACGGTCCGTGCCAGCAACTGGCTGTGGGCGGGGTCGGATTCGTCTGAGAAGTAGCAGATGAGCTGTCCGGAGGCGTCGACGGAGAACGACGGTTCCCACACGCCCCCCTGGTTCGGCGACGTGTAGGCAGTGGACAGCAAGGTCCAGCTGTGGCCGTGGTCCTCGCTACGCCAAACCGGAAGCGACATGGGACGTGCGTTGGCGTTCTTGGCGCCCGCCCACAGCAGGGTGCCGGCGGGCAACGCCCCGATTTGGCGGGGCAGTTCGAACAGACTGGTGCAGCACAGGTTCTTCGACGTCGCGCCGGGGGCGAGCGTCGCGATGCGGGTGAAGGTCCTGCCTTCGTTGGTGCTCGCGAAGACGGGGTCCTCGGCGCGGTGGTCGACATAGCTGGTGTAGGTGGCGATGATCGTTCCGTTGGCGTTTCCGGAATGCTGCAGCCGGATCATCCACGGGTACTGTGCGCCCTGTTTTCCCAACGGCTCGACGGACTGCTGTGATTGGGCGACCGCCGCTTTGTCGGAAGCCAGTGGCCCCGAGGACCTGCCCGCGCCGTGCACGGCACCGTGAATTCCTGTGAACACCCCGGCGACAACAGCTACCAGTACCGTCACTCCGGCGGCCAGGAGAAGCGATCTCCGCATTGGTTCCCCTTACAGGTGGTCAAACGCCAGGCTACTGATCACAGCGGTCGCCTCGCAGCGGACCGCACGAACGGGTACAGCTTCCGCGCAGAACCTCCATTTACTCTGCGGTCCCGCGCCGCCGTGGTCGCACTGGGCACAGCGAACATGGCCATCGGGCTGACGGTGCTGGGCAAGCGCCGCAAGCTGGTCCGGGCGATGCTGAGGAACTCCCGTACCCGCCGCCTGATCGCGCTGGCGCTATCCGGGGCCCGCCTCGGTGCGCATCACGGTGCCGGCTCCGCCGCAGTCGTGGGGCGGTGAGCGATGGGCTGAGACGGCTGATCGAGGTAGGGCTCGCCGCGTAGTGGCGGCGACCCGCAGGGGAGTGATGCGGCCGGACGGTTGACAGCGGGACCCGTGTGGTCGAGTGCCACGCGCGTTGGACCCCCGCGCGGGCGAGGATCGGCTGGCATGCCACCCCCGAACGCCCAAGGAGTGATCCCGATGTTGGAGCGCACCCGGAACAAGAAGCACACCGAGGTCACCTTCGTCCTTCCCGCCGACCATCCGGCGGGAGAGGTCAGTGTGGTCGGTGACTTCAACGACTGGCGGCCCGGCACCCACGCGCTGATGCCGCGACCGGACGGCAGCCGCGCGGTCAAGGTCACCTTGCCGGTCGGCCAGCAGGTGGGCTTCCGCTACCTCGCGCACGGCGACTACTGGTTCGACGAGGACGACGCCGACAGCCACGACGGCCGCAACAGCATCCTGCACACCTGACGCCCGGTGCGCCGCGCATGGTGACCGGAGTGTCCAAGCGCCACGAGCCAGACACTCTTGTTCCCCCGGACCAGCCCGGTCGGCCGGTGCCGCATGTCCCGCGGCCGCCGCCGCACACCCGCTACGACGCGTCGCACCCCCGCTTCGGGGTAGAAACGCTGAGTGGCGGGCCCGGCCGGGCGGTGGCGGACGGGAGGTGGCGCGGATGACTGTTGCACGCCTGGGTTGGCTGGGCGCCCTGGTGATGGGGACGGTGCTGTTCATCGCGGACGAACGGGCCATGGTGGACACGGCGAACCCCAACTTCGTGCCCTCGGTGATCCTGCTCGGCGCCGCAGTGGTGCCGACGGCGTTCGTGCTCTTCGTGGCGGAGCGGCGGTTGCCCTACGACGTGCCGCCGACCGTGGTGTTCGTTACCGCCCTGCTGGGCGGGGTGGTCGGCACGGTGGTGGCAGGCTTCTTGGAGTACCACACTCTGCTGCGGCTGGGCGTGCTGCCGATGCTTGCGGTCGCGGTGATCGAGGAGGCCGCGAAGCTCCTGGTGCCGCTCGCCGTGCTGCTGCTCACCCGCTACCGCCAGCCCGCGGACGGGGTGCTGATCGGCGTCGCCTCGGGAGCCGGCTTCGCGGCGCTGGAGACCATGGGCTACGCCTTCGTCGCGCTGGTGCGCAGCCACGGCAGCGTCACGGCGCTGGAGGACATCTTGGTGCTGCGAGGGCTGCTGGCGCCAGCCGGGCATATGGCCTGGACGGGGGCGACTGCCGCCGCTTTGTGGGCGGCCCGGCTCACCGGCCGCTGGCTGCGCTTCCTGCTGGTCTTCGTGGTTGCCGTGCTTTTGCACACGGCCTGGGACAGTATCGGCACGCTGACCGGCTATGTGGTGATCGCTGCGGTGAGCTTGGTGATGCTGGGCATCCTCACCCACCGCACGGCCGCCGCCTCACGAGTGCCGTAGTGGGGGCGGATCGCACGGGCGGTCGGCCTCGGTCTCAGGTCGTGGCCGGGTCCACCCTCCGCGGTGCCGGACAGTGCCTTCAGGTAGCGGTGGCAGGTCGCCGCTCGCTGAGAGTTCTCCCGCATCACCTGGCGGAAGAAGTCCGCGATCTCCTTCTTGCCGGCGTTCTCCGCATCCCGCACGTACTGTCCGTAGTCGCGCCCCGCTTTCAGAGAGTGGTACTGCACGGACACCAGGTCGTAGAAGACGTCACCGAAACCCGTCTCACCAGTCGCCATGGCGGACGCCAAAAGGCAAAGCCAAGGGTCGGCCCTTCCCTGTCTCCCACCGCGAGCACGCTGCTGGGGAAAGGACATCACCTGGTGGCTAGGGGTGTAGCCCGCACTTGCCGAAACCGAGCATCAGTCCGCCGAACGCGCCCAACGCCGCGCCTTCCCCTCCCGTCTCAATGGTGGCGACACCTCCCAGAAGCGCTCCCTCGATCACCTGCTGATTCATGCATTTGCGCCACTTCGCCTTCGGATCGTCATCGTTGGCAGCGCGCGGCAGCAGCGACGCCGGATCGGCGAGGGAGGTGGTCCCCGGGCTCATCGTCCCCTCGATACTGCCCCCTGGCGGCGCACCCTGAATCGTCTGCACGACCGTGTTGCCGGTGACCGACCAGGTGATGAGGTGGATGTTGCCGCTGGTGTCCTCCACCTCTCCCGGCACTACTGTGCCAAGGGTGCGTCCCGCGTCATCGGTGACCTTCGCCCCGTAGCCGTAGGGCGCGACGTGAGTACCGGGCGGCGGGGCGAACGTACGGGTGACAGTGACCGCCCATTTGTCGGCGCCCTGGGAGTCCGCGTGGGCGGTCGTGGTGAGGGACGCGGATGCGGCGAGGGCGCAGACGACAGCGGACAGAGCACGCAGACGCGGCGTCATCAGAGTCCTCCCTCTTTCATGCGCTGGGCGGGGTCGGGCCGGTGTGGGCGATGTACATCGTCGACCCGGCCGGGGAGTTGACGACCGGAACCGTCACGGTGCCGTCCGCCTTCCACGGGAAGTTGCCGAGGTCGAAGGTCCACGTTCCGGTCACCTTCTTCGCCACCGTCGCGAAGTCAACCCAGCCGTACTGCTTGGGCGGAACCGTGACCATCACGCCGTTGATCGTGGTGTCGTCGGACTGGTAGACGGTGGTCGCCTGCAACTGCGAGGAGATCATGGCCTGCACCGGAGCGGAGACGCCCACGGAGGTGGAGACGCCAGCGGAAATGCTCTGCGACCATCCGCTGTGGTAGATCGTGGTGAAGACCTGGTGCACGGTGTCGGAGGTGTCGTTGTACCACACCGATGACGCCTTCTCCCTCGGCAGCGCCTCCGGGGCGCCTTCCGACGTCTCCGTCCAGGTGCAGGTGGAGGTGTTGGTGGAGCACAGGTTCTGGTAGTACTCGATGGCGAGTTTCATCGCTTCCGGCGTCTTCGACGCCGGGACGGACCACTCCTGCGCCGAGGTGCCGTTACAGCCGTATGGCTGCGTCCAGGCGTCCGAGTAGGAGGCACCGAGGATGATGTCGAGGCAGTAGTTGTTGTCGGTGCGCACCAGCGTGAACGTGTTCGCCTTGCCTGTCACCGGGCGGAAGTGCCACTCCTCGCCCGGCTTCCCGCATGCCTGCTGGCGCAGGGGAACGGTGGAGTACAAGCACTTGCCGGTGGTGTTGTTGGCGACCTGGAACTCGCCGTGCCCCAGGGAGATGAGGCGCCAACTCTGGGCGTAGCCGGGCGTGTTGTTCGCCACGATGATGGCGCCGTCGTCCCGGGTCCCGTTCTGCACGTCCAGCATCCGGCCGTTGGCGGTGGCGAACGTCCAGGCGTCATCGTCGGCCGCGGGCGCCGCGTGAGCAGTCGCACCGCCCGCTTGGGCCGCGTAGCTTGCGCCAGCGCCGGTGACGAGCATTAACAGGGCGATGAACAGTGCCGCTATGAGGTGGCGGGCACGTCTGTGATGTCTTGGCATCTCGACCTTCTGTGATTGGTCTGTGAACGTCCTGTCGCGGGCAGCGATCCTTCGTGGATCCGGGGTACGCCTCCCGCTTCCTGACGAGCCTTGACGTGGAAATGGCCGCGGGATGGTTGCAGTCCTCGTTCCACGAGCCTAGGAGGTTCCATGAAATCGCCATGAAACCAAGGCTGTTCATGGGAAATCGCCGCATCACCTCGCCTGTGCGGTTGCCTGCCGCACCGTCGGCCACGGCTGAGTCTGTCTGCCCTGGCCGCCCACGTAAACAGGGTCGCCGCGCATCCTGATGGTCCCCTGTCCAAGGGAAGGGACAGACAACGGCTCTGGCGCGTGGTGTTTTGGGCACTTGTCGGACGGGTCGTTAGGGGGTCAACCCGTGCGCCGGCCCGGGGATTTCACGAGCGGGGCTGTCCAAGGCGGCCCGGCCGGTTCCGCCGCCGGGTGGGGGGAGAACCGTTCGATCATCAGGACCGCCATCGCGTCGATGGAGCGATCGCTGAGTGCGTAGACGTGGTTGCGGCCTTCGCGGCGCACGCGCACGATCCCGGCGAGCTTGAGTTTCGCCAGGTGCTGGCTGACCGCCTGTGGGGTGCAGCCCACTCGGCGGGTCAGCTCGGACACACCGCACTCTTGCTGGGTGAGCGCCCACACGATGTGCAGCCGCACGGCGGAGCTCAGCATGGCGAAGGCGGCAGCGGCCATCTCCAAGGCCTGAGTCGGCGGATCCTCGTCTCTCCCGCCGGCTGCTGCCATCTGTCCCGGTTCCTTCCACCGTGGTCTTGTGCGCTGTACGTGCGCTCAGCCCTGCCGGACGGCACCTGCCGGGCGTTGTTGTCAGGGCTGGTCAGGGTGCCGAGTCACGGACGTTGGGGCTGTCGGCGTAGGCCTGGGTCGGTGTCATGGCGACGCCGTTGACTTCCACCGTGGCGTAGGTGCTGACCTGTGCGCACTCCTTCTGATCGCCGGTCTGGGCGTTGGCTCCGGCGACGGCGGCCTTGGTGTCGGCCGGGGCCGGTTTCGACGAGCCGCCTCCTCCGGCTGCGAAGGTGGTGCCGCTGCTCCAGTCGCTGCCGACGACGACGGTGACGTTGCTGACGCTGCTGTCCTCCCGCAGGCGGCTGCTGGGTATCCGCAGCGCGCGGGCGACGGCCTGGGCCTCGGCCTGCTGGCCGGAGGCGTAGTGGATCGAGGTGGTCGCGGCCGGGACGGGGGCGTTGCGGGATCCGCTGTCGGGACTGAAGCCCTGGGTGATGAGGTACTGCGCGATGTCGGATGCCCGGCCGGTGATGCCGCTGGCGTTGTTCACCCGGACGGTGATCTGGGAGTCGGGGATGGCGGCCTGCGTGGGGCTGGGAGTGGCGGTGGCCGTCGAGGTCGCCTGGGCGTCCGCGGCCGACTTGCCGCCGCTGCTCGTCGTCAGGGACTGGTCGTTGCTGATCGCGTTCAGCAGGTTGTGCGCGGCAGGGGACATCACCACCCGGTTCTTGTCGGTCGGGTCCTGCATGGTCTGCATGGTGGCGAAGGTGATCCGGTTGGACGGCACCTTGTTCAAGTCGTTGGCCAGACCGAGGAGTTTGGTGATGCTGTTCAATCCGTCGTCTACGGTCAGCGCCTTGGTCGCCGCGTCCGCCAGTCCGTACAGGGCCGAGGGGTCGGTCAGCGTGCCCGCGCTCTTGAGCGTACGGACCATGGATGACAGGTACATGTGCTGGGCGACGGTGCGCCCGAGGTCGCTGCCGTCGCCGAAGCCGTGCCGGGAGCGCAGGAACTCCAGCGCGGAGACGCCCTTGAGCGTGTGCGTGCCCTTGGCCAGCTTCAGGTGCGAGTAGGTGTCGTAGACGTTGTTGTCGACGCAGATCGGAACGCCACCGATGGCGTCCGACATGCTCACCACACCCCCGAAGTCGATCATCATGAAGTGGTCGATCGGGATCCCGGTGAGCTGGTGGACGGCCGCGACCTGGCAGGCAGGTCCGTACGCGAGCGCGCTGTTGACCATGCCGGTCTGGGCGGGCACCGTCTTGCCGGTGCTCGGGTCCTTGCATGCCGGCAGCTGGGTCACTGTGTCGCGGGGCACGCTCATCACCGTGGCGTTGGAGCGGTCGGCGGAGACGTGCATGACCATCTCGACGTCCGCATTGCTGGGACCGCCGCCACAATCGCCACCGAGCTGGCAGTCCTGCGCCGAGGAACGCGTGTCGGAACCGATCACCAGGACATTGATCGGCGTGCGCCCGAACGCATCCGCCTTCTCGGTCCCGGCGCCGGATATCGCCACGCTCTTGATGTTGCCGTTCAGGTGCTCGTAGAGCACCGCGCCCGTCGCGGCCACGATCAGCACGAGTGCGGACGCGGTGATCCCGATGGTCTTGCCTACGCTGCGCTTCCTGCGCCGCGACCGGTCGCGGCCACGGCCGGCCGCCCTGCGACCGGATGCCCGGCGTCCGGCTCGCGACGCATCCTGTGCTCGTGCGGCCCGTCGGCCCGGCCGTGTGCCGGCCGGGACGGCGTCGTCCACTTCCGAAGCCCCCCGGCTGTGCGATGCGGTCATCCCTCACCCTTATGCGGTTCGCGCCGGGCCGTTCCGGCGGGTGTCCGTGCGGACCGGGGCGCACGGACGGCGTGCGGCCCCGTGCAACCTCGGTCAACCAGACGAGCAGCCTTGCCCAAAGGTTGCAGGATTGCGCAAGCTAACAACTGTCTATGAGAAAAGCATGAATAGGGCCTGCTCCGTCTGGCACAGCGCTCGGCCTCACGCCCGGGGCGCGGCGAGGCGTCGTGGCGGCTCTGCGTGATCTCGGGCCGACACGGCCGGAGAATACGCCCAGAACATCGGCGATCCGGCCTCAGGGCCCGGTAAGTAGGCTCACGTGCCCCGCACTTCTCGCGGTATGGGCGCGCTCGCGCGGACCGATCGCGATACGGTCGCTGGCGCGGTCCGCCGGTCTCGCAGGCCTCGACGGCGTGGTGGCCGAGCTGCCGGACGGCTGGGACACCCGTGTCGGCGAAGGCGGGGCCGCGCTCTCCGGCGGCCAGCGGCAACGTGTCTCCGTGGCCCGCGCGATCCTGAAGGACGCACCGATCCTCGTACTCGACGAGGCCACTGCCGCGCCGGATCCGGAGAACGAGAGCGTCGTGGACGCGACCGTGCCCCGCCCTGGCCGGGCGGAAAACGCTGCTGGTGATCGCGCACAGACCGCGTACCGTCCAGGCCGCCGATCAGATCCTCGTCCTGGAAGACGGCCGGATCACCGAGCGCGGCACGCATCCTGAACTGCTGGCGGCGGGTACGCCGAATTCTGACGGCAGCGCACCCAGGCGGAAGGCTGCCGCCTGACAACTGCGAACCGGGCGAGCTGGTGCACCTGTTCGTGCCGAGCGTGGACGTGGTCCTGCGTGAGGGGAGAGCAACGGTGCAGGCACACACGGTGAGTTGGCTGAGGCGGGCGACGGTCCTCCTGACCACACCGGTCTCAGCCCCGGCAGCCTGGGAGCGAACGGACGGTTTTCCACCACGACGGGCGAACGTGGCTCAGAGCGGGTGCGGGAGTCATGGCAGGGTCGACTCCGGACAGGGAGTTCGAGGAAACTCGGGAGAAGCTCCGCGGCATCGCCCTCCACATCCGTCACCGGCGACAAGTCCGCCCGCCGCACGGGTGTGTCGGTCCCGCGCCACGCGCTGACCTGGAGTCCTAGACGACCACGACCCGGCGCCCGCGCGTGTGACCGGCGTGGCTGTCGATGTGCGCCGCCGCGGCCTCGGCGAGCGTGTACGACTTCTCGACCGGGATGTGGAGCTTTCCCCGCGAGATGAGGCCGGCGGCCTCAGCGAGCGCTTCCGGCATGCTCCCGGCCACGCCGGAGAATCGGACACCGAGCTCCGGCGCGGCGAGATCGGCGATGGAGATCACCTTCTCCGGGTCCCCGGTCAGCTCGACGAGCTCGCGGATCACGCCCGAGCCAGCCAGATCGAGAGCTGCGTCGACGTGGCCGAGCTGCCGCACCCGCTCGACCCAGCCCTCGCCGTACGTCGTGGCGATGGCGCCCAGGCTCCGCAGATAGTCCTGGTTCGCGGCCCCAGCCGTGCCGATCACCGTGATGCCGCGGTCGCGGGCGATCTGCAGCACCGCCGATCCGACTCCGCCGGACGCACCGCTGACCAGCAGCGTCTGCCCGGACTGCACACCGACCTCACGGATGACGCGCAGCGCGGTCTCCACCACGGAGGGGTACCCGGCCGCCTCTTCGAACGTCAACCCATCGGGCATACGGGCCCAGGCCGACAGCACGGCGAACTCGGCATAGGTGCCTGAGCCTTCGCCGAAGACGTGGTCGCCGACCTCGACCCCTTCGACGCCCTCGCCGACCTCGTCCACCACCCCGGCGGCATCCTGTCCGACCCCGGCGGGCAACTCGATGGGATGGACCTTCTGGAACTGGCCTTCACGGATCCTCCAGTCGACGGGGTTCACGCCCGCCGCCCGCACGGCGATGCGTACCTGGCCGGGGCCCGCGTGGGGCTCCTCGGCGTCTACGAGTTGCAGAACGTCCGGACCGCCGAACTCGGCGAAGCTCACCTTCTTCATGCGGCCGACCGTAGCACTAACGGTTAGTGTTTCGAAACAGTTCCGTCTTTGTATCTGATAGCGTCAGGCCATGAACGTGCCGTCCGGACGCCGTGAACGTAAGAAGGCCGCGACCCGCCAGAAGATCGCTGACGCCGCCCTGCGGCTCTTCCTGGAACGCGGGTACGACGCGGTGGGCATCCGAGACGTGGCCGCTGAGGCCGACGTGGCCGTCACCACGCTCTTCTCCCACTTCGCCTCGAAAGAGGCCCTGGTGTTCGAGCAGGACGAAGACTTCGAGCAACGCCTCACGCAGGCGGTCACCGGCCGGGCGCCGCACGAGCCGCTCATCCCTGCGCTGCGCCGCGAGATGCAGGCCCTGGTGCGACACTGCGCGGCGGACAGCGCCGCCCCGATCTGGCGCATGGTCGACGAATCACCTGCCCTGCGGGAGTACGAGGAGTCGATGAGGCTGCGCCACGCACAGTCGCTGGCCACAGCCATCGCCGCCGATCTCGACCTGTCACACACCACAACGGCCTGCCGGACGATCGCGAGGTTCGTCATCGACGCCCATTCGCTGGCCCGTGAGGCGGCCGACCCCGAGGCCGCTGTGGACGAGATCTTCCGGATGATCGAGGCGGCCTGGGAGGTCACCTGCCGTTCTCAACGCGCGTGAGGAACAGTTCCTCCAGGTAGGACAGGGCGGTCCGGCGGGCTCATCGAGACCTTGCTCATGTCACCGAAGATGACCATCGACCGGCTTGGTGACCTCGCCGGCCCTCTGACGTTCAGGATGACGACACCAGCGCAGGCAACCGGCACTCTCACGCATTTCCCGCCGCCGCCCCAGAGCACGAATCCCGACGGAGCCCCCACCGGCGGCGCCTTCCTCCGCGCCGCGGCCGCCGAAGCCGTACCGGGTTTCTGCTGTGCCCGTTCCCCAAGGCCCGCACAGCGGTAGCGTCGGTCCCGTGATCGTATGGCTCAACGGCACCCACGGCGCAGGCAAGACGACGACCAGTGCGCTCGTGCAGCCACTGATCCCGGCTTCACGGGTGTTCGACGCCGAGAAGGTCGGCGAGACGCTCATGGACATCACGCCGGGGCTGCCCAGGACGGACAACTTCCAGCACTGGCCGCCGTGGCGGCAGCTCGTAGTCGAGACCGCGCGCAGCGTACTCGACTACACCGGCGGCACTCTGGTGATGCCCATGACCGTCCTGGTCGAGCAGTACTGGCGCGAGATCAGCGCGGGTCTCGCCCAACATGCCATTCCGATACGGCACTTCGTCCTCCACGCTGACCAAGACACCCTCCGCGGGCGCATCGCGGCCGACACCGTTGTTGGCCCCAACTCCCCGTTCCGTCTCAAATACCTTGAGCCGTACGCCGAGGCGGCCCGCACGTGGCTACACCACGAGGCCGAGGTAGTCGACACCACGCACCTCACGCCCGGCCAGGCCGCCGTGCGGATCGCAGAAGCCGTCAAGAGTTGAGGTCCAATCGCCACGCGAAACAGCGGCGCGATGCGGTTCCACTTGGGATTCGGAAGTGAACACCACGACCTCGCCGGCGTCGACGGCGGTCGCGGTGCACCGGCAATGCGTCGGCCAGGCCCGGCCGTCAAGGTCGGCGAGGTCGCCCTTCCGTCGGTCGCTGCCGTTCTGGCAGTTAGTGCCTAGTGGGCGTTCACTGTCTAGATGGGTGCGCTGGCAGGCCGAACTCGTCCCGATCATCCAAGCGCGGCTGGGCACCGCCCGAGCTCGCACCACGATGGGTTTGCTTGCCTGGGCCGCGTGGCGGGCAGGCGCGGACTGTTCCGGTGCTGCCCCCGCTCCGGGAACAGGGTGTGCTCGTCTTGGCGGCCAGGTTGTGGATGACGGCCGAGACCCACGCTTCCGCCCAGGCGTGCCAAGCCTCCCGACGGTAAAATTCCGCTCATGGGAAGGCGATTGCTCCCATCCTCCGCGCCTGAACTGGTCCTTGGGACGAAAGGCGATTCCCAGGTCATCCTTCCGAGCCGCTCCTACCACTTCGGGCGCGACCCGATGGGGGAAGTTGTGTGCGCGGATCCCCGGGTCTCCTGGCACCATGCGGTGCTTCGTCCGGCCAGGGGCGGCTGGATACTGGCGGACGCCGGCAGTGCCAACGGAACGTACGCCGACGGCCGACGAGTGCGTCATGCTCAGGTCGGTCCGGGCAGCGTCATAAGGTTCGGGGACCCCGACGACGGTCCGTGGGTAACGCTCAGCAGCGTGCCGGGTGCCCCAGAGAGCCGGACCGCCCCGGCGGAGGTGCCGTCGGCGACGGGCGAGTTCCGCAGCCCGATCTTGATCCGGCCACTGCCGGTACGCACGATCAGGATCGGTCGTTCACCTGACAACGACCTCGTCGTCGATGATCTCCTGGTCTCACGCGACCACGCGGAACTCAGGGCACGGCCCGACGGCAGCTACGAGATCGTTGATCTGGGCAGCCACAACGGTACGTATCTCAATGGCCAGCCGGTCTTGCGGGCGGTGGTTCAGCAGGGCGACATCATCGGCATCGGGCACGCGGACTTCCGCCTCGTCGGGAACGAGCTCCTGGAGTTCGTCGACATCGGTGAGGTCTCGCTGAGCGTCCAGGATCTGGAGGTGCGGGTCGACGACGGCCGCAAGACGCTCCTTGAGCGCCTGTCGTTTCCCGTCGGGGAGAAGTGCCTGCTCGCTGTCGTCGGTCCGAGCGGCTCAGGCAAGTCCACCCTTCTCAACGCGCTCACCGGCCTGCGCCCGGCGGACGGTGGCACGGTCCTGTACGACGGCCGCGATCTCTACCGGGACTACGCGGAGCTACGCCAACGTATCGGCCTGGTGCCGCAGGAGGACATCCTGCACTCCCAGCTGTCCGTGCGCCGAGCTCTGAGCTACGCCGCCGAGCTGCGCTTCCCGGCAGACACCGACAAGACCGAGCGGCAGTCGCGGGTGGACGAGGTGATCAGCGACCTGGGTCTGGAGGCCCGAGCCGACCAGAGGATCCACAGCCTGTCGGGCGGCCAGCGCAAAAGGGTCAGTGTGGCCCTTGAACTGCTCACCAAGCCGTCACTCCTCTTCCTGGATGAGCCGACCTCGGGCCTAGACCCCGGTATGGACCGCTCGGTGATGAAGATGCTGCGCGGCCTCGCGGACGACGGACGCACCGTCATCGTCGTGACCCACAGCGTGCTCAATCTCGATGTGTGCGACCGGCTCCTCGTCCTCGCCCCCGGGGGCAGGGTCGCCTACTACGGGCCGCCGGACAAGACTTTGCCCACCCTCGGGTTCGACCACTGGCCCGAGGCGTTCGAAGCGTTCGAGCACGACAAGGAACGGGACTGGGCCGCCGAATACCGCGCTTCGCCCCTGCATGATGAGTACATCGTCGAGGCCATGGAACAGCCGCGCCCCAGGACCTGCCCGGGGCATGCGACCGTCCAGCTGCCCAAGCCACAGAGCAGGACCGTCCAGCTCGGTACGCTGATTCGCCGCTACGCGGCCGTACTCGCCTCCGACCGGACCTTCTTGACGATCATGGTCGCGTTGCCGTTCGTCATGGGGGCGATGGCTCGTGCTCTCGCGGGGAGCCAGCTCAATCAGAACACGGCGCTCAACGCGCTCCTCATCCTGTGCGTCGGAGGGGTGCTCACCGGGGCGGCCAACGCCGTGCGGGAGCTGGCCAAGGAGCGGGCGATCTACCAGCGGGAGCGGGCAGTGGGGCTGTCTCGCGCTGCCTACCTGTTCTCCAAGATCGTGGTACTTGGCGCCATCACTGTGGGCCAGGCCGTGGTGCTCACTCTCGTCGGGCTTTCCGGAGTGGGTCTGGGGATCCATGGCCGGGGCGCGGTGTCTCTTCCGCCGCTCCTTGAGATCACCCTCGCCGTGGCGCTGCTCTCCTTCACTTCCATGATGCTGGGACTGCTCGTCTCCGCGCTGGTGCGGAAGGAGGAGGGCACCATGCCGCTGCTGGTCTTTGTCACCCTCGTCCAGGTCGTGTTCTGCGGCGCGCTGCTCAAGCTCAACGGGGTGCTCGGGCTGGAGCAGCTCTCCTGGCTGGTGGCGTCGCGCTGGGCGTTCGGTGCCGTCGCCGGGACGGTCGACCTGCATGCCATCGCGCCCTCGACCAACACCGCGGATCCGCTCTTCACGCACTCGCCGGGCGTTTGGGGGCTGAACATGGGCATGATGCTCGTGCTCTCGGTCATGGAGGGCATCCTCGTGTTGAGAATGCTGCGTCGGCACGAGCCCGCCATCATGCGGAAGTAGTGGCCACAGACGCGGTGCGGTTCAGTGTGTCTGGTACGGCCTCCGCTGTAGGCGGCTGAGCTGGAAGAGGTCCAGCGCGGCGCGGTCGGGCACTCCTAGCGACCGAGGCCACTTGCGCGGCGACGCTCCCGCCAGCGGTGTTTGAGTACCAGTCCGGCGAGCATCGCGGCCGCACTGGAGCCGGTGGTGGAGCAGCCGACACAGGCGTCCGGAAACGGCGCGTTCCACAGTCGTGCGAGCATGCGCACGCACCGTTCCTCCATGGCCGCGGTCTGCGGGTACTCCTCGCGGTCGACGGCGTTCTTCGTCATGGGGCACAAGGCTGGGTCGCCCCAGGGGGCCGTTCAGCGCGGGGGCTGTCGTTCGGCGTCGTCCACCGCTTGCCGGGCGGGGCCGGGCAGGCGGCCGGTGCCCCAGGAGCCCGCAGCCTCCGGTCCGCCACCGGCCTCCGCACCGGAGGTCGCCGACAGGCCGGGCGAGATCATCGTGCCCTCCACTCCCGGGGCGCCGGTGCGGTCCGGCAGCTTCCGCATCCGGTACATGAGGGCCACGGCCGTCGCCGAGGAGAGGCCGAAACACGTGCAGCACACCCAGGGCAGCCAGGGCACGGCAAACCGTTTGGCGACGTCCATGGACCAGCCGACCATCGCGTTGCCGCCAGCCGCGGTCAGCCCGGCGAAGACGTAGAACAACCCGAAGTAGGTGCCGGCCAGGGACTCCCGTCCGAACCTGGGGATCATCTCCAGCACCGCGGGGTGGGCGACCATGGTGCCGCCGAACAGGAGCAGCGAGCCGATGCTCAAGATCACCATCCGTGGGACGATCTGCGCCAGGCCGGTGGGCGGTTGCCGATGGCAGATCAGCAGCGGTGGCAGGAAGGACAGTGCCATCACCACCAGGCCCGGGGCGACCCAGCGCGGGCCGCCGCCGTGACGTTCCAACGCCCTGGTGATGGGCAGTTGGAAGCAGTTGGCGACCGCGCCCAGGCCCAGCAGCACGCCGACCGCCCCTTCCCGGCCGGAGGCGTTGCGGGCGCCTTCCGGTAGCAGCAGGCAGAGTTGGTTCTCCACGATGAACATGCCGGTGGTGGCGAAGGAGAACAGCAGGAACCTGCGGTTTCCGAAGACCTCCAGCCAGTCGCCGAGGACGCTGCCCCGGCTGGCGGCGGCGGGCGGGCTGTTCGGCAGCACCATCGCCTGGCCCACGGTCAGCAGGGCGAAGACGCAGGCGCCGACCACCGCCCAGCCGCGGAAGTCGGTGCCGCACACCACGCTGCCAAGGACCAGTCCGATCAGTGAGCCGATGGTGGCGTAGACGTTGAGCAGGGCGAAGGCCTCCGCCTTGCGTACGCAGGGGGCCAGGGCGACATAGGCGCGGGTGGACGGATAGAACAGCCCGGCCGCCAGCCCGTTGAGCACCGAGGCAGCGCACACCACCGGCAGGGTGCTACCGAAGGCGAAGAGCGAGAAGCCCAGGGTGCGCAGGGCGCACCCGGCGATGATCACGGTGTGGGGCCCCAGCCGGTCGGTGGCCGAGCCGCCGAGCAGAAACAGCCCCTGCTGACCCAGGTTGCGGATCCCAAGTACGAGACCGACAGAGGCGGCGGAGAGGCCGAGATCTCGCCGCAGATAAACCGCTAGCAGCGGCACCAGGATGTAGAACCCGATGTCGACCCCAAATTGGTTGATCAACAGCAACCGCAATGCGAGGGGGAACTCCCGAGTTGCACGAAAAGCTTTCATGCGCATCCCTGAATTCATGTCGATCGGGGGAAACGTCGCGCTTCGAGCAAGCGCGAAAGGCCCGGCAAAGGTGCGAAAAATGCACGAAGCGAGGGGAGCGTTACGGACTGACCTCGCATTTACCCTGATCACCACATGATCAGGGAGCTGGACGGGTCGTCGTCCGGCTCATCGGTTCCCTCTTCCCGGGACAGGGGACGGCCAGCACTCAATGGCGTTGAGCGGGCGGCCGATCATATGCTTTTGCGGTGCATCCCCATCGACTCCCGACGGTGCTCGGAAGAATACGCAACAGACACGTTAGCAAAGCTAAGAGGTTTTCGATAGAGCAAGCTTCCTGGCAATTACATCCGGATCGTCGAGGCGGTACGGAATTTCACCGCTCTTTTCTTCGATCCGGGAACCCGCGTCCGGCGAACAGAGCTCCGAGGTCGCCATCGAAGGTACCGGCCCGGGTATGTCTGACCAGCTGCCCCGACTGGTCAATGATCTGACCTGGTATGCCCCGTTTCCGTCTCCCCTGACGGGATGTCGGCAACTCGGCCGGTGCTCGTTGGAGTGGTGTGCGTAGAGCAGGATCAGCCGCGCGAAGACCCGCGAGGCGATCAGGTGGAACATCCCGATGATCCTGTCATGGCTGACCGCGAGTGCGTCGTGCCAGGTCAGTCCGGCGAAGTCATCCTGAAGCCTGATCGGGATGGGCCGCCCGGCTGATGGGCTGTCACCCATTCGTTCACGAAATTGACAGTTCATCGACAACATGGCGGTGCCTTCGCCGGGAATACTCCCCGACGGCACCGAAGCCGGGACGCGCGATGCCCGGCCCCGCCCCGAACCGGTTCGCGGCTCACACCACGGACCGGGGCCGCGGGTTTCAGCACCTCCCCTGTGGGCCGGCTACCGAACGCCGGCCGCTTCTCCTTGGAGTGTCAGTGTCCATGCGTTCGAGGTCGCGTCTTGCCGTGCTGTCCGCGGTCGCCCTGACGACCGCCGCCGCCACGTGCTTCGCCCTGTTCCCGCAGAGCCCGGCCGCCGCCCGCACCCAGCTGGCGTCGAGCACCGCCTCCGCTCCCTCGCACATCGTGGTCGTGATGGAGGAGAACCACTCCTACGACGACATCATCGGCGACACCAATGACGCCCCCTACATCAACTCCCTGGCGTCACAAGGCGCGTTGATGACCCAGTCGTTCGCCGTCACGCACCCCAGCGAGCCGAACTACATGGCGCTGTTCGGCGGCAGTGACTTCGGGCTCACTTCCGACGCCTGTCCGACCAACGAGGGCGACACCCCCAACCTCGGCTCCGAACTGCTGGCCGCGGGCTACACGTTCAAGGGCTACTCGGAGGACCTGCCCAGAACCGGCTCGACCGTTTGCAGGAGCGGCAGTTACGCGCGCAAGCACTCGCCGTGGGTCAACTTCAGCAACGTACCGGGCGCCGACTCACTGCCGTTCAGCTCCTTCCCCACTGACTACAGCACACTGCCCACCGTGTCGTTCGTGATCCCGAACCTGGACGACGACATGCACGACGGGACCATCAACCAGGCGGACAGCTGGCTGCAGAGCAACATCTCCTCCTACGCGACCTGGGCGCAGCAGAACAACAGCCTGCTCGTCGTCACCTGGGACGAGGACGACTACACCGAGAGCAACCAGATCCCCACGATCATCGTCGGTTCCGGCGTGAAGCCCGGCCAGTACAGCGAGGCGATCAACCACTACAACGTGCTCGCCACTCTGGAGCGGTTCTACGGCCTGTCGCCGGTCGGCGAGAGCGCCAACGCCACGCCGATCACTGACATCTTCGGCTGACAGCCGTCCGTCGCATCCGTCCCCCGGGCTCCCCGGGGGACGCCTCCTCCCGGCCCCGACGACCGAAGGGACCGTCCCGCCGCCATGCCGGACCCTGTGTTGTCCGAACCCCGCAAATCACCCCCGCGTCACGGGCGTTGGCGCAGTGCCGGGCTGGCCGTCCTGCTCTTGCTGGGGGCGGCCGCGCTGACCGGCTCCACGCAGGCGCCCGGCGAAGCCCTGCCCGGCGGGTCGCTGCGGGTGGACGCCGCCGGTTGCGGCACGCCTCCCGCGCATCTGCCCGCCGGCCGGCTCTCCTTCGCCGTCACCAACGGCGACAAAGTCTTCGCCAGCATCTACGTGGTCTCGCCCGATGGCAGTCTGGCCTACGCGGAGATCCCCTGGCTCGGCCCGAACAAGACCTTGCCGCTGGCGACCACACTGACCGGCGGTGACTACGCCATCCGCTGCGTCTTCTCGAACGGGACGGTGAGAACCTCCCGCACGGTGCGGGTCTCCGGCACCGCCACCGGCGCGGTGGCCGGCTACCGTCCGCTGTCCGACCTGGAGATGACCGGACCGGTCAAGGCCTACCGCGCGTACGTCACTGCCGCGTTCCCCGGGCTGCTGGCGGCCACCCGTACCCTGGAAGCCGATCTCGCCCGCGGCGACCTGGCCGCCGCCAAGACCGACTGGCTCACCGCGCACCTTGAGTATGAGCGCCTGGGTGCGGCCTACCACTCCTTCGGCGAGTACGACGACGCGATCAACGGGATGGCGAACGGTCTGCCACAGGGCGTGGACAGTCCGCAGTGGACCGGCTTCTTCGCCCTGGAGCACGGCCTCTGGCACGGTGCGCCCGTCAGCCGACTTCAACAGCTCGGCCGGCGGCTGGTGGCCGACATCGTCAGCCTGCAGCAGGACTTCCCGAGCGAGGACACCGACCCGGGCGATCTGTCACTACGCGCGCACGAAATACTGGAGAACGCCCTGCAGTTCCAGTTGGGCGGCATCGCCGACTACGGCAGCGGCACCACGCTGGCCACCCTGAGCGCCAACATCCGAGGCACGCAAGAGGTGTTGAGCGTGCTGGCCCCGGTACTGAGCCCGCGCGACCCCGAGTTGCTCAGCCAGCTGAACCAGCAGTTGGCGGCATATTCGACTGAGGTGACGTCTCATCGGAGCGCCTCCGGCGTCTGGACGCCGGTGACCCGGCTCGACGCCTCCCAGCGTCGAAGGCTCGACGGCGACCTCGGGCACCTTCTGGAGGAACTGGCCGCCGTACCCAACCTGCTCACTCCAAGGAACCACGCTTGACCTCCTCAGCAGGCCGGAAACGGAGTGACACACAGACACGTAGTGCGCCTGCGTGCGATCGATGGTGGACGGAGGTCCAAATGACGGTGGGACGCCTGTCCCCGACCCGCTCCGCACGAGTTCCGACTCCTTCTCCGGCCACAGCCGGGGGTCTCTTCGGAGGCAACAGATGAACGCCCCCCACACTCCCGCTCCCGGCGGCTGCCCGATGGCCGCAGGTCAGGCCGAACCGCTGCGCCGACGCTCCTTCCTGCGCGGCGCCACCTTGGGGGCCACCGTCGGCGCCGCGGTCGGCGCGGGGGCACTGGCCGGGGCGGTGACGGCGGCCGCCGAGCCCGGCCTGGGACCGTCCGGTCGGCGGATCCCCTTCCACGGACCGCACCAGGCGGGCATCACCACCCCGCAGCAGGTCGCGGCGTCGTTCGTCGCCTTCACCGTCATCGGGCTCGACCGGCGCGGCCTGTTGGGGCTCTTCCAGACCCTGACCGACCGGATCCGCGCGCTGACCGCCGGTGGCCCGGTTCCCGCCACCGACCTCGCCTCCCCACCCAGTGACAGTGCCACCCTCGGCCCGGTACTGCCCGCCGACGGGCTGACCGTCACGGTCGGCGTCGGCGCCTCGCTCTTCGACGGGCGTTACGGGTTGGCCGCGCGCAAGCCCGCGAAGCTGGTGCCGATGCCGGTCTTTCCGGACGACGACCTGGTGGGTTCCAGGGAACTGCACGGTGACATCATGCTGCAGATCTGCGCCGATTCCCGGGACACCGTGATGCACGCACTGCGCGACATCACCAGGCACACCCGCGGTGCGATGCAGGCGAGTTGGAAGATCGACGGATTCCACGCGGCACCGCGACCGAGCGGCACCCCACGCAACCAACTCGGCTTCAAGGACGGCATCGCCAACCCCGACGTCGGTGACGGCTCGGTAGCGGACGCGGTGCTGTGGACACACGGTGGCTCCTCCGGCGAACCCGCCTGGGTCGAGGGCGGCTCGTATCAGGTGGTGCGGATCATCCGGATGCTGGTCGAGTTCTGGGACCGGGTCTCGCTGCACGAGCAGGAGAACATGATCGGACGGCGGCGCGACAGCGGAGCGCCGCTGGACGGCACCCGGGAGTCCGACCCGCCCGACTACCACGCCGATCCGCTGGGCCTGCTGACCCCGATGAACGCCCACATCAGGCTCGCCAACCCGCGCACCCAGGCCACCGCGAACCAGCAGATCCTGCGCCGGGCCTACAACTACGAGCGCGGGCTCGACCTCGACGGCAACCTCGACGTCGGCCTGGTCTTCTGCTGCTACCAGCAGGACGTGGCCCGCCAGTTCCAGGCCGTCCAGCACCGCCTGGCCGGCGAGCCGCTGGTCGACTACATCTCCCCGACCGGTGGCGGCTACTTCTTCGCCCTACCGGGCGTCACCGGCCCTGACGACCACCTCGGCTCGGCCCTACTGGCCTGACGACCCCGGACGCCTAGGGCGAGCGGGTCGCCCTGGAAGCCGTCAGGCGCAGGTGTCCGGTCTCTGGTGTCGCGAGTGCTGGCTCCGGATGCCTGCGGCCTTCCGGGACCAGCCGATTTCCGTCTGACATCGCGACGAGGGGCGGCCGTCGATCCGCGGCTATGGTGCGGGGCGTCGTCCTGGATACTGGGCGGTATGCGCATCGACTTCGACCCCGCCGAGCTGGACCGGAACACCTTCTACCGGCTGCTGACCGCCACTGTCGTGCCCAGGCCGATCGCCTGGGTGTCGACCATGTCGGCGGACGGAACGGCCAACCTCGCCCCTGCGAAGTTGGGTGGAAAGTGGTATCGGTGAGGGGGACGTTAGCCCAGGTCAGGGCCTCGCGCCAAGGGTGAACGGCGAGCTGACCCCGGCATGCAGCCCGACTCGTCTGTCGCTCTGCGTTTTTCATGTGAGAGAGCGCATTCCGCTTGTGGCTTGCCGAAAATGCTCGTCAGGGGGAGCGGTCGGCTTTGTCGCGGAGCAGGCGAGGTGACCGGCCCGCCTCTCAGTAGGAATTGGGGCTGTAGGCGCTCCAGTCGTGGAGTGGGCGGCAAGTCATCGGAGCGCGGTTCGGGGACGTCAGGTAGGCGCGTGGCGTGTTCGGCGGACTCAGGTGTTCCATATGCGCTTGGGCCCAGATGGGCCATGTCTCGGCGTGGGTCTTCACCTGCCTGGCCGTCAGGGTGTGCGCAGCCGCTTCGGGGACGCCCGTTGTCGGACCTGCATGCCGGTCCAGTGGGCTGGCCTTGCCACGTCTGCTGCACCAGGGACGCTGTGGGCGTCATCAGCACGACGATCACGAACATGGTGGCGAGCACGACAGAGTGCCCGAAGGCGGTGGCCGCCTATGCCGCCGGGCGCGCACTCGCCGCCGCGAGGTGGGGTATCTGCTTGGGGGCTTCCCGAATCGGACGATGGCTACTTGATGACGGTCTTGCCGTTGACGGTGACCTGCTTCAGTTGCTTGACGGCCAACTGCTGGAGGCCCTTGCCAAGCGGCGCGTAGTTCAGGTTGGCGTTGAGGTCCTGACCCTTGGATAGCACCCAGGAGAAGAAGTTCTCCAGAGCGGCGGCTTTCGCTGCGTCTGTCTGGTTTCGGTAGAACAATGCGTAGGTGGTGCCCGTAATCGGGTACGCGTTGGGGTCGGTGCCGTCGGTGAGCGAAGTGTTGAGGCTCGGTGGGAAGGTGACGCCGTTCACCGCCTTGGTGACGGTGGCGACGCACGGCTGGACGAACTTGCCTGTTCGGTTCTTTACCTGCCCGTACGTGCTGTTCTGCGCCAGCGCGTAGTGCAGCTCCAGGAAGCCTAGCGCGCCTTCCGTCTGGTTGATCTGGCCGGAGACACCCTCGTTGCCCTTGCCGCCGATGCCGGTCGGCCAGGCCACCGTCTTGCCGTGGGATTCGTTCGCACCGCCGAGCGTGCTCACCCAGGTCGGGGACTCCTTGGTGAGGAAGTCGGTCCAGATGCTCGTGGTGCCGGACCCGTCGGAGCGGTGCACCACTGCGATCGGCTCATTCGGCAGCTTTACCCCGGGGTTCAGCGAGGTGATCCCCGGATCGTTCCACGCCTTGATCTTCCCGGCGTAGATCCTGCCGAGCACATCGCCGGTGAACTTCAGTCCCGATTTCACACCCGAAAGGTGGTATGCGGGCACCACCGCCCCCAGCAGCAGCGGAACCTGCAGTACCGGACCCTGGGCCTTGGCCTGCTCGGTCGCGGTGATTCCGATGTCGCTGTCACCGAAGTCCACGGTTCTGGCCTGAATCTGGGCCACGCCGCCGCCCGAGCCGATGGGCTGGTAGGCGACCTGCACGCTCGTGGATTGGCTGTACTCCTTGGTCCAGTCCAACATCATCGGTGCGACGAAGGTCGACCCTGCCCCTGAGAGGGTCTTGGCTCCCCCAGGCAGGGGCGCGAACGGCGCTGGGTAGCCCGGCTTGGTGTTGCCGGCCTGGCCGCAGATCTGGGTACCAAAGTCCGCGCTGGAAGCGGAGCCGCTGCCGTTGCTGACGTTGTTCGTGCTGCCGCAGCCGGTGGCGATCAGCGCCACTGCGACCGCTGGAATGAGCCCGCCGAGGGCTTTGCGAGCCACGAGAATCACTCTTTCGTAAGTCACCCACACCCGGTCCTCGCTCCACTGGCGAACGCCGTGCTTCGGTGCGTCTTATATACAGCTGTATCTCTGATTTCCGATGACTGCAGGGCGCCTCCACTGTTGGGGCATTTGCCGAGCGATCCGGCGATCAAGTTGTCGCCACCGCGTCGTGATCGCCTCCCGGCGGGACCCGCGCGGGCACGGAGTGGCTGCGGCGTGGGAAGGCAGCGCAACGAGAAGGCGAAGCCTTCGCGTGGACTGCCACTGCCGACGAGATTCTCGCGAAGGTCTGCCTCCCGCAGCGGAACTTCAGGAAGCTCGTAGGAAACAACTCCAAGCGAGGAGGGGGAGGGCGCCGGGGTCGCAGGTGCGGTTGATGAAGCTGTCCAGCCGGTTATACGGGTTGGGAGTCGCCCGCAGAGGCAGGGCCTTCGCCAGGGTGAGGGTCGTACGTCATGTGATTCGCTGCTTTCGGCCAGGCGCACAGCCCTGGCGATGGAAGTGATCACTGGCCCTAGCGGGCCGGAGACTCGGGCGAGCGGGAGAGGAGAGCAACGTTGCGGGGGACGGGTCAGAGATGGAGCGCTTCCAGGCAGCGCGGCAGCGCCGCACCGGTATCCAGCAGGGCGAGCGCGGTGAGTGCGGTCAGGACAGGGGGCGGCAAGGTGGCGCCGACGCGGTTGACTGGACAGGTGTGCTGCAGGGCCGCCACCCGAGGGGCCACCCTGGGATGCAGGTAACCCAGCGCGGCGGCGGGTCCGCGTCCACGGCCCGTGTTCGCCAGCGCGGCGCGGGCCAGGGATCGGACGGCCCCACGCACACATCGACGCGCCCTCCCCTGAGCAACTGCTCGCCGAACGGTTCGCCCGTGGCGAGATCGACGAATACGAGTACCGGCGACGCCTGGCCACCCTGCGCGACGCGTCCTCACCGCACCACGAAAGCGGACCCTGATCTTCAGGCATAAGTCGTGACCTGCCAGAGGACACCGTGACCGCACCGTCCACCCCACACGCCGACACTGACTATTCCCGCCCAGCGCGCAGTCAACATCAGTCCCGACGAAGGGATGGGCAGGATCGTCATCAACCTGACGCCGTCATCACCGGTGTGGCCTTGCTGTCCGCCGACGGACCGGTCCTGTCCTGCTCGAAAAGCTATCGCTGTAGCTCAGGCTGCGTATCGGTACTCATTGATCAAACCGCCGAGGATCTGGGTGCGGAGAGGGCCTGTAAATGGAACCGGCTCTGTCTCGAAGACTTTACAGACCCTCAGAGGGGCCAAATCTCTCACCAAGCACATTCGATTGAAGGGGTAAAGGAAGAGCTCAGGCAGACGAGGGGCCGACCCTCTGGGCACCGACAAGGCCGCCCCGGCAACACCGTGCAACCGGGAACCTGAGAGCGGACGGAAACCGCGGATCAGTGCCGCTTTGCTCGGCGCGGGACTGGCGTGGCCGCTGCTTCGCACGGGCAGGTGGACACGAGCGGTCCGCCAGATCGGTGCCGGTGCGTACGCCGTGCTGTTCCTCTACAGCCGTGGTAGGGCCTACACGTGCTCACCCCTCCACAGCCTTACATTCTGGTGCCCACACCCTCCGGGTGGGCGGTACTGGACGGGTTCGGCACGATGCTGCTGGGCCGTAGCTCGACGAGCACCGTTACCTCCGCCCTGTGACCCGTCGCGCTACTCGCTCTTGTCCGGCGACCGTACCGGCGGACGCGGTGCCTTTCGCGTGGATACTTGTGGCGCACTGGTCCATGCCCTGGTACGCCGCGATGGTCTGGGCGCTGAGCGCGCTGCTCCTCTAGGGCCCGCTCGTCCTTGGCTTGCGTTGACCGCCACCGTCCTCACCCTGTTCCACACCAGCGTCGGCCAGAGCTGGACACGACGACCTTGGCAACGCGACGGCATAGGCGGCAGCGAACCGCTGGCCGGGAAGTAGGGGTCGACTCCATCACCGGATGCGTGAGGGTTCTTTCCGACCGCCCCAACGCTGACTGCGCGGCAGCTATCGCCAGTCAATCTTCCTTCAGGGCGATTCACCCGATCGTGTCGCATGGGTGCGATCCCCTCGTGGGCAGCTATCTCTATAGCAGTACAGGCGGAACGTCAGATCTGCAGATCTGTGCCTGTATTGGAGAAAGGGAGGGCCATGATGGATCGTCACCCCGTCCACAAGACCGTCGTCGGCTTCTTCTCACCGGTGGCGCCCCTTTCGGAGCCGTAGCCGGGGCGCAGGCTGTCACTCCGGCCGACTAAGGCTCGTGGAACCAGGGCACCGGCCACAGCCCCTGAACCTAGCCCGGCGACTACGGCTTCTGGAACCAGGCGGTTGAGGGGATTGTGGCTTCCTAGATCCCGCTGAACGTCCGCTCCGACCCCGGCACCGCCTACTGGATCACCGGCACGATCGGCAACGGCACGCAGGTGTCGGTCACCTGCAAGATCGAAGGCACCATCGTCGGAGGCAATGACTGGTGGTACCAGCTCGCTGGCCAGGGCCAGGGCCAGGGCCTGGCACACTGCGTCAACACCTACGACTACGTGCCCTGGTGCGGCGACTGACGCGCCAGCTGTGTCGCCGTTTCGCCCCGCCTATCCGACTGCTCCTCGGGACGGGGCGAAACGGTTCAGTACTCTCCCGATGCGAATCACGGCGTGAGCCATCGCCCTCGACATACGCCTCAACCACCGGCCTCCGACTACGTGTTGTGCGCCGCAAGCGCTAGACGCCTCACACCGGCTGCCCTGTCGGCAGCGCGTGAGACGGGCCTCGATCTCTCGCCTGGGATCGGCTTACTGCTCTGGATGCCCCGTTGGCGTCTTGGTGCGACCGGTGATCGCGGCATGTCGGTTCCAAACCGCGCTTCTCATTCCTCTCTCACGATCTGCAGACGCAAAGCAGAGCAGCGGCAACATCCCCTTCGTTCATCGTCAGGAGGTTGAGCACATGGTCAGGCATCTGTTGCTTCACCGAGGCAGGCTCACCCTTGGGCGCATCTGCGGGCGCCGGGTGAGCAGGAATATCGTGCTATTGCTGTGCTGGCTGGTCATGGCGGCTATTGGCCGTACGGCAAGGGCTGCGGCGCTGCCCCTGCCCCCGCGCCTGGGGATCTCGCACACGATCCATGCTACGAGCGCCTTCGCCATGGTCGGGGCGATCTTCAGAGGCAACGTCTCCGATGGCGACCACTTCTGCACCGCGAGCGTGGTCGACAGCCCAGGCCAGGACCTCATCATCACAGCGGCGCACTGCCTGGACGGCGGCACCCGTGGCCTGTCCTTCGTCCCCGGCTACCACGACGGTCAGGCACCCTACGGCGTATGGCCACTCAGCACGAGGACCGTGGACCCACGCTGGACCAAAGGCCACAGCGAGGATCTCGATGTCGCCTTCGCCGCAGTCCCGCCGATGGGCGGCCGCCGGATCCAGACGGTCGTCGGCGGCTATCAGCTCAGCAGCAAAGTGAGCACCACATCCCTTGTCCACATCACCGGCTACCCCGACTCGGGCAACGCCCCCATCACCTGCGCCAACCGCATCACCGCGTTCGGTAGCCGTCAGCTGCGCATCTACTGCACCGATTTCACCGGCGGCACCAGCGGCAGCCCCTGGGTGACCGATGGCGACACCGTGATGGGCGTGATCGGCGGATACCAGGAGGGTGGCAACACCCCGGACATCTCCTACAGCCCCTATTTCGGGGACGCCGTCCAGGCGCTCTACCGGCGGGCCATCCGACGCAGGATGGGACGCTCGGCGGGACAGCGGCCCAGGTGAAGAGCAGCACCCCACACCGAAGAGCTTCCGCAGTCAGCCCGGCCCCGTACGTAGGGCACTTGAGCGAACGTCACTCTTGCGAAGTTGGGTGGAAAGCGGTATTGGCAACCGCGACGTTAGCGCAGGTCAGCGATCCAGCGCACCTTCGGTGTGCGCCGGGGGCTTGGTAAATCCCGTGGCGTGCGCCGGGGTGCTTCTGTGTGCCCTGACGTGTGCTGGTGCCTGTTCGGAAATCTTGAGGTGTCCGTTCCGGCCGAAACCGATTCTTCTGTGATGCCAGTGAGCTCGCAGGTCAGCGTGGTGCTGGGGGGACCTCACCCGGGCCCGGACCACCGCCACCCGTGAACGCGGCCGTGTGGTCCAGCGGATGGAGAAGCTACTGGAGGACACCGGACGCTTCCAGATGCGGCGATGCAGCCACGGCTCAGTACGCGGCGTGGGCGCCGGTGCTGGCGACCAGAAGGGGCCGAAGCACGCCGCGGCTTAGGGAGTCGATGAGCCCCGTGGCGTAGCGGCGCAGGGCCAGGCTGGTGAGGAAGGCGACGGGGAGGGCGATGATGGCGGCGCCGAGGACGTCGTGGGGGTAGTGGGCGCCGACGTAGACGCGGGTGAAGCCCTCAAGGACCGCGAAGATGGCGGCGATCGCGCTGAGACGGCGGTCCAGGAGGAACAGGGCGGCGACGGTCGCGGCGGCGGTGGTGGTGTGGCCGCTGGGGAAGGCGTAGTCGCTGGGGGCGGGGCAGGCGGCGACGAAGTAGTCGTGGGGGAGTGAGCGGCAGGGGCGGACCTCGGCCACGATCTTCTTGGCCACTTCGGCGACGGCGAAGGCGGTCGCCACGCAGACTGGCGCGGCCAGCGCGAGGGTCATGGCGGTGGTGTCGCGGCGGCGGGCGTTCCACCAGCCCATGAGCATCAGGATCGCGAAGACGCCGAGGCCGAGGTTGGTCCACACCTCCATGGGTGTGTTGAGCCACGTGGTGTCGCGGGCGAAGTTGGTGATCGAGGTGAACAGCGAGCCGTCGATGGTGGAGCCGTCGAAGGCGAGCTGGACCGCGGAGTGGACTGTCATCAGACGCGATCTTTCGGGGTCAGTGAACGGCGTAACAGGAAGGAAGAGCCGCGCGAACACCAGGGCGCTGCGAGGTGAACCGCACACTAACATCTACATGTCTGTAGAAGTTAATCTGGAGTGGCGCCGCTCCCGGTCACGCCGGGCGCCTGGCCGGCATGGCACACTGCTGACGGCAGAGGGTTTTACAGGCGCGTAAAAGTTCTACGCGAGTGTAGATCATGAAGGGCAGGTGGCGAAGTAGATGGGGCGAGGTGAACGAGCGCCGACGCCAGGGCAGGAGCGGCGCCCCAGCGGGGCGCTTGAGGCCGAGATACTGGCCGCCCTGCAGGCGGCACCGCACCCGCTGACTCCGGCAGAGGTCCTGGAGAGGCTGAGTGGTGGCCTGTCGTACAGCACTGTGGTGACCATCCTCACGAGGCTCTACGAGAAGAATGTGCTCACCCGCGACAAGCAGGGGAGGGCCTTCGCCTACGCACCCGTGGCCGACCCTTCCGGATTGACCGCACGCCGGATGCACCAGGTGATGGACAGCGGACCGGATCGCGAGACGGTCCTGGCCCGCTTCGTCAACGACCTCTCCGACCACGATGAGCTGCTGCTGCTGCGTCTGTTGGCCGCCGACCTCGCCCCTGGACAGCGGGGAGACCGCTGAGTTGATGCGCCTCGCCGTCTACCTCGTGCCGCTCATCCTCCCTGCTCTCGGTGCGCTGCTCGCTCGTCCGCTGAGTGAACGTCTC
This sequence comes from Streptomyces silvisoli, assembly GCF_029269905.1. Taxonomy (NCBI): domain Bacteria; kingdom Bacillati; phylum Actinomycetota; class Actinomycetes; order Kitasatosporales; family Streptomycetaceae; genus Streptomyces; species Streptomyces silvisoli. The sequence goes on along the minus strand of NZ_JARJBC010000013.1, from coordinate 95,139 downwards.
CATCCGCGCGCCGCCGCTTGGGCGTTGACCCTCTCCGCGCTGGTGCTGGCCGGGGGTAGTTGGGTGGTGCTGGGCGTCTTCGCCCTCGCAGGGCTGGCCCGCATCCCGCTGGTCGCCGCGCTGGGACACTGGTCCGCGCGGGTCGTGCAGCAAGGCGATCCGGCCTCGCTGACCGAGGCGGTGGCCGCCGGTGCACTGCTCACGGCCGCGGTGGTCGCCGCGGTGCGCATGGTGTGGCGTCGGCTGCGAGCCTTGGTCGCAGCCGGTCTGGACGCCGCCTGCATGCCGGGCTCGGACCAACTGGCGGTCGTGGAGGACCCTGCCCCCGACGCCTTCGCGCTTCCCGGACTGCCCGGCCGCATCGTCGTCTCCACCGGAATGCTCGACGCCCTGGAGTCCGACGAGCAAGAAGTGCTCCTCGCCCACGAACGCTCCCACCTGCGCGCCCATCACTACGCCTTCGTCGCTGCCGCACAACTCGCCGCCACCGCCAACCCGTTGCTCCGCCCGATTGCTACCGCCGTGACGTACACCATCGAGCGGTGGGCGGACGAGTACGCGGCGATGGTGTGCGGAGACCGTCGCCGAGTCGCCCGTACCGTGGGCAAGGCCGCGCTGGCTACCAAGCACACCCCGGCCCGCGGTCGCCTCCCGCTCGCCGCCCTGGGCCTGCTCGGGCGCAGGGACCCACTGCGCACCGCCGGGCCCGTCCCCCGTAGGGTCGCCGCCCTGCTCGCCTCCCCCCTCCGCGTCCCTCTCCTGCCACTGGTGGGAGTGGCCGCTATCTTGACCGCCAGCATGTTGTGTGCCTTCGACGCCGCCCACGACTTGCATAGCCTGATCGAGGTCGCGGAGGCCGGATAGCAGCCTGCGGTTGCGGACTATGTTGCTTGCAACATACGGCAGTCGAGACGCTGGACGCTGTCGCTGTTGTGGCAGCCGGTCACCAGCTGGCGTTGGCGGACGGGACTCCGTAACGCGCGTGAGTTCCCCCCGGAGCCCCTGGCCCCAGCAGCACCAGGAGGGCCGCCTCGTCGGCCGGGTCGAGAATCTGCGCGAAGCAGTGGAGGACCGCGGTACGGTCGTCACCGCTTTCCAGTACCGTCTTCATCTGCTCGGCGGCGGCCTCGGCCGCCTCCTGGTGTGGGCTATAGGCGTGGGCGCGGTCGACGTGTTCGCGCTGGAGCAGTCCCTTGGTGAAGAGGCGGCCCAGGACGGTGAGTACCGTCTTGTACGCCCGCGGTCAGAGGCTCCCCGGCCTGCCGCGGTGCACCCATGATCTCTCGGCTTTCAAGGCCCCGCTGGCTCTGCGGTCGGCGTGCTCGCCGAAGATGCCTGTCCTGTGGCGTTGCGGGCGGTGTGACTTTCCCTGGGGCCCTTGTATTCCCATCCCGGACGCAAGCTAGTCTCACATGGCGTAAGACCAATCTGGGGCATCAGCCCGTCCCTCGACCGGGGCGTCCGCAGACCCGGTCGGCTCTGCCACAGACGGATCCGTCAGTACGGGTCCGTTTCGGTGGCGTGTCGGGCGTCGGTCCCCGGTTCTGGTCTCGGGCACCGGCACCCGTCTGAGGAGTTGCGAGCATGAGCGAACACCGGCGCAAGCCGCCGAGGGGCGACGGGCGGCCCGGTCCGGACGCGGTCCCGCAGAGGAGGGCGGCCCGGCGACGAGCCGCCCGGCAGCCCGGCCCCGGACGGCGTGCCGAACCCGCGCCGGGGCGCGGCGGCCGGGCTGACCGGCGGCGCGCTATACAGCAACAGCAGCCGCCCGGCAGGCGGTTGATCGACTACCCGCGCTGGGGTAAGCGCGGCCTGCGCCGCTGGCTGCCCTCGTGGCGGCAGGTGCTGGGCACGTTCCTGTTCGTGGTCGCCTCCGGCCTGGGCGTGGGGACGTACGCCTATGCCACCCTCCAGATCCCCAGTCCCAATCCCAGCACCCAGCAGCAGAGCAATATCTTCTACTGGTCCGACGGCTCGGTGATGGCGACCAAGGGCGCCATGAACCGGCAGAACGTCGAGCTGAGTCAGGTGCCCCCGCTGGTGAAGTGGGACTTTTTGGCCGCGGAGAACGCGACGTTCTACACCGACTCCGGCGTGGACTACCAGGGCATGCTGCGCGCCGTTTACCACATGGTGCAGGGCGGCGAGGTGCAGTCGGGTTCGACGATCACCCAGCAGTTCGTCAAGAACACCTACCTGACGCAGAACCAGTCGATCACCCGTAAGTTCAAGGAGATCCTGATCTCCTTGAAGATCGGCAACCAGATGTCCAAGGACCAGATCCTCCAGGGCTATCTGAACAGCAACTACTACGGGCGCGGCGCGTATGGCATCGAGGCCGCGGCGCGGGCGTACTACCACGTCCACGCCGCGCAGTTGAACGTCAGCCAGGGCGCGTTCCTCACGGCGACCGTCAACGAGCCCAGTGTGATGATGCTCGCCGACTCCGACCCCAAGGCCAAGGCCCAGGCGGAGGGCCGCTGGCAGTACGTGCTGCACCGCATGGTGGTCATCCACCAAATCAGCCAGGCCCAGTACGACCAGTTGATGAAGCAGGGTTTCCCGACGCCGAAGCCGTACACGCCGTCCGCCGGCATGAACGGCCAGACCGGCTATCTGGTGGACACGGCCGAGCAGTACGTCAAGGCGCACGCGAATCTCACCGATGCGCAGCTCAACCACGGCGGCTACCAGATCTACACCACCTTCGACAAGAAGAAGGTGCAGGAGCTGGCTGCGTCCGTCGACGCCATGCGCAAGAAGAACCTCAACCCCACGATCCGTCCGGTCGACAAGGACGTCCAGGTCGGTGCCGCCTCGGTGGACCCGAGCACCGGCGCGCTCGTGGCCATCTACGGCGGCGCGGGCTTCGACAAGGGCCACTGGACCAACAACGCCGACACTGTCGGAGTGCCTGTCGGTTCGACTTTCAAGCCGGTCGACCTGTCCGCCGCGCTCGAACACGGCGCCGTGCTCTCGCCCGGGGCCGCGCCCTCGACGATCACCCCGGACAGCAAGTTCAACGCAGACGACGGCATCGAGATCAAGAACCAGGAGGGGCACCTCATCCCCGACGGGACCGATCCGACCGGCTTCCTGCACCAGCAGAACGACGACAACACCAAGTGGGGCTACATCAGCCTGCGCAAGGCCATGATCAACTCGGTCAACACGCCGTACGTCCAGCTCGGTGAGTACGTGGGCTACGACCACGTGGAGAAGATGGCCGAAGCGGTGGGCCTGCCCCGCAAGAGCCTCCAGTACGACACCGCGGGCTTCTACATCGGCACCTCCACACCGAACGCGATGGACATGGCCGACGCCTACGCCACCTTCGACGACAACGGCGTGCACCACGACGTGTACTCGGTGAGCAAGGTTGTAAACAACAGCGCGCCGATACCCGGCTTCGCCACCCACCAGGACGACCAGGTCATGGCAAGTACGACGGCGAACGCGGTCACCAACGTCCTGAAGGACGTGGTTGACCAGGGCACCGGCGCCAACGCCAAGGCACTCGGCCGCCCGGCAGCCGGCAAGACCGGCACCACCGACGACTACAAGTCGGCCTGGTTCATCGGCTACACCCCGCAGCTCGTCACCTCGGTGACGATGTTCAAGGAGAAGCCGAACGGCGGCCTGGAGGGCATGGCCGGAGTGGGCGGCGAGCCCAAGGTATACGGCGCCAACATGCCCACCGACGTGTGGCTCGGATACATGCAGGCCGCCCTGGCCGGCCAGCCGGTGAAGGACTTCCCACCGATGCCCGACCTGGGCAAGGGATCGGACGAGACCGGCGCCCCGGCCCCGAGCGCGTCGCCGTCCACCAGCCCTTCGCCGTCGCCGAGCGCGTCCGCGTCCACCTCGCCGAGCCCGAGCGCGAGCACGCCGTGCCGCGGCCCGAACGGAGACTGCGTCAGCCCCAGCCCGACCGTCAGCTCGACCGATGGCAGCACCACCGGCGGCGGCTGGACCGGCGGCGGGCTCCTCGGCGGTCCGACCGGGGGCGGCGCTACGACATCGAGCCCGACACCGACGCCGACGTCCGGTGGACCGGGCAACAAGAACCCGTAGGATTCCGCCCCTTAGCGCCTCTTCTCCCCGTTCCCCTCCTCGCCGCCGTCCGACCCGGGCAGACGCCACGGGCCGGACGGCGGCGTTTCGCGCGGCGGACAGGCGATCGACCCGGAGCCCGGGCCCTGGCTGTGGCGGGAGTTTGCCCCCCGTACCGGGCAGAAGATCAAGTACAGCAGTCGCAGACCACGAACAGACGGGTCGCAGGTCGAGCTTGGGGCCCGAGTAGCAACGGACAACCGGTTTTGCTGTCAAGCCCTACGCGTACCCTCCTCTCACCGCCGAGATCGCCGAAGGCGGACGTCTTCGCGGAACGCTGGGTCGGCACCGTCCACCGCGAATGCGCCGACCGCATACTCATTCTGTGGACCGGCCGGACAGCCCCCGCAATCCCGCTCGGCAACAGCATCCGGTGCACCCAACTACTCGCGGCGATGCGGCGGAAGGCCGGGCTGACCAGAGTAGCCACCAGCAGGGCGATCACGGCGTCAAGTATGTGGACCTAGCCTGCGTGCGGGCCAGCAGCGGAAGCGTCAGGGTGGTCGAGTCACGGTGCCGGCCGTCCCAACAGTCGGCAAGTATCAGCACCGGGAAGACGCCCGGGTTCAGGAGAAGCCGCACGGCTGTGGAGGGCGGCCGGGTCGACCGAAGGCTGACGACTGCATCCTGTAGACGGTGACTGAGATCTTCGAGCTCGCCACGGGTGGGTGACCGAGCGGTGCCGTGCCCTTGAAAACGTGGGGATCTCAACTGCCCCGGGCTTGAGTCTTGTTCACCATGTCCAGCCGTGGCCACCGCTGTTGTGGAAGAGGGTGAGAGTGGAGGTGGCCGCGATGAGGAGCCAGTCAGCAGGGCCTTGAACCGCCATCGCGGCCAGGGCCCAGGCAATCCCGGTGTACCAGGGCATCGACCAGGGGGCGGCGAGGATCCACGCGAGGGAAAGTGCAAGTGGGACGGCGACGACCGGTGCGCTCGCCGGTGGGATGTGGCGGTGGAGAGCCGGGGCCAGCACCAGCATCAGCATGGGCCACAGGACCGTTGTGGCGGTGGCGCTTGCCTGCCTCCCGACGACCATGGAGCCAACGTGGTTGAACCCCTGCCACAGCGATGGGGCCGAGACCAGATGTGAGGCCGCTGTCAGCGGGCCGAGCGCGTGCAGGCCGTAGCAGGCGTAAAGGAGCACCAACGTCGCCGCGGCGGCACCCACCTGCCACGCGGCTCGTATCCATGCGCCAGTCCGCAGCAATGGCCAGATCAGGCCGACGCCGAGCAGCGCTGCGCTGATCTTGATCCCGCACGCGAGGCCGACGAGCAAACCGACGCAGACATCGTGACTTGCGCGGCCTGTTCGCATTGCGCGACGGGCTACCGCGACCGCGCAGACGGTAACCCCGGCCACGATGGTGTCCAGATGTCCGCCCGCCGCGAGCACAACTATGAGCACCGGATTGGCGACCCACATCAGGCCGGCTCGAACCCGGTCCTCGGCGGTGCGTATCAGCAGGTAGCCGGAACCGATGAACACGACAGCATTCGCGAGCATCAGCAGCCAGATCGTCAGCCACTGCCGATGCCCGCCGATCCATGCCGCGGCCTCTTGCCACCACGTCGCGACCGGCCCGTACACGGAGGGGGTGTGCAACCAGGTGGTGCTCACCAAGCCGACGTAACCATCTCCCAGTTGAGCGGGAGACACCACGTATGGATCTCCGCCCAGAGCCGCTATCCGCCCGTAAGCGGCGTAACTGGCCATGTCTGATGACCCGACCGGGGTGAGGTTCGCGACGACGAGCGCGGCGCCCGCTCCGACGCACATCAAACGCCGGGGGCTCGGACTCCAACCGCGGTCGTGCGCGCGCAGCATGCCGACCAGTCCCGCGGTCGACAGCACGATCGCCACACAGGTCATAACGGCGGAGACGGCACCGGTGATGGCGGGCAACCTGAAGGGTGAAACAGGGGCCTTGAGCGTGTTCTCGTTGGGCGCGCTCGCGCCTACCAGCACGAGGAGGCCGATGCCTGCAGCCGATAGTCCAACCGCGACACGCGGGTGGCTCAACGTGGCCCATCGCAGGTGGCGCAGCGGCCCGCGAACCCGCCTGAACCCGGATGGCTTTGCCGAATGGCCGTGGCCGTATGGTACAGGCCGGGCCGATGCAGCTCCACAGAGCTCAAGCACCGGTTCCTGGGGGTCGGGGGTCACGGTTGCTCTCTATGTGGCGGACGGGATGTCGTTGACGGCGCGGCACCGTCGGCAACTACTGGCACTCGACAAGCTACTACATGACGTAGAAGTTGCTGTTGCTCCCTGTTAACTGCCTCTTCGCGAATGCACCTGCCCCCGGGCCGCGGAATAAGCCGAAGACCGCATAAGTTTCCCATCTATCTCGTAGCGGGCAACCGCCTCACACGAATCAACGTCGTCACCCATAGGCGACGAGAGGGAAAGGGGAACGAGCCGTGGTGCGAGTCGCAGCCTGGTCCAGGTTGGCGGGCCAACCTCGTTACCGTGTCAGGCTCGCAGCCTGTGGCGTCGTCTGCTTCATCGCCAACTCAGCCGGTGTTGGTATTCCTGGCACTACTTCGCGCACCGCGGCGATCTGTTGTAAGCCGGGGTCTGGGGTGGTAGTCGCTATGGCGATCTGCCCGTATTCGGCGTTGTAGAGGGCGTCAGCCTCGGCGGACATGAGCGCGTTGCCGAACGCCTTGACGATGGCGTGCCGCCGATCGGGACTCGCCGCAGCAACGTTGTTGTCTTTCGTTAGAACGTGCATGGGCACACTGCCTGGTGTTGTTGAACCGGTACACCACCTCTACGGACGCAACCGGGCTCAGAATTGCCCGTGGACGACGGCAGCGAAGATCAGCAGTACCGCAGAATGACCGAGGGCTGGCGGCGAGCCATCCTGCCCGGCATCGCGCTGGCCCGAGTGAGCCTGCCGCGACCGAACTGCGTGGTCCACGCCGGGTGTTGCCGCAAACTCCGCCGCAGTTCAGCGGTGCGACGCGCTCCGTTGGGTGCTGGCGCGGGGCGGTTCGCCGGACGTGACCCGGCGCTTGCGGGCGTGGACGACGAACGCGGTGATCAGCGCGATGGCGACGATGCCGGCGATGATGTAGGTGGGGCCGTGGAAGTCGTCAGCGATGGTCTGCCAGTTGCCACCGACGCTGTAGCCCAGGACGGCCAGGACAGCGGTCCACGGAATGCAGCCTGCCATGGTGTAGAAGCCGAACCGTACCGGCTCCATGGCGGCCATTCCGGCGGGTAGTGAGATGAAGGTGCGGATCACCGGCAGCAGCCGCCCGAAGAAGACCGAGGGGGCTCCGTGCCGGTCGAACCAGCGCTCTGCTTTGGCGATGTCGTCCTCGCGCAGCCACAGGTAGCGACCCCACCGGCGAAGCGCCGCCTGCCCGCCGTAGCGGCCCACGGCCCATGCGGCGTAGCTGCCCACGAGATTGCCCAGCGTCCCCGCGACCACGACCAGCAGCAGGCTGGGGTGGGCGCCCGCGACCGCTCCGGCCGACAGCGCCCCACCGAAAAGCATGATCAGTTCGGAGGGGATCGGAATGCACGCCGATTCGGCGGCCATCAACAAGAAGACCGCGACGATGCCGTAACTGGCGATGAAATGCTCCATGAGATCTCTCCGTGAGACGTCCAACGGACGCGTGTCGGTCAAAAGGGCGGTGTGTGAAAGGGCGTTGCGTGGGCTTGGGTGCAGTCGCGTGGCACCTTCACCGTTCAGCTCCGCATGCCGGGGACACGGTCGTCTCCAGTAGACGCCGCTGCCGTGACGTGCACCGCCGGGCGGAGTGCGCCTCGGAAGCAACGCGGCGGTCAGGGGTAGAGGACCACGGCAGTGACCAGGATGAGGACGGCGGCCACCAGGCACAGCTTGTACCGCTGAACGTCCGGGTAGAGGCTGCCGATGTGGTGGCTTGTCAGGTCGCCGACCGTCACCCCGGTCCCGCCCCACAAGGCGGTGCCAATCGTGTTGAACGTTAGGAACCGTCGTCAGGGCATCTCGGTCAGCCCCGCGATGATGCCGTTGACCATCCGCAGGCCGCCGACGAACCGGACGATCGTGATGCCCTTGCCGCCGTGGCGGGTGAAGAACGCCTGTGCCTTGGCGACGCGCCCCGGCGTGAGCAGGACGTAGAGGCCGAAGCGGTCGATCGACTGGTGGCCTCCCCAGCCACCGATGACATATCCGATGTTGTCCTCGATGATCGCGGGGAGCACCGCGATCACGTCGACGGCCACGATAGTCAAGCGGCCCGCTCCCGCGTAGACGGCGGCGGCCATGAGGTCGGTCGCACGGGGGACCGGGATGCCGAAGTCCTCCAACGCGAGCATGCCGCCCACCGCCGCGTAGTCCCCAGTGGTCGAGGAGCGACGCAAAGTCGGCCAGAACGCCGGGGAGTTGAGTAGGCGCAGTGGCGATCACCGGGCGCCTCGTCGGTTCTCGGGTTAACGCGGAGAGGGCCACGCTGGGGCAATGAGGCCCGCGAGCTGGATGGGCAGGTCTCCTGGCGCAGTGCGGGCTGACCGAAAGGCGAGAGGCGTCACGCCGTGCATGGAGTCGCACGAGCTGTGAGACTAACGTATGTCCTACGCCGTGTGCGACAAAGGGAGCCTGGAACGCTGCCCTACTCGGGGCGGCGGACCGCAGCTGGCTGGGGAAGCTTTAAGGAGAGCGCGCGATGCCACATGCTGACCACGCGCATGAGCACACCGGCACCCGGCGGCCAGCCGGAGCGCTGGAGACCGAGGTGATGGCCGCGCTGTGGGCGAACCAGGAGCCCATGACCGCCCGGCAGGTCCACCAGGCCCTGGGCCGCGGGCTGGCCTACAAAACCGTCCTGACCGTGCTCGGACGCCTACACGCCAAAGAACTGTTGGAGCGCGAACAGGTCGGCCGGGCCCATGCCTACCGCCCGCGCCAGGCCCCGCCGCAGGACGCCGCCCACCAGATGACCACGGCCCTGAGCCGCGGTAGTGATCGCGCCGCCGTCCTCGAGCACTTTGTCGAAACGCTCGACCCGGCCGACGAGGCGGCGCTGCGCGCCCTGCTCGACGCCCGCGAGTGACCGTCGACCCACCGTCTGCGAGCGGAGAGCAATTTGTTGCGCGCCACTGTCTACCTCCTGCTGCTGGGCCCGTCCGCCTTGGCGGTCCTCGGTCCCCGGCTGGCCCGGCACCTGGCGCCCTCGGACGCCGTGCGCACGCTGACCGCCCTGACGCTGGCGGCAACCGGCGCCACCGTCTGGGGACTGACGACGCTGGCCATCGGCGGACTGGGTCGCACCGACGACGTCCAGGCGTACGTGCGCAGCAACCCCGTCGCCCTGGCCGCCGATGACCCGGTCCCGCGCGTCCTCGGTATTCTCGCCGTCGCCCTTTTGGCCATCGGCCTCGCGCGGGCGGCCCACAGCATCTGGAGGCGCCGCCAGCAGTTCCGCGCGCTGGCGGCCCTCCGCACGCTGCCCGCCGTGGGCGACCTGCTCATCCTCGACCAGCCCTACCCGGACGCCTACGCCCTGCCCGGCCGACCCCCACGGATCGTGGTGACCAGCGCTATGCTCCGCGCCCTGCCCGCCGAGGAGCGCCGGGTGATGCTCGCCCACGAACGCGCCCACCTGCGCCACCGCCACCACTACTACACCGCCGCCGCCGACGTGGCCGCCGCGATCAACCCCCTGCTGCGCCGACTGCGCGACCACATCGCCTTCCAAGCCGAGCGCTGGGCCGACGAGGAGGCCGCCCACGCCACCGGAAGCCGTACTATCGCCGCCCGCTCCCTGGCCCGCGCCGCACTCGCCGTCGCCGACGCCACCCGAGTCAGGAAAGCGGGGGCGGTACTGGCCTACCTACGGCACAAGATCACCGCCCGGGTCGGCGCCCTCCAGGCCGAACGGCCCACCAGCCGCTGGATCGCCGCCCTTCCCGCAGCCACCGTCACGATTCTCACCGCTCTCGCCTTTGCAGAAGCCACCAGCGACCTCGCCCGCTGCCTGTTCGTCCTCCACCTCACGTGACTTCGGGCGTACGCGCACTGCGAACAACACGAAGCGGACGGTGTCGGCATGCCGCCTGGCGGCATCGCCCCGACGTCGTGGGGCGGGGGCATGACTACTCGCCCTTCAATAGACGTGCCAGCTCGTCGTTCATGTCGACCTTGCCGGTATCGACTGCGGTTTCGATCCAGTCCAGCGTCGCCCTCACACGGGCGACGTTCTCGTGCACGATCGTCCGCTGGTCTTCATCCAGGGTGCGATCCCGCATGCGAGGGGTGGCGCGGCCCGCGGCAGCCACGAACGAGTGGCAGGCGGTGACCAGGTCCAAGAACTCCACGGTCCGATCGATGTGCCTGACGGTCGGCGCGACAGGGCTGGTGCGGTCGAAGTGCCCACGGGCCTGTCGACTGCGTTCGTTTTGGGCATGGTTGACCTGGAAACGGGCGGTGTCGTCGCTCATCGCTTTGAACGCGACGTCCGGCCGCCGCAGTGGACCGGTGACCGCGGTCGTCGCCACCGACTCGTCCCGGGTGAACTCCTGGCGTCTCACCCGCCGGTTGGCGTCGTCGATCGTCCACCGGCTCTTGCCCTCGGGCGGGGTCTTGATCGCGGCGAACCGCTCTTCCTCGTCAGGAATGCTTCCCAGAACTCGATGGACGGTGAAGGACACTCCCGCGCGCCGATGTTCCTTCGGCCACCGCGACGCTGTCCAGCGCGCGTTTTCCACCGTGCTGCGACGCAGACCGATGTCCTCCGCGAGCCTGGTCAGGCTCTGGCGGACAGTGAACAGACCCCCGCCCGGCAGGGCCGCCAGGTCGTCAGGCAGGCGTATCGGCTCGATCTCCAAGGCACGGTCGCCGATCGTGAACTGGCCTTGAGCTTGCTGTTCGACCACCTGACGCAGCTCGGCCACGATCTCTCCATAGCGGGACGGGCTGACGGCTCCGACTTTCTCGGTCTCCCTGGACATGGCTTTCACCACCCAAGAACGGGCCGGCGCACGGCACTTCGGGCCGCGACGGGACAGGGCCCGCTTCCGCAACTGAGAGTCAGGCCGTAAATCCATAGATCACAACGATTGGCGGTAAATGACCGAATGGTCACCGAAGTTGGACTCAAGAGGTGTTCACTGGTGGTTACTGTGACCGCTCGTCGAACGGTTCCTTCCGCTGCCTCCAGGCCCTCACCTTGCATCGCGTCGAGCAGTACACAGCGTCCGAGCGGCGGTCAACCCCGGCCACCCACCGGGCACTCGACCTCGCCGACACCGCCCTGGACGGCCGCCACGAGTTGCGCAACCGGCGAGCCACCCGCCCCGCCTGGCACGACACGCCGGGTGTGCGGCTGCATGCTCGCGACGGAGGGGGCGCGGCGGTGCGTGAGGACGGACATGCCGTGGGGCGGCATCGGTGGCTTTCTCTTTGCGGTCTGCGTGGACGGGGTGTGCGGCGGTGGGGCGGCCCAGGCGCGGAGCCACGCACCGAACAACTGCTTGGCGCCCGATATCACGCGGGGTTCTCTTGGGCGAGCACCGTGCTGCTCGCGACGATGTGCTCGGCCGCCACCGCCATGTCGGTCTCGCTCGTCGAGGCCACGCCCCGTGGCTTCCGGAACCAACAGCGTCATCAGTGCTCCGACCATGCGGAATCCTGCGGAGACGACGACTGAGCCTTCTCCTCTCCGTGACGCCCGGGCCGAGTCCCTCTCGGCCCAGACAGCTCCTTTTGTCCGCCGTGTCGCCCCCATCGCAGTGCCTTGTTCGTCGTGAGTTCACGGACCGGCCGTATGCGGGCGGTCGGTATGTTTCCTCTGTCGCGCCACGATTCTAACCGTCGTTAGAATATCGACGTGATGGAGTGGGCATGGGATCTCGGGCACGAAAGCTCAGCAGGGGTACCGGCGCGACCCTGGCCGCCGCGCTCATGGCGGTCGCCGTCGCTGGCTGCGGCGGCAAGAGCAGCGCGGCCACCGGCTCGGCCACCAGCGGTGCCCCGGTACCGCTGGTCGTCTATTCGGCACAGGGCTACGACAAGGCGATGACCACCGCGTTCCAGAAGGCGACGGGCATCCCGACCCAGCTGGTCGACGACTCGACCGGGCCACTGCTCGCCCGCGTCCAGGCGGAGCAGGCCAGCCCCAAGTGGGGGGTGCTGTGGGTGGACGGCGACGAGCCCTTCGCCGCCCTCGACAAGGCCGGCATGCTGGTCAAGGGATACGAGCCGGACGTCACGCTCAACGCGCAGGGCAAGGCGGTCGTCCCGTCCGACAAGAGCTACGTCCCGACCGGGTTGACCACCACCGCAGCGGTGGTCTACGACGCCACCAGGAACCCCAAGCCCCCGACGAGCTGGCAGGACCTGCTCTCGCCCGCGTGGAAGGGCCAGGTCGGTATGAACGACCCGTCCGTCTCCGGGCCGACGTACCCGTTCGTCGCAGGCGTGTTCAGCCAGCTCGGCGGCGAGAGCCAGGGCGAGGACTACTACACCAAGCTCAAGGGCAACGGCCTGCACGTCTTCCAGACCAACGGCGACACCCTCCACGCCCTGCAGACCGGCCAGATCAGGATCGGGCTCATCCAGAGCTCCGCCGGTATCGCGGCCGGGATCAAAAACCACAACCTCAAGACCGCCTACCTGCCCAAGGTCACCTCGCTGCCCAGCGTGATCGGCATCGACGCCAAGGCCTCCTCCAAGGAGCGGGCCGAGGCGAAGCGGTTCGCCGCCTGGGTGCTCAGCCCGCAGGGGCAGCAGGTCATGCTCAGCGGCGACCGCAACGGCGACTCGCTCTACTGGCCTGTCGTGGCGGGCGTCAAGCCCAACCCTGAGCTGCCAGCGCTCCCTTCCGTGCCGACGCAGGCCATCGACCCGTATACCTGGGGGCCGCAGGAAGGCGCCATCAACACCTGGTTCACCAACACGATCGTGCGGTGACCCGTGGCTGCCCAGACAACCCTTTCTGCCGTACGCGAGCAGCGCTCGTCCGGTGCCGCTGCCCACGTGTGGCGGTACCGCCCGGCCGCCTGGCTGACGGCGCTGCTGCGGTCGCTGCCCTGGGCGGTGTTCGCCGCGGTGCTGCTGGTACCGGTCGCCGGCTTCCTGCTGGTCGCGGTGAGCCCGCGCCTGTTCGGCCAGGGCACGAGTTGGTTCACTCTCTCTTCTTTCGGTCAGGTCTTCACCGGCTGGACGGCGCAGGCCGTGCTCGACACCTGTCTGGTAGGCGTCGGCGCGGCCGTGCTCGCCACCGCGATCGCCACCGGGCTCGCCTGGTTCACCGAGCGCACCGCGGCACGCGGCCGGAGCCTGACCCGCATCCTGCTGTGGGCCCTGCTGCTCACCCCGTCGTACCTGGAGGCGCTCGGGTGGAGCTGGCTGGTCGAGCCGCAGGGTGTGCTCGACCGGCTGCTCGGCCATGAGCCGACGCTGCCGCGCGTCGTCGTCTTCGGCCCGGTGGGGGTCGTGTGGGTGCTTGCCTCGCGCGGTGTGCCCTTCGCCTACCTCGCCGTCTCCGCCCTCGTGCGGGGCATGGGCCGGGAGTTCGAGGACGCCGCGCGGACCCACGGCGCTGGTCGGTTGGCCACCTGGCGCGTGTTGCTGCCGATCCTCGCCCCCGGACTGTGGGCGGGGCTCGCCATCGTCTTCGCCGAGTCGATCAGCGACTACGGGGTGGCCGCCACGCTCGCCGCCCAGGCGAACTTCCCCATCGCCACGTACGCCATGCAGCAGTCCATCGCCACCTTCCCCGCCCAGTTCGGGCCGGCCGGCGCCATCGGCTGGCTGTTGATGCTCCTGGTGGCGCTGGCGCTGGTCGCGCAGCGCCGCTCACTGCGCGGTCGCAGCTTCGCCGTCCTGTCGGGACGCACCCGTCCCGCGATGCGTGTCCGCCTCAGCGCCGGGCGGCACGCCATTGCGCTCACCGGCGTCGGCGGCTTCTTCACCCTGGCACTGGGCGTGCCCGCCTTCGGCGCGGCGGCCGCCTCCCTGTTGCCGTCCGGGGGTGCCGTCGACCCGACCGCGCTCACCCTCGACAACTTCCGTCACGTCCTGGACTCCGGCGCCATGATGTCGGCGCTCGGGTACTCCGCGCGGCTGTCCGCCCTCGTCGCCTGCGCGGCGGTCCTCTTCGGCGCGGTTGCCGGCCGGGTGCTCGCCCGGCACGGCGACAGCCGGGGGAGCCGACTGCTGGACACGGTGCTGCTGGCCGCGATCGCGCTGCCCTCCGTGCTGCTGGCCAGCGGCTACATCTTCACCTACAACCTGCCGATCGCCTCGTCGCTGGGCGTCGACCTGTACGGCACCACTATCCTGCTGGTCCTCGGCTATCTCGCCGGCGCGCTGCCGACTGCCGCCCGGCTGCTGTCCGGCTCGCTCGGACAGGTCAGCGACGGGCTGCTGTGGGCGGCCCGGGTCCACGGCCGCGGCGTCGTGCCCGCCTGGGGCGGTGCGGTGCTGCCGCTCGTCGCCGCCTCGATGACCTGGACCTGGCTGATCGCCTTTTGCGGCACCCTGCTGGAGCTGCCGGTCTCCCAGCTGCTGGCGCCGCCCGGCCATGAGCCGCTCTCCGTCGCCATCACCCACGACCTGCAGGGTTACGACCTCGGCGGGGGCGCCGCAATGACCGTCGTGGTCGTCGTGGGCACGCTCGTGCTCATCGCCGTCGCACTCACCACGCTGCGGCGGCTGGTTCCCGCAGCTCACCGCTTGGAGGCCGTCGCATGACCATGCACCCCGTACAGCTGCGGGTTGACCGGCTGGTCAAGAGCTTCTCCGCGCACCGCGCGCTCGAAGATGTCTCCCTGGAGGTGGGCACCGGCCGGTTCCTGGTGCTCCTCGGCCCGTCCGGATCCGGCAAGACCACCCTGCTGCGCTGTCTCGCCGGCATCGAACGGCCCGACGGAGGCAGCATCCGCCTCGGCGGCGTCACCCTCACCGAGGGGCACACTCATCTGCCGCCAGAGCGGCGCGACCTCGCCATGGTCTTCCAGGACTACGCCCTGTGGCCGCACATGACCGCCACCGCCAACGTCGGCTACGCGCTGCGCCGTCGGCGGCTGGAGCGCGCTGAGGCCGACCGCCGGGTCGCGGCGCTGCTGGAACGGGTCGGCCTCACCGCCCGCGCCGACCGCTATCCCCACCAGCTCTCCGGCGGCGAGCAGCAGCGCGTCGCGCTCGCTCGTGCCCTCGTCGCGGAGCCCGGCCTGCTCCTGTTCGACGAGCCGCTGTCCAACCTCGACGCCGACCTGCGTGAACGGCTGCGCGTGGAGATCGCCACGCTCACCCGCGGAAGCGGCGCCACGGTGGTCTACATCACCCACGACCAGGCCGAGGCCTTCGCACTCGCCGATGAGATCGGCGTCCTGGAGTCCGGCCGCCTCGTCCAGCACGGCGCGCCGGAGGACATCTACCACCGGCCTGCCTCGCCCTTCGTCGCCCGGTTCACCGGTCTCGCGGGCGAGCTCACCGGCCGCGTCGAGGAGCCCGGCGAGGGCGGCAGGGTGGTCGTGCGTACCGACGCGGGACCGGTGACCGCGTCGGCGCCGACCGCGCCGGTCCGCGGCGCCGCGGTGCGGGTGCTCGTGCGTCCCGCCGCGGTCACCCTGGATGGGGGCGCGGACCCGGCGCCGGACGCCGTCGAGGGGACCGTCGTCGACACCGCCTACCGCGGCCGCGGCTACGACCACGTCGTCGAACTCGTCGGCGGCGCACGGCTCGTCGAGGTCTTCACCCGGCACGGCCGGCCGCGCGGCTCCACGGTCCGACTGCGGTTCGACCCCGAAGGCTGCTTCACCTTCCCCGAACAGGCACCCACCGAAGCGGACGCCCAAGTACCCGTCAACGCAGCTCCCATGGAGGTCGTATGAGCCCACGTCGCCCGTCATCGCCGGTCCCGAACGGAGGTACCTCATGGGCGAGTTGATCCTCGTCGTCACCGTCTTCCTCGCCTGCGCCGTGGAGGCGGTCGAGGCGCTGACCATCGTGCTGGCCGCCGGCACCAGCCGCGACTGGGCCTCCGCGCTCCAGGGCACCGCAGCCGCGCTGCTGGCACTCGCCGTCACCGTCGCCGCCTTCGGGCCCGCGATCGGGATGATCCCGCTCGGCGCGCTGCGCCTGGTCGTCGGCGCGCTACTGCTCGTCTTCGGCCTGCAGTGGCTGCGCAAGGCCGTGCTGCGCGGTTCCGGCTACAAAGCCCTGCACGACGAGGAGGTGGCGTACCGCAAGGAGGTCGATGCCGCGCAGGCTGCCACCTTCGGCGGCCGCGGTATGGTCGCCGACTGGTACGCCTTCACCCTGTCGTTCAAGGGCGTTTTCCTCGAAGGTCTTGAAGTCGCCTTCATCGTGGTCACCTTCGGCAACAACCAGCGCGACGTGCCGCTCGCCGTGGTGGGCGCCGCGGCGGCGGTGCTGGTCGTGGCCGGGGCGGGCGTCGCCGTACGGGCGCCGCTGGCCCGGGTTCCGGAGAACACCATGAAGTTCGCCGTCGGCACCATGCTCACCTCCTTCGGCGCCTTCTGGTCCGCCGAGGGCGCGGGCGCGACGTGGCCGGGCTCCGACACCTCGCTGCTCGCCCTGGTGCCCGCGGTGGCGCTGCTCGCCGTGGGGTACACCGCCGTGCTGCGACGCGGCAACGACAAGACGACCGTCGTCGCGGCCGCGTCAGCGCCGGTGGAAGGAGGCGCGCGATGAGGTGGCTACGCTCTTTCGCGCTGTTCTGGTACGACTTCGTCGTCGGGGACGACTGGCGGGTGGCGGCCGGGGTGGTCGCCGCCCTGGCCGCCACGGCAGGGCTCACGCACGCGCACGTGGCCGCCTGGTGGGTGCTGCCCGTCGCGGTCGCCGTACTGCTGGGCCTTTCGCTACGGCGGGCGGTCGCGGCGAGCCGCGAAGCGGCGAAGCGGTAGAGACGTGCGGAGGAGGGGGAGACCCGCTCAGCGGCTCTCCCCCTCCTCGGCGTAGACCCGCGACGCGTACTCGTCGAGAACCTGCTCGCACCGCCCCAGCGCCGTCAGCGCCGCCTCCTTGCCGGAGGCCCCCAGCACGTCCCGGGCCGCCACCTTGGCGAACCAGTTGCGCAGCTTCACCAGGTCCTCGTCGTTCTCCTCCAACTCGGCGTAGGTGAAGTGCTCGGCGCGGTACTCCTTCTCGATCTGGGCGAGGAAGTCCTCGCACTTGTCGACGATCTCCTCGTATTCGTCGTCCCGCGCCGCGTTGAACGCCCGCTCGATGTCGGCGGCGCCGACCAGCACGTCGCTCACCAGCAGCGAGGCGCTGCCGCCCATTTCGGCGATCTCGTTGCGCAGCAGCCGCAGCGAGCGCTCTCCGGCCGCGCTGTGTGGCAGCGCCGCCACCGAGTTCTGCAGGTAGATGGCGCCCATCCCTTTGATCTTGCGCCACACCCCCGCCCGCAGGCGGGTCGGCTCGGCCGGTACCTTGTAGACCAGAACGAGCCACCGCACCCCGGCGTCGTCACCGCCGTTACCCGTGATCACCACGCTGGCAGCCTAACGCGGCAGCTATGCGACGCTCCGCCCGGCCGCAGTCGGGGCTAAGCTCACGCGGCGCGAGCGCGGCACGCTGGAGGCCGACTACGGGCACCGTTGAGGCTGGCGGAGTCGAAGGCGACGACGTGCGGAAACGAGGATGCTTTTCCCGACGCTCCCCACACTGGGACTTTCCGCGTGGGCCTGCTTGGCGCTCACCGGCAAGGCCAAACCTGAGGCACGCGGCCACCTGGTGGCCGAGCAGCTGCAGTCCATCCTGGATTCTGACCTAGCGCAAGGTCTTGTGCGTGGCAGAGGACCGTGCCGGAAGCGTGAGCCAGCCCAGCAACCGACAGAAGACCAAGTACAGAAGTCGCAGACCCACAAACCGCGATGCGCGGGGACGACGCTGGTTCGGCGAAGCGCTGGCCGCCGAGGTCCCCGTCGTCTGTGGCGCCGGGTTGTACTCCACCGCCATCGGTGGGACGGCGGTCCTTCCCAAACACGCTATGGCCCAGTTGTCGTGCCGCTCGCGAGCGGCACGGGGCGGGGCTCCCGAGCGTTGGTGGAGACGGTAAGCCCGACATGCTGACCGCGGTGGTACAGAGCAGTAGAGAGAAGAGAGGCCACTTCGGCAAGGTCGGCAGGCGGGTAGGAGGGCGTTGAGTCAGGTCGACGAAGAAGTCATCGGACCGGGCGGCGTACTCCTCCAGCAGTCGCGGTGCGGGACATGGATGACGTGCGGTCATCGTCACCCCCCGGCTGCCGAGGGATGGTGCGGGCCGCACCCGAGTGCGGCCTCCTCCGCCCTGACAACCAGGCACCCGTGCGTTGGTGCAAGAGAGTGAATTTCCGCCTTTATCCTCTAACAACCTTCTATATCACGCTCTAAGTTGGCTGAGGCCGGGCTGCGGCCGGCACCTGCCGCCGCATGCTGCTCGGTGTGGAGGGCGTGTGGGGTACCTACGACTGTTGCGGAAACGCTCCATCCTGGTGCTGTGGTCCGCCCGGTGTCTGTCCGCCCTGGGTGACCGCCTCTACGGCGTCGCCGTCATGTGGAGCGTCTGGGCCAGCACCGGGTCGGTCTCTGTCACCGGTCTCGTGGCAGTCGTGGAGTCGGTGCCTTACCTCGTGCTCGGAGCGATGGGCAGACGCCTGGTGGCGCGGGTCTCGTCCTTCCGCGCGCTGTCGTACGTGGACGCCGCGCGGGCGGCCGTGGCCGGGGCACTGCCCTTTGCCTGGAAGCCCGACCACGCGGGCATGGCGGTCTTGCTTCTCGCGGCTCTACTGCTCGGGCTCTTGGGAGCCCTATTCGACCCGAACCTTGATGCACTCCTGCCCGGCCTGGTCGAGCCCGCGCAAGTCCAGCAGATCACCGGCCTGTTCGACCTCACCACCCGTGTCGCCCACATGACCGGCCATGCCTGCGCCGGTCTGCTGCTCCTCTTCTTGTCCAAGGTGCAGCTGTTCGCCCTCGACGGGGTCGCGTTCTTGGTCTCGTCCGCCGCCCTCGCCCGCCTCGCCACACCGTCCGCCCTGCGTACCGGGACCGCGCCCCACGCCGTACGGGCCTGGCCGCTCCTCCGGTCGCACCCCCTTGTCGGGCTCGCGATCGGCCTGCTGGGCCTCGTACCGTTGTGCACCGCCGCGACCACCGTTGCCCTGCCCGCCCTGCTCGCCGTCCGGCACCACGCAGGAGCCGGCGCCTATGGCATGGTCACCGCCGCCATCGGTATCGGCGCCCTGATTGGCAACCCCCTCGCCTCCAACCGGCGACCGAGCCGTTGGTTCCTCGTTTGCTGTGTCGCCTGGGCGCTCGACGGACTGGCGACCGCCTGCATGGGATTCGCGGACGACCTCTCCTCGCTGGCGCTCCTGTCCCTGACCACGGGAATGGCCATTCCCGTGGGGACCGTCACCCTGCGCGCGCGCCTCGGCGCCTTCCTGCCGGGTGAACGGCTCCGCCTGATGGCCGTCGAACACACCGTCACCCGCACCGGCTACGTGATTGCCCTGATCCTCCTGCCTCTCCTCGCCGACGCCTCGCCCCGTGCCTCCTTCGTCGTGGTCGGCGCCTCGGTAACGGCCCTGACCGCCACCGGGGCCGCCCTTCGGTCCCGTCTCATCCGTCCCGTCGGCTACGGCACCGTGCCCGCGCCTGGTGGAAGTCCCGAAGCGGCGGTGACCGGCAAGCATGTCTGAAAGTTCCCGTAAGGCCCTGAGGCGGCAGACGGGCCGGGGACGCCTTCTCGGACCGGCTGGAAGGCATGACGGTGCGGTCGATTCCTGGGAACCTTGGGTCACTGTCCTCGCGATTTTCCGGAGGGGAAAGTGCCTGCTGCCGCCCCGATCTTCACCCTGGACCACGTCACCGTCGAGCGCGGCAGCAAAGCACTGCTTCATGCCATATCCACCGAGATACCCGGCGCCGCCTGCACGGCCCTGCTCGGTCCGTCCGGGGCGGGCAAGTCGACTCTGCTGCGTCTGCTCAACCAGCTCGGAGAGCCGACCTCCGGGAGCGTACGGTTCCGCGGTCGGCCTTTGACCTCTTGGGACGTGCTCGCGCTGCGCCGCCGCGTCGGTCTGGTGGGCCAGCAGCCGGTCCTGCTCACCGGCCGCATTCGCGACGAGCTGCGCGTCGGCCGAACGGACCTGGAGGACGACCGGGCCAGGACCCTGCTGGAACAAGTCGGGCTGTACGCAGGCATGTTGGGGCATGCGACGGCCGGGTTGTCCGGGGGAGAAGCCCAGCGGGTCTGCCTGGCCCGGACGCTCGCGGTGGAGCCCGAGGTGCTGCTGCTGGACGAGCCCACCTCCGCCCTCGACACGGCCAGCGCCCAGGCGGTCGAGCGGACCATCCGCAACCTGGTCGACTCCGGCCTCGCCGTCGTCCTGGTCAGCCACAACCTCTCGCAGGCCCGCCGGATCGCCGACCAGGTACGTGTCCTGCGCGCTGGGCGGCTGGTCGACTCCGGGCCCGCGGACCGGATCGCCTATCTGAAGGAGCGGGTGTGAATCCCGCCGTCCCCACATGGGCCGGGGTGGCGGCCTCATTCGCTCTGGTTGTCCTCACCGCGGCCGTGGCGTGGCGGCAGCGGTTGGGCCTAGTCCGGGACATCGCCGTCGCGGCCGTACGCGCTGGAGCGCAACTGGCCGCCGTCGGCGCCGTCTTGCTGCTCGTCTTCCGGCACACCGGCCTCGCCGGGGCGAGCGGCTGGCTGGCCCTGATGGTGCTCATCGCCGGACGGGTCGCCGCCCGCCGCGCGGCAGGGATTCCACGGGTGCTTGGCATCGCGATGGCCGCCGTCGCGGCCGGGACAGCGGCGACGCTGGGCACCCTGCTCACCCTGGGCGTGATCACAGCACAGGCACGCGTGGTGATTCCGGTCGGTGGAATGGTCGTCTCCACCGCCATGCAGGCCACAGCTCTCGTCCTGGTCCGGCTGCGGGATGAGGCCCGCACAGCCCGGCCCGCCATCGAGGTCCGTCTCGCCCTCGGGCTGCCCGCCGCCGACGCCTTCGCACCCCACCTGCGCGACACTCTGCGTACCGCGCTGATCCCGGCTATCGACTCCACCAAGACGGTCGGCCTGATCAGCCTCCCCGGAGCGATGACCGGCCTGGTCCTCGCGGGCGCAAACCCGCTCACCGCGATCCGCTACCAGATCGTGGTGATGTACATGCTGCTCGCCGCTGCCGCCCTCGCGGCCCTGACCGCCGCACGTCTCGCTGAACGCACCTTGTTCGACGACGCCCACCGGCTCCGCCCTCTTGCTGTAGAACCGGGTAGGCCCCATGCGTGACCCCGCTGCCGCTCTGGTGCTCTCCTCACCCAGGCCGTCGAGGTCGGGGAAGTGACGAGTTCGGTTTCTTGGGCTCTTACTAATGGCTCGCTGACCGTGAGCCAGCGGGAGCGTACATTCCCCGGTGCCCCGTCCGGGCGGGGACTGCTTCGTCATTGCCCCGACATCGCAAGGCCGGACGAGCAGGCCGAGAGGCGCTGATCGGTGCTCGGGGGCCGGCCCCGCGGGTGGGGGCCGGCCACGATTGCCAAGGAGCGGGCGGATCGGGTGCATCTCCAGTGTCGAGTGACTGCACTTCACCAGGCCCGCCGGGTCGCCAGGTCTGGGCTGGCGCGCACCGTGCCTGCGATCCGCGCGTCCAGTGGATCCGGGTCGGAGTACGGGGGCGCGAGGCCGGAGAAAGGCTCCAGGATGTGCCGCCCCGGCCTGGTGGCGGCTCGGTCAGGCGTTCTCCCGCACCTTTTCCGCCTCGACGGTGGGCGCTCGCTGGACATCGGCCTTCGTGACCGACAGGTAGGCGACCATACCCACGATCAGCAGCGTCAGCACCAGCGCCACCGTGCCGTCACCCAGTCCGAGTCCTCCGACGCTCTTTTCCTTTCCGAGACCGTCGGCGATCGAGGCGCCGAGCGGCCGGGTGATGACGTACGCCGTCCAGAAGGCCAGGACCGGGTTCCAGCGTAGCCATCGGTAGCCCACGGCAGGCACCGCGATGAGGACGGCGAATAGCGCCAGCGAGGCGAAGTAGCCCATGTTCAGGGTGAACGCGGTGAAGTCGCCGAGCGCCGTGCCCATCGCGAACGTGGCCACGACGGTGGCCCAGTAGAAGGCCTCCCGCCGGGGGGTGTCGATGCTGTGGATGGACAGCGTCTTCTCGGTACGGCGCCAGAGCGCGAAGACGGCGAACAGCAGGATCGCGTAGAGCGCGCTCGATGCCGTGTACGGCACGCCGAGCGCGACGTGCAGCACGTCGGCGGCCATCGTCCCGAAGACGCCGACCCCTACGACGGCGGACCAGTAGGTCCACGCCGTGTAGCGAGCGGTCCTGAACTGCACGACCAGCGCTGCGAGGAATGCGACGAAGCCCAGGATGACCGCGACCGGGGGTGCCATCACACGGACGAGATAGTCCGAGGTGGCCTCACCCATCGCTGTCGACAGGCCCTTGACTATCCAGAACGCGGCGGTGATCTCGGGGACCCGCAGGGCACCTGTGGTTGTCAGCCGGGAGCGGGTGTGGTGTGCGGACGAATTCACTCAGACACCTTGTGATCGCGGTTGGCGGGTAAGAGGCCGGTATTTCGGCGGTGTTCGTCGTGCCGTCCTTCACCAACCCGGTTTCCGTCGCCGCGGAAGTGCCGGGCGGCCCGTGCGGCCCGTCCCCCCTCGCCTTCCGATATGCGGGCGCCGGTCTGGTCGGTTTGGTCAAGGGCATACCAGGCACAGCTCGAACGGCCGGTAGGCCGACCGCATCCTACAGCGTGTAGTAGGTAGCTCTGAGGGTGGAGTGCCCTTCCCCTCCTCCGTCGGAGTCGGTGCGGCTTACGGCCTGCGCCGGGTTGCGCCATCCGGCCCATGACCGCGAGTCAACTCGCATCCGACCGCGGCCACCCCTTCGGGTGGCACTGACCTGCTTATCAGGCAGCGACGCCATGCCGACGATGAAAGATTGGCGATCACTGGGTTCGGTGCCCGGAAGCGTACTGAGCTTGTGTAGACGAAGCTGGACAAGCTTCGTCGGTCGTATGCCCCGCAGCTCACCCGCCGCGAAGTCGGCTGGAGACCCACTCCGTCGCCATCGCCGTGTTGCCGCCGCAGCTTTTGCAAGCCCCCGACAGATGGGAGAGGAATGTCCGCGAAGGTATTCGGTAGTGTGCCGACTCAGTCCCACTCGACTTACGTGCAGCGCAAACTCCCGCACGTGACACTGCTGTTCTGGGGGCTGAAGATGGTGGCGGTCACCCTTGGGGAAACCGCCGGGGACCTGTTGGGCATCACCCTCAAGATCGGCTACTTGGCCACCGGGCTGGTCTTCCTCGCGTTCTTCCTCGTCACCGTGGTCGCCCACGTCCGCGCCCGGCGGTTCCATCCGGCCTTGTTCTGGGCGGTGGTCCTGGGAACGAGCATGGTCGGAACGGAGATTTCCGATTTGATGAACCGCGGCCTCGGCCACGGCAGCGCGCCTGCCGGAATCGGCTACGCCTGGGGCGCCGCTCTCCTCACCGGCATCCTGCTCGTCGTCTTCCTGGTGTGGTGGCGCACAGGGCAGACCTACGACGTGGAGAACATCGCCAGCCACCAGGGCGAGATCCTCTACTGGATCGCGATCCTGGTTTCGAACACCCTGGGCACCTCCAGCGGCGACTGGCTCTCCGACGACACTGGCCTGGGATTCCGCAACGCCTTTCTGGTCATCACCGGCGTCATGTTGCTGATCATCGGGGCGCACTATCTGACCAAGATCAACGGAACTTTGCTGTTCTGGCTGGCCTTTGTCCTGACACGGCCACTGGGAGCGGCAGGTGGTGACTCGCTCACCAAACCCGTGAACGAAGGCGGGCTGGGCTGGGGCACGGCATGGGGCTCCGCCGCCTTGTGCGCCCTCCTCATCGTCCTGATCTCCTACCAAGCCTGGCGGGTTCATCGGCACCCCATGAGCCTGTTGCCGGCTCCCATCAACCGCCGCACCGGAGTGCCCCAACGCCCGAACGCGGCAATCGCCGAAACCAACGCCGGGCCCAACGGGACAAGTCTGCGCGAACAGCACACCTGGACACAGCGCCTGCTCCGCGGCCGTTGAGCCTGTCATCGACCTGGTGCAGCGTTTTGGAGGTGTTGGAGGAGCGGTCGAAGACGCCCCGCATCTTCCGCAGGATCGATGGGATCGTCCCCGCCTCGGCGCTGACCCACTGCGTGTTGTTGCCGAGTGGGCGGGCCGTCGTCGTCTCGCCGTAGGTGATCGCCTATCTGCCTTGTTGGTCTGCGACCGGCTGGTCAAGGCGCAGAGCTGGGCCTCGGCCAGCCAGCCAGGCGGACTTGCGAACCTCCAGGCGCGCCCGCCTTTCTACATCTCGTAGTAGCTTGGATCGGCCCGCAGGCGGCCCTGGCATGGCGGTCTGGTGACACGGCCGGTGAGCGCCCGGTGCGTAGCTGGTCTGGTGACCCAGCGCTCGTCCGGTTGTGGGGCGCAGGGGTTGCCGAGGCGGAAGGAGGAGCTAGGTGACAGGCGGTAGGGATGGCCGAGGGGAGGCTCGGCGGCGGGCGCGGGGGGAGTTGGAGGCAGAGGTACTGGCTGCGTTGTGGGCGGCTGACGGGTCGGCGACGGCGGTGGTCGTCCATGAACGGCTTGATGGAGATGCGGCGTACACCACAGTGCTGACTATCCTGACGCGGTTGTGCGACAAGGGGCTGGTGACTCGGCAGCGGCGGGGGCGCAGTCACGTGTACGCGCCAGTGCATGACCAGCCGGGACTTGCAGCGGCGGGAATGCACTCGCTGTTGGATGAGGGCGGGGATCGCGCGGCGGTGCTGGCCCGGTTCGTCTCGGATCTGTCAGCGGAGGATGAGCGGCTGCTGGAGGGGCTGCTGCATGGTGACGCTTCCGGACAGGGGTGAAGCGACGCCCCGGCCCGCACAGATCTATTTGACGTTGCTCATGAGCGTGCTGCCAGCGCCTTGGGCGGGGCGGGATGCCGCCGCGGACATGGCCGAGTGTGGGGTCCCAATGTGGTCCTGAACGTGTCGCCACGGCGGAGGGGAACGCCTCGGCCTGGCGACCCGCGCCGGGGTCAGCAGCGCGTAGCGGCCGAATCGCATGTTGGGGCGGTGGCTGCCGAAGCGGCCGAAGGCGTAGTCGAGGTGTCGCCGCAGGCTGCAGCAAGCAGCACGATCACGCCGACCATGATGGCGTTCAACTCGCCTGGCTCCGGAGTAAACCGCACCGCACGGCGCTGATCGTTCCGGGAGCGGAGCAGGACCGGTCAGCAGGCCTGGCGGTGCAGGGTGGGAAGTCGCGGGCCGGTCCTCTTCGTGCGGAGTTCAGCGGGCGGCATGCTCGGTGGCCAGCAGCGGGCGCAGTGCCCCGGTGCGCAACCGAGCGACCAGCCCTGGTGCCGAACAGCCCAGGAGCAGGCTGGTGAGGAAGGCGACCGGCAGGGCGATGACCGCGGCGCCGATCACGTCATGGGGGTAGTGGGCGCCGACGTAGACACGGGTGAAGCCCTCGACCACGGCGAACAGGGCGGCGATGGCGCTCAGGCGGCGGTCGAGCAGAAAGAGTGCCGCGATCGTGGCGGTTGCGACGGTGGTGTGGCCGCTGGGAAAGGCATAGTCCGACGGAGCCGGGCAGGAGTCGACGAAGTAGTCGTGTGGCAGGGAGTAGCACGGACGCACTTCCGCCACCATCTTCTTGATGACCTCGGCGACGACGAAGGCGGTGACGACGGCCACCGGAGCCGCTAGCGCCAGCGCCATCGCCCTGGTGTCCGAGCGGCGGGCGGACCACCACCCCTTCAGCATCAGCAGGCCGAAGACCCCAAGCCCCAGGTTGGTCCACATCTCCACCGCGCTGTTGGCCCACGCGGTGTCCTTGGCGAAGTCGGTGATGGAGGTGAACAACGAGCCGTCAATGCCGGAGCCGTCGAAGGCCAGTTGGACGGCGGCGGGCGCGGTCATAGGCGAACGTCCTTCTTGTGGGAGCGCGACGCGACGCGGAACGGCCCCGCCGCCGGTGCCGCCCCACGCCTGCGATGGCATATGGGCAACACCGAGTTGAAGCAGCGGTGGCCGCCAGCCAAAGCTACTACATGTTGTAGGAGTAACGCGGCGGTCCGGTCGCCTTGTTCGACGGATCACACGGGATCTGCCCGTGTGGTGGCCACGCGGGCCACGACCGCTACCTCATGGGGCGGGGCTGTCTTTGCGGGGGCGGGGTGGGGTGGTCTTCGAGCTGAAGCTGATGGTGGATACGACGAAGACTGCGGGCCGTTGCGGGTCGTCAAAGTTCGTGGTGATCGCGTAAGCAGGGTGCGGGCCTGGGCGGCCCAGTGCTATGCCCGCCCATCGATGGTCGCGAGGGAAGCGCCAGCGGACGTGCTCGGTCTGGCTGGCCGGGATGGCCACGGTGATGAGGCCGCTTCGCAGTTGGGCGGGGCGAGTGCCGAGCCTGGCCAGGAACTGCTTCAGTCCGGCGGGGGTGGTGGTGAACTGCACGTACAGCGAATCCGTCCGCCAGGAGTTGGCCTCGAAGAAACCGACATCGCTGGCACCGGGCGGGATCGGCACCCGATAGACGTTGCGCTGCACCGCAGAGGGGCTGCCGTGGACGAGCCCGGCCATCTCGGCCCGCAGCTCCCGCGCGGCGGCCGCACTGTGGCTCTGCAAGGCTGAGATCACCAGATATCCGGCCGAGATCACCACCAGGAGCAGGGCAACGATCCATCGCGTCCACCGGCGTTCCGGAGCCGGTGCGGTGCGCAGCGACGCAGATGCGGGGTGGCCGTCTACAGCATCGGTGTCTGTCGGAAACTCGCCGGTCACCGGCGCCCCACCTGTCCTGCGGCCCCAGCCTGGGGCGGCGCGGTCACCGAGTCCAGGCCTGCTTCCGCGGCTGCACCCTTGCGGGCCCGCCGTGCGCGCCACCACTGGACGCCCGGGGGGAGTAGTCCGACAGCGACGACCACGGCGGTGGCGGGTAGCAGAAACGTCGACCCGCGCCGCCCGCTCTCACCGAGGGCGTACCCGGCCAGCACCAGAGACTGTGACCAGGCCAGCCCCGCCAGGGCCTGCCACAGCGTGAACGACGTGGTCGACATGCCCAGCAGACCGGCCGCCGGATGGACCAGCGTGCGCACAACGGGGACAAACCGCCCCAGCGTCACCGCCCGCCGCGGCCCGTACCGTGCGAACAGCGCCTCCGCCCGCTCCATCCGGGCCCGGCCGCGGCCCTCCGACCAGCGGCGCCGTGCCGACCGGGCCCCGCGCTGCCCCAGCCAGAAACCGGTCTGCGCCCCGGCGAGTGAGCCGAGACCTGCGCACAGCAACACCAGCGGCAGCGACAGTCTGGCCACCCCGAAGGCGCCGGGCGAGCATGCCAGGCCTGCTGGCAGCAACAGTGTGTCCCCCGGCAAGAAGACGCCGATGGCAGGCAGTCCGGTCTCGGCGAAAACCAAGACCAACACCGCCCAGGCACCGAACCGCGACAGCATCCCCGGCGGATCCAGCGCCCCTGTCGTGACCACGACATCTGGTGCCATCAACGTCCTCTCCCCCCTTCTATGCCGAACCCCCATGCCACTTCTACATCATGTAGTAGTTTCCTCGGCGCCCACCCCCAGCTCGCTACTTCAGGAGCCCACACCCGCGATCTCCGCCCTCGCGCTCCACATCACCGCCGCGTTGGCGGCCGGGGCGCAGTTCGCAGCCGCGCTCACTCCGATCGCGGAGCAGTTCTGGTCGCCGCCGCCCTGCTCTCCCCAAGAGTTCGACATCAATGCGGATGTCTGGGACGCCTGCTCGCCCTGGCTCCGTACGCCCTGGTGCCTCTGGTCATCCACACAGCGTGGTGAGTGGCGGCTGGTCGGTGGATCGGCAGCCGCTCCCGAATTTCGACATCATGTAGTAGCTTCAGTGGTCGGCGCCCGCCGTGATCGAGCCGCTGCCCCCAGTCGCGAAGGCGCGGGACCTCGGTGCGCGCACGGCACCGCCGAGGCATCCAGTTGCTAGGCCGTGCGCGCCCACTCCGCCAGGGAAGCTGATCGACCATGCCCTACTGCGACGACCTTGCATACGAGCCGGTGGCTTCGCTGTCCGCCGCATCACCGCAGGGCCTCCGCCACAAGCGAATCGCCGTCATCTCGGCTGGTGTTGGCGCGGGGCACGACGGCGCGGCTGCGGGCCTTGCCACGCGGCTTGCTGCTCACGGATTCCTGGTGGACCGGTACGACTTCCTCGACCTGCTGCCAGCGCGCATGGGCAAGCTGCTCTGCGGTCTCTACCACCGCCTGCTGACCTGGGCGCCTGCGGGCTACCAGCGCCTGTACGCAACGACGGAACACGCCCGGCGCCCCGGGGTGATGTGGCGGATCCTGTTCCGTGGCGCCGAGCGTTCCATGCTGCGAGCGCTCCCCGCGGACACGTGTGCGGTCGTCTCGACCTACCCGGGGGCCAGTCAGGTCCTCGGCGCGCTGCGGCGGCGCGGCCTGCTGACAGTGCCGGCCTTCACGTACCTGACTGACTTCTCCGTCCACGCCCTGTGGGTTGCCCCAGGCATCGACGCACACCTCGCCGTGCACCCGGTGCCCGCGGCCCAAGCCCACGCCCAAGGCGCCGCAGCCGTCGCCGTGACCGGTCCCGTCACCGACCCGCGCTTCACTCCCGCCACGCGCGCGCGACGGCGAACCGCCCGCACCCGGTTCGGCCTTCCCGAGCACGCGCCGCTGGCCCTGGTGGTCGCCGGCTCGTGGGGAGTTGGCCCGATTCGGCGGGCTGCCACCGAGATCCGCGACAGCAAGGTCGCGGTGCCGGTGGTGGTATGCGGACGCAACCAGACCCTCGCTGATCAACTGCGTCGGGACGGGATCGAGCAC
Source organism: Streptomyces silvisoli (assembly GCF_029269905.1). NCBI lineage: Bacteria > Bacillati > Actinomycetota > Actinomycetes > Kitasatosporales > Streptomycetaceae > Streptomyces > Streptomyces silvisoli. The sequence continues at coordinate 66,184 of NZ_JARJBC010000013.1, read as the reverse complement.
GTCTTCGACTGGGTGGGCGACATGCCCGCCCTGATGCACGCCTGCGACATCCTGGTCCAGAACGCGGGCGGGCTGACCTCACTGGAGGCGTTCGCCAGTGGGTTGCCAGTGGCCAGCTACCGCTGCATTCCCGGACACGGCCAGACCAACGCCGCCGCCTTGGACGAGGCGGGCCTCGCGACCTGGATCCGCGAGCCAGCGGAACTCGGCCCAGCGCTCACCGAGCTCCTCCACGGGCCGCGCGGCCAAGCGCAACGGGAAGCAGGACTGGCCCTGCACCGATCCGCCCTCGGCCCCGTCCCCGTCATCGCCGCCACAGCCAGCCACCAACCGACGCTACACACATGGACCACAGGCAACCGCCGAACGGTGGGCCGACGGATCGGCCTGATGGCCGCCGCGGTGGCGGTCACCTTCTCGCTGGGCATCGCTGCCCCGCTCGCCTACGCCTACGCCGAAACACCCGCCCACTTGCCAACCGTCACCCACCACCTGCACGAAGCCGAGCGGTGACCCCCGGCCATCTCGTTCGCACCACGCCACTCACCTTGAACCTGGAGCCGCCCGCCTCGCCGCAGTGTGTGCCACCTGCAGCAGGCCACATGCCCTCCCTTGCCCGCGGTGGTTAGGGCGCCTCTCCTGAATCGCCGTCAACCGGTCAGGGTAGGCTGTGCGTAGTCACCATGGAGTTCAACGGGGACGGACGGCATCGTGGGCTGTCGCCGGAAAGATCAGGAACTTCAAGGCGAGGAGCGCGAGTAGCACCCCGAACACCCGTTGGAGTAACGGGTCGGAAAGTCGACCGGCGACGTAGGCCCCAGCGGCCACTCCCAACGTGAGCCCCACCGCGATGCCGATGGCGTAATGGATCTTGATCTGGTGGCGGTGGGCGTACTCGAACACGCCGAGCAAACCGACGGGCATCAGTAGCGCGGCCAGCGACGTGCCGCTGGCTTCGTGGGCGGTGAGCCCGAGCAGGACCAGGGCCGGAACGATCACTACTCCGCCGCCGATACCGACAATCCCCGACAGGACCCCGGCAGCCAACCCGATGGCCGCTCCGATCAGCAGTGCGGTCATGCGGCCACGCTCCATATCGACTCCTGAGCGGTCAGGTAAAGCTCGGCTTGAGACGCTACCCGGCCCAATGAGGCCGAGCGAGCCACCGCACCGCCCGGTGCGCACCGGCAACATCAGATTTCGACCAGGTGAACCGGCGCCCCGATCCACGATGCCATTGCTCGCTCACAACTGTTGGTGCTGTCTCTACGGTTGGGCGATGTGCCTTTTCCGATGCCCTCAGCATCCACGTCAGCCCGAGGAGCATCGGTTTGCCCGGTCTGTAATCGGTGGCGCACAACGGCGGTTGTGGCGGATCGTGCGCACAGGTAGCACCGGTTGGATGCGACCCCGTGGTCCTGTGGACGGCACATCGGTGCCCGCGGTCTCGACGTTCATGCTCGACGTGCACCGCACCCGGCAGGTGAAGTCTTGGTCTGGCGCTGGCCGTCCCCTGGCATCTTGCTGCCCGTTTGCTCACCCGTCTGCGCCTAGCTTCGATGCCATGCTGTCAGCGGCGAAGCGTCTGTGCGCAGGTGGAGGTGGAGTGTGTGGGACACGGTGTTCGACGAGGTCCGGGCCGCGCGCCCTGAGCTGGCCGAGGCGTTCTCGGCGGAGCTGCCGGGGGCGCGGGCGAGTGTTCTGGGTCGGTTGTGGGGGGCCTTGGCGCGCGAGCCGCTGCCCGGGGTGCGGGGGTTGCGTGCTCAGCGGGACACCCTGGTGGTGGAGTTGGAGCACGGCGGCCGACTTGTGGGGGAGGCGGCGTGTGCCGAGCGGTTCGCCCAGGTGCCCTCGACCTTCGTGGTCGAGGGGCCAGCGGGGCCGATCACGGATCCGGTGAGACTGCTCACGGCCATGGCATTGAATACGACGAGGGCACCGGCGCTGGCCGAGGAGTTGGACAACAGCGTCGTCAACCTCGCCCTGGCCCGGGCCGCCGCCGGCCGGGCACCACGCCGTATTGCATGCTCCATCGAGGCTGAACAGGCGGTGGTCGACGGTCATCCGCAGCATCCGTGCTGCCGTACCCGCACCGGGTTCTCGGTGGCGGAAGTGCTTGCGTACGCGCCGGAGCACCGGCCCGTGGTCGACCTCGCGTTGTTGGCGGTGCCGGGCGACCGCTGGCTGGCGGCGGGCAGGTGGCCGCAGGAGTTGCGGGAAGGCGGAACGGTTCTGGTTCCGGTGCATCCCTGGCAGCGCGATCACGTGGTGCCACGGTATCCGGACCTGTCTGTCGCCGATCGGTGGATCACCTCCCACCCGCTACTGTCGTTGCGCACCGTGGCCCCGTTGGACGTCCTGCCGGGCTATCACATCAAGACCTCCTTGGACGTTCAGGTCACCAACTACCGGCGGACGATCTCCCCTGCGGAGGTCACCGACGGCCCGGTGTTGTCGGACTTCGTGTCGACCGTCGTGGACAAGGCCGGATACGGCGGTCACCTCGGCATCCTGCGCGAGGTGGGTGGTGGTGCGGTACGCGTCGAGGGGCGCCCCTGTCCGAGCCTGGCGGTGATGGTGCGCGAGTCGTACGAGCGCTTCCTCGGCCCCGGCGAGATCGCCGTCCCGCTCACCGCTGTGCACGCCACCGGTGCCGCTCTGGTGCCGGACGATCCAGGAACATGGTTGGCCGACTTCGCCGAGTTGGTGCTGCCCCCTGCGCTGACCTTGCTGTCCATGGGGGTCGCGTTGGAGGCCCACGGCCAGAACACGCTGGTGGTACTGCGCGAGGGGCGGCCGGTGCGGGTGCTGTACCGCGACTTGGACGGTGTACGGGTCAGCCCGCGTCGCCTGGCCGACCACGGCTTCGATCTTCCGCCGTTGGCGGGTAACCGCGCGGGCGACGACGTCCAGGGCCTGCGGGCCAAGTTGTTCGGTGCGCTGCTCAGCGGGGTCCTCAGCGAGTTGGTGTCCGTGCTCTGCCGTGCGCGCGGGGCCGAACCGGCAGCGTTGTGGGCCTCTGTCGGTGCCGTGGCGCGGCGTGTCTATGCCGATCTGCGGCCCGGTAACGGTGATGAGGAGGCGTTCTTCGGCGAACACTGGCCGTTGAAGGCGACCACGGCCATGCGTCTCGCCGACGACCCGGGAAAGGCACAGTGGGTGGGCATCCCCAACCCACTGGCCATCGTGTGCAATCGCCACCGGAGGGATGTCGCCCGATGACCATCCCGACCGTCCTGGCTCCGGCCGGTACACCGACGCAGCTCGCTGACACCGTGACCGCCCACACCCTGCTCAACTGCATGGTCCGTGAGGTGTCTTCGCCCGAGCATCAGGTCACCGTCGCAGGCGAACACCTGCTGGTGCGCCTTCCCCGCCGTGGCGTCCTGCTGCGAGTTCCGCTACGCCGCGTCTCAATGATCGGTGCGCACCGGTTCAGCGGGCCGGTCGAGCACCAAGACGGTACGGCGTGGTCTCCGCTGGGCTGGGGCCAGTTGGCCGCCTTGATCCGCGACGAGTTGACCTTGCGCACGGGCATGGAGAACGAGGAGTTCCTGGAGCAGGTTGCCGCGAGCCACCGGACCGTCCAAGCAGTGCTGGAGGCCCGCGGCAACCGGGAAGTGTCGTCGTGCGCCTACATCGCCTCGGAGCAGTCCCTCGTCTACGGACACCGATTCCACCCCGCCCCCAAGGCCCGTGACGGGGATACCCAGGACTGGCTGAGGTACGGCCCGGAAACCGGCTCACGATTTCCGCTTCGCCATCTCGGCGTCCGCGCTGACCTGTTGCGCGCGGAAGGCGACGACAGCGCTGTGGACCGGCTCTGCCCGGTGGCGGCGCCGGGGTTCCGCATGCTGCCCGCCCACCCGTGGCAGTTCCGGATGCTGTCCGGAAACGCCGCGCTGCGTGCCGCGCTGGCCCGCGGTGACGTCGTGGACCTCGGTCCTGATGGACCGCCGGTCGCGCCGACGTCCTCGGTGCGCACCGTCTACGAGCCGGACAGTGATGTGTTCCTGAAGTTCAGCCTGAACATCCGGCTGACCAACTGCGTGCGCAAGAACGCCGTTTACGAGCTGTCGGGCGCCGTCACCCTCAATCAGATCGTCCGGCCGGTCTTCGCCGAACTGGCCACCCGGTACCCCGGTTGTGCGCTACTGGCCGAGCCCGGGTACCGCACTCTCGGTCTCGGCGACGGCTTCGGCGATCGAGAGGTGGTGGAGGGCTTCGGCGTGATCGTACGCGAGGGCGTACGCAAGCATCTGCTGCCCGGTGTCACGCCGTTGCTGGCCGCCGCCGTCGCCGACGAGTACCCGACCAGCCCGGCGCACATCTCCTACCTGCTCGCCCGTGCCGACACCGATCCGCTGGCTTGGTGGGACACCTATCTGGGCCTGCTGCTGCCGCCGGTGCTCGCCGCCTACTTCGAGCACGGCGTTGTCTTGGAGCCGCATCTGCAGAACGTCCTCGTCGGGGTGCGTGGCGACGGACGGCCCGCGCAGGTCCTCTTCCGTGACCTGGAGGGCACCAAGCTCGTCCCGGACCGCCACCGCGAGGCCCTGGCCGTGTTGGACGAGGAGGTGCGCGGGCCGCTCAGCTACAGCGCCGAACGTGGCTGGGACCGGGTCGTCTACTGCCTACTGGTAAACCACCTCGCCGAACTGCTCGGCGCGCTGGCCGACGCCAGTCCTGGCCTGGAGCCCGCGCTGTGGGGACTGGTCCGCGACCACCTCGACAGCTACGCACGCACGGCGGGTGACCCACCGCGTCTGCGGGCGCTGCTGTCGGGCGTGCCGCTGCCCGCCAAGGCCAACCTTCTACTACGTTGGGCGCGCAAGGCGGACCGGTACGCGACCTACGTGCCGTTGCCGAGCCCGCTGGCCGCCGACTTCCCCCGAGAGGCGGCGCCGTGAGGTCGAAGATTCTGCATCATGTCCAGGACCTGTCCGACGACGAACTGCCCGCCTACCTCTACGACCTGGCCGCCTTGCGCAGTCACACCCGCACGATCCGGCGTGAACTGCCCGATCCGGTGGAACTATTCTACGCGGCCAAGGCCAACTCCGACGCTCGGCTGCTGCGTGCTCTGGGCGAGCACGTCGACGGATTCGAGGTCGCCTCAGGCGGTGAACTGCAGCACGTCCGCCGTCTGTTCCCGACGTCCCGCGTCGCCTTCGGCGGGCCTGGGAAGACCGCCCGCGAGCTGACGCACGCGCTGGAGGCGGGCGTCGAGCGCCTGCACGTGGAAAGCCAGCACGAGCTTTGTGTCCTTACCACGCTCATCGGCGAACGCACGGTGGACGTACTGCTACGGGTCAACCCTCCGCTTCCACTCGGCCGGTTGCCGCTTGTCATGGGGGGGCAGCCGAGCCCGTTCGGCATGGACCCCGCGCAACTCGACGCCTGTCTGCGTGTGCTCGCCGCACACCCGCGGATCCGGCTACGCGGTCTCCACGCACACCTGGCCAGCGGCCTTGACGCGCCCGCCCAACTCGCCCTGGTCGAGCGGATTGTCGATTGGGGCGCCCGCTGGACGCGAGCTCACGGGCTGCCCTTCGACGAGGTCAACTTGGGCGGCGGCATGGGTGTGGACTACGCCAACCCGGAGCGCTTCTTCGACTGGTCGGCCTTCGGAATCGGGCTGCGCCGACTGCTGGCCGACCACCCCGGCCTGACGCTGCGCATCGAGCCGGGGCGCTCCATCGGGGCGTACTGCGGCTGGTACGTGACACGCGTGCTGGACGTCAAGTTTAGCCACGGCGAGGCGTTCGCCGTGCTGGCCGGCGGCACCCACCACCTGCGAACCCCGGCCACCAGGGGACACGACCAGCCTTTCGAGATCATCCCCTCGGACACCTGGTCCTGGCCGGGGCCGAGGAGCGCGGTCCGTCTGGAGCCGGTGACGCTGGTCGGCCAGCTGTGCACCCCCAAAGATGTCCTGGCCAGTCGCGTGCCCGTGATCCGGCTGCGTACCGGTGACCGTGTGGCGTTCGCCATGGCGGGGGCGTACGCCTGGAACATCTCCCATCACGACTTCCTGATGCATCCCGAGCCGAGCTTCCACTACCTGGACGATGAGCGGCCCACAACACCTGAGACGGCCACGGCGGACCGCCAGCGGCCAGCACAGGGCGCCGGAGACCAAACTTGTCCGGTACGGTGACTGAGCGCTCCCAACCCGAGGCGCGGCGGCCCGGTCGGCAGGCGCTGCGCACCCTGGGGGTCCGCAACTTCCGCCGCTACGTGATCGGACAACTGGTGTCCAACGTCGGCACCTGGATGCACCGCGCGGCCCAGGACTGGCTGGTGCTCCAACTCACCCACCACAACGGCACCGCGGTTGGCCTCGTCACCGCACTGCAGTTCCTGCCGCAAACCCTCCTCGGACTGTGGGGCGGCGTGATCGCCGATACCTGTTCCAGACGACGGCTGCTGATCGTGACCCAGAGCCTGATGGCACTGCAAGCACTCCTTCTCGGCGCGCTGACACTCAGCGGGGCGGTGCACGTCTGGCAGGTCTGTGCGCTGGCCCTGGCCCTCGGTGCCGCGACGGCCGTGGACGGTCCCGCCCGCAACGCGTTCATCGGCGAGATGGTTGAACGAGACCTGGTGCCCAGCGCCGTCAGCGTGAACGCCGCCCAGTTCAACGCCGCACGCCTCCTCGGCCCGGCCACCGCGGGGCTCACCATCGCCGCCGTGGGGACCGGCCCGGTCTTCCTACTGAACGCCGCTTCCTACTTGGCCGTCCTGGCCGTGCTGGTCACTCTACATACCGCGGAACTGCGCCCGGTGCCGTGCTCTGCACCCCGTGATGTGCGTCTGACCGACGCTCTACGGCACATCCGCTCCAGCCCAGACCTGCTGCTGCCGATCGTACTCGCCGGGGCCATCGGCACCTTCGGTCTCAACTTCCAGGTGACGATCTCCCTCATGGCCACCAAGGTCTTCCACTCCGGTGCCACCGCCTTCGGCTCGCTGTCCTGCGCCTACGCCGCGGGCAGCCTGCTCGGCGCACTCCGCGGCGCGGACCGGTCCCGGCCACCCACCATGCGCCAACTCCTGGGCTGTTCCCTGGCGTTCGGGGCACTGGAAGCCGCAGTCGGCCTCATGCCCGTGCCCACCGCGTTCGCCGCCCTACTCGTACCGACCGGCCTCGCCGCCGTGCTGGTGACCACGACGGCCAACGCCATGGTCCAACTCAACGCCGATCCCCGTATGCGCGGTCGTGTACTGTCCGTCTACTTCCTCGTCCTCCTCGGTGGCACTCCCCTCGGCGCCCCCCTCGTCGGATGGATCGCCGAAGCTCTCGGCGCCCGTTACGGCCTGCTCATCGGCGGCTTGACCTGCGTGCTGGCCACGGTTGTCGTGCGGATCGCCGCCGGTCCCGAGCATTGTCGTGTGCGGCCCGAGGTGCCCGGCGCCCTGGTCCCGGACATGGCCGGTACCTCGGCCGACCGTGAGCCGAGCTCGGTCACTCGAAAGAGGATGCTCCAGTGACCGTGCCTCAACCGTCGCCCGATATGTGCGACTCTGCCCAGGTGCGTGTACTGCTCATCGAGGACGACGACACCATCGCCGAGCCGCTGGCCGAAGGGCTGGGCCGCTACGGGTTCGCCGTGGACCGGGTCGGCACCGGAGCTGCTGCTCTCGACGTCGCCTGTCCCGACATGGTCCTGCTGGATCTCGGGCTCCCCGACATGGACGGCATCGACGTCTGCCGAGCGCTACGCAGCCGATCGGACGTGCCCATCATCATGATCACCGCGCGCGGCGACGAGACCGATCGCGTGGTGGGACTCGAACTCGGTGCCGACGACTACCTGTCCAAGCCCTTCGGGCTGCGGGAACTGGTCGCCCGGATCCGCGCCGTCACCCGTCGCACCCACATTGCCACCGCCCCGTACCGCGAAGACGACGAGCCAACGTCCGACAAGGCATCGCAGCACCTCGGGGACGTGGTGATCAACCGGCGGACCAGACAGGTCTACGCGGGGAGCCAGCAGATCGCCCTCGCGCCGAAGGAGTTCGACCTGCTGGCGCTGCTCGCCGAGGACCCCGGCGCCGTGTACTCACGCCAGCACATCCTCGACAAAGTGTGGGACCCGCACTTCTTCGGCCCCACCAAGACCCTGGACGTCCACATCGCCGCGCTGCGCCGCAAGTTGGACCGACCGGCCTGGATCGAGACCGTTCGGGGAGTCGGGTTCCGTCTCGCCGTGCCCACTGACCCGTCCCGCCCGACGGGGACCTCGCAAGCCACCCAGCAGTGACATCAGGCTCATGGTCCGACGCCTTCTACTCAGCTACCTCACCCTGACGCTGCTCGTCCTGCTCGCCCTGGAGGTCCCGTTCGGGATCGTCTATGCAGACAGCCAAACCTCGACGCTGTCCACCGCGTTGGAACGGGACGCCGTCGTACTCGCCGAAGTCGTCGAAGAGGACGTGGAGACTGCGGACGCGCGCGAACTGCCCGCACTGCTCACCAAGTTCACCCACCGCGCCGGCACCCACGTGACCATCGTCGACCGGCATGGCAACACGCTCGCCGACTCCGCCCCCCAAGCCGTCCACCCACAGCGCAACCTCTCCCACGCCCCCGACATCGCCGCCGCCCTCCGCAACCAGCGCACCAGCGGCACCACACGCGACGCCACCCTGGGCGGTGAGGTCTACTACGCCACCGCCCCCGTGGCCTTCGGGACGACGGTCGGCGGTGCCGTGCGACTGAGCGCCCCCACCACCGACACAGCCACCCGCATCCACGCAGCGTGGATGGCCTTGGCCACCGCCGCGCTCTCCGTTCTCGCCGCCATGACGGTGATAGGGCTCGCTCTCGCACGCTGGATCACCCGCCCGGTACGTGAACTAGAGCGAGCCACCACCCAACTCGCCGACGGTTCCCTGACCGAACCACCCGCCGTCAACCTCGGCCCACCTGAACTACGCCGCCTGGCAAGTGAGTTCACCCGCACCGCTACCCGTCTGCAACATCTGCTGCGCGCCCAGCACCGCTTCGCCGCCGACGCATCCCACCAGCTCAAGACACCGCTCACGGCACTGCGACTGCGCCTGGAGAACCTCGAACCCGACCTCCAACCGCACGCCCAGCACAACCTCGGCAGCGCCCTGTCCGAGATCGACCGTCTCGTCCGCATGATCCAGGGACTCCTCGCCCTCGCTCGCGCGGAGAGCACGGAGACCGCCCCCGTGCCCGTGGACCCCGACGCGATCCTGAACGACAGGGTGGGCACCTGGAAGGCCTTCGCCACCGAACGTGGCATCGCCATCGCCCTCGCCGGGGGTCAGGTCGGTCGGGTCTGGGCGGTGCCAGGCGCACTGGAGCAGATCGTCGACAACCTCCTCGCCAACGCACTGCGCGCCGCTCCACCCGGCACGACCGTCACCCTGGCTCAGTCCGTCCTGGTCGAGCGCGGCTCCGACAGCGCCCCGTACGTGGAGATCCACGTGACCGACGAGGGGCCAGGGATGAACGACGAGGAGCGTGCCAGCGCCTTCGACCGGTTCTGGCGCGCCCCGAACGCCTCCCCAGACGGTACGGGCCTCGGCCTGGCCATCGCACAGCAGTTGGCCCACGCCAGCGGCGGAGAGATCGACCTGCGTCCCGCAGCCGGGGGCGGCCTCGACGCCGTCATCCGCCTCCGCCCGATAACACCAGGACGACGCCAACGGTACCGGCCATTGCCCACTACGCCGGACACCCCTGCCCACCGGGCCCCCAAGTAGCCGGAGCACGCGCCGCCTCCAGCCGACCGGATCCCGCGCCGAATCTGGCCGCGCAGGTGAGGAGTTGAACGCGGCGATGTGCCAGGGACGGTCCCCACCCGCAACTATCACCTATTACGGGTGCGCTGCTGCCGGGGATGACCAGCGCAGCGGGAGCCCGATATCCTCACCGCACACCGTGACGCGCGGACCACGCCATGGGCGACTGCACACGGCCTGATCGTGACCGGATTATGCCGCCGAGGACGCGGGTGCCCACCTACTACTCCGACTACGGCGTTGCGGTCGACCTGACCGATCCCGATGCTTCGGACACCTTCAACCTCCACTCGGTGACCAGTGGCGGCCAATCCGGCGCCGCCTGAGCCGGGAGCCTTTGTGGCATCCCGCTGAACAGTGGGCGGTCGTTGGGTGCGGCGGTGCCGCGTATGCGAGAGCAGCGAGCCGACCGGGCTTCTCAGCCCCAGGACCAACCACGCACGTCGGCGATGTCCATCTGGGCCCATGAGTTGGGGGCGGCGGGCGGGCCGTTCAGTGCGGACTCGTTTTGGATGTCCCAGTCCGCGGGTGTGTCGGGAACCGCGGTGCGGGACTCGCCGATCAATCTGCCGTCGAGGTAGAACCGCAGGTCGCCGGGGCTCCACTTGATCCGTGAGGTGTGCCACTGACCCCAGGTAGCCCGGGTGCCGAAGCCGTCCTGTTCGCCGCCGATGGCGTTGATGTGGTGGGCGTAGGCATAGATTCCGCCCGTCCACTCTCCTTCAGGGAAGTCGACTTCACAGTTGGGGCAGCGGTTGTTGTCGGTCGGCGAGAGCAGGTGCGCGCTCTTGTAACCGGCCGCGAGGTGGGAGACCCTCCACCTCTCCTCGTATGCGCCGTACCGCAGCCCCATAAGCCTTTTCGGCACGATGGTCGCCGAGTGAACCGGACCGGTGGCTCCGCGCCACATGCGGATGTGCAGTTGGCCGCCAGAGATCCACAGCGTGGTGGCCGGGTCGTAATAGCCGCCGACCGCATAGTGGCGTTGCGTAGCGGTATCCGGCCAACCTGCCGGATATGCCCACCACTTGGCGGCCATGGCCGTCGGCAGGCCGCCGCAGTACGCCGCCGGGGTGTCGACGCGGTGCTTGCAGTCCGAGAAGGCGCCTTTGGATACCGGTGTGTTGAACGTGTCAGCGAAGACTAGATGCCAGCGCGAGCGCCGGGTTGGCTGTGGTGTCGGCCGGTTCGATCGCCGCGCCGGCAGTGGCCTCGCGTGTCCGGGACTGGCGCAGGCGCCGAGCAGACCGGCGGCGATGAGGCTGATCACAGCGGTACGACATCTCACGCTGCCCTCCAGTGCGCAAATGGCTTCCTGACGAAGGGCTACCCGCGAGATCGCAAGGCCATGGGTCCGCTCAACTGTTCGTGCGGTGTGGGTGCGTGTCCTTTCGGTGGGCACCGCCGTGGAAGACGCATGGGTAGACCGGATGATGGCAGCGAGGCTCTTGCCCATCACGTGGCACCGGACTGTTGGTGGACAGTTCTCTCTGCTACTGGCGGCCAGATACGGAGGAGTTGTCTTGCCGCCGTTTTCACGGAGCGTGGTAGTGGCGGCGTTTGCCTTCGGCCCGTAATGGGAGACTGACTCCGCAGCGCCGCTTCCGGGGCAGAGGAGCGGGGGGAAGGGCGGCGTGCTGGGCCCAGTACATCGGAGCGCGCGGTGGTGCATCGTCCGCTGCTGAAGTGCGCGGGCGGCGGGGCGAAAGAGTCAGGATCGCGATGGTGGCGTGCGCCTGTTCGGTCGTGTGGTCCGCTGTGGCGGGCGTGGCGTCGCTTGTGGAGGGCGCGGTCACCGGTTCGCTACGCCTGCTTGCGTTCGGCCTGGGTTCGGTGATTTCGGCTTCCGCTGTCCTCGTCTGGTGCTTCAGGTGCGAACTCCGTCAAGCCGACCCTGCGCCAAGCCGACGGGTGCCCCACCTCAGCTTGCGCCCACGGCAACGCGCACGCGGCTCTCGGTCAGGTCCTGTCCTCGTGGCGCTTGCTGTGGCTGGTGCAGGGGGCGGAGGCGGGCTTGCGGTGGGCGATCGCCTCCCCAGCGACGGTTGTGTGGTGCGCGCCGACCGGGTGTTGCTGGCGGAGGCGCCGTGGCGGACCGAGGCTGCCCTCATTGATCGCTTGTGGGGGGCGCACGCCATCTCAGCGGCGTTGTTGGGGCACGTCCCTGCCTTCGAGGTGTGCGGCGATGTGGAGGAGTGCGGGTAGGGCGGCACGCACTGCGGCCCGGTCGCGGGCGTTGAGTGAGGTCAGAGCCCGGTCGAGGCGCTGTTCGTGGGCCTCGACCCATGCTGCGAGCTGGGCGTGTCCGGCGTCGGTGAGGGTGACGACGGAGGCGCGGCGGTCGGCGGGGTCGACGGCGCGGGCGACCAGGCCGCTGTTGATCATCTGGCCGATGAGTCCGCTGACGGTGCTGGTCGCCAGCCGCTGCCACACGGCGAGGTCCCCGACCCGGGCAGGGGAGTGCTCGGCGAGCACCTGCATCAACTCGACCTGGGCCATGGGCAGCGTCTCCCACGGATAGTCGCTCCGTATTGAGGCACGTAGCGCGCGGCGCAGCCTGGTCACGGCCTCGGTGAGCAGGCGGGCATCCGTGGATCCTTCCACGGGAGTGGTCGGGGGCACCGGAGGTTGCGAGGACATGAGCCAATTTTAGACGGCCCATTGCGATTGGCCCGGTGTCCGAAAGTTTCGGTGTCCGATGTAGTGTCGTGCGGGTCAGCTTGGGGGCGCGCCGGATCGTGTGCCGGTGAGCGCGGGGGTACGGAGGGTCATGGTTCTGGCGTATCTGCCGAGCCCGTCACAAGGGGTATGGCATCTGGGTCCGTTCCCCGTGCGTGCGTATGCGTTGTGCATCATCACCGGGATCTTCGCGGCGGTGCTGCTGGCCCGACGGCGCTGGGCGGCCTGGGGCGGGAATCCGGACGACATCGCCGACATCGCGGTGTGGGCGGTGCCGTTCGGGCTGCTCGGCGGGCGGCTGTACCACGTGATCACAGACCCGGAGCTGTACTTCACGGCAGGACAGCAGCCCATCCGCGCCCTGTACGTATGGGACGGCGGCCTGGGCATTCCCGGCGCGGTCGCGCTGGGTGCGTTCGGCGCCTGGCTGGGCTGTCGACGCCGCGGGATCGCGCTGGCCGACTTCGCCGACACCGTCGCCCCCGGACTGGTTCTGGCGCAGGCGATCGGCCGGTGGGGCAACTACTTCAACCAGGAGCTGTACGGCCGCCCCACCCACCTGCCCTGGGCACTGATGATCGATCCGGCCCACCGGCCGGCCGACACCCCGAACGTCGCCCTGTACCAGCCCACCTTCCTGTACGAGTCGCTGTGGGACTTGGGTGTGGTCTTCCTGCTGCTGTGGCTCGATCGCCGCTACCACCCGCGCCGGGGAAGGCTATTCGCCTGGTACGTCCTCGCATACACCGTGGGCCGCTCCTGGATCGAGGCCCTGCGGATCGACCACGCCAACCACTTCCTGGGCCTGCGGCTGAACGACTGGGTCTCCGCCATGGTCTTCACCGCCGCCGCGGCCTACCTCATAGTCACCCGCCGCGGCCCTACGGACACTTCCGACCCCACAGCCACAGCCATGGCAGACCACGACGAGATAGGCAGGAACGCGAGTTGACCCGTATATCCCCCGCGCTCCGTTTCGGCCCCTTGCTGCCCGCTCGGCTGCGCCCGTCGCACCGGCCCAAGCTGTGGGTGGAGTTGGCGTTCACGGCGATCGGCTACTGGGCGTACACCCTCAGCCGCAACGCCGTCCCCGCGCACCGGGTGGCCGCCATGCACCGCGCCACGGCGATCTGGCACACCGAGCAGTCACTGCACCTGAACATCGAGCGGGCGGTCAACCACGCTGCCGACAAGGTCACATGGCTGATCGTGGGGATGAACTACTACTACGCCACACTGCACTTCATCGTCACCATCGGCGTCCTGGTCTGGCTCTACATACGCCACGGATCGCTCTACCGCTCGGCGCGTACCGCCTTGTACGCGGCCACGCTCCTCGCGCTGGTCGGCTTCACCTTCTACGCGCTCGCGCCGCCGCGCTTCCTCGCTGACCAGGGGTTCATCGACACCGTCGTCAAACACCACACCTGGGGTTCCTGGGCCTCCGGTGATGTGGCCTCGCTGTCCAACCAGTACGCCGCCATGCCGTCGGTCCACATCATCTGGTCCGGGTGGAGCGGAGTCACACTGGCGGTCCTGGCGCGCCGGACCTGGGTGAAGGTGTTGGGGCTCGCCTACCCACTGGCGACGTTCACGGTGATCATCGCCACTGCCAACCACTTCCTCGCCGACGCGGTTGCCGGGGGACTGACCCTGATGGTCGGCTTCCTCGTCCAGCGCCTGCTCACCGGACGCCCCGCCTACCGCCGACGCACCTCGGAACCCACTCCACCACCTGCCGGTACCCGGGTCCTCGTCAGAGATGGCACAGAGCGGGACGGATGCTGATGGCCGAGGTTCACGCTGAATTCATCCATCCCAGCCCGTGACGTCACGCGACCCTTCTATTTTCAGCCAAGTCATAGATGGCTTTCAGCCAAGAGTGGCTGGATGTACATACTCCTATGCTTCGCCGACGGCGGCGGGCACCCGGAAGGAACACGAGACAGTGATGCTCACTCGCAAGAGCGGACTTCGCGGCCTGGCCTTCGGCGCTATCGCGGTCTCCAGCGCCCTGGTCCTGACCGCCTGCGGCACGGACAACAACAGCGGCGGTAGTTCTCCGTCGGGCGGGGCGTCGAACGCCGCTGCCACCGGCTCCATAAAGTGTGGCGGCAAGGGACAGCTGCTGGCCTCCGGTTCGACCGCGCAGAAGAACGCGATGGACCAGTGGAGCAAGAACTTCATGCAGGCGTGCTCCGGGGTGCAGATCAACTACAAGGGCACTGGCTCCGGCGCGGGTGTCACCGAGTTCCTCCAGGGCAGCACGGCGTTCGCCGGTTCCGACTCGCCGCTCAAGTCGGAGCAGATCAGCCAGTCCAAGTCGGTCTGCAAGGGCGGTCAGGCGATCGACCTGCCGATGGTCGGCGGCCCGATCTCGGTCATCTACAACCTGCCGGGCGTGAACAACCTGGTGCTGGACGCTCCGACGCTGGCGAAGATCTTCAACTCGCAGATCGTCAAGTGGGACGACCCGGCGATCAAGAAGCTCAACCCGGGCGTCAACCTGCCGTCGACCTCGATCCAGCCGTTCCACCGCACCGAGGACTCCGGCACCACCGACAACTTCACCAAGTACCTCAAGGCCGCCGCCCCCAGCGACTGGCCGTACTCCGGCGGCCAGGCCTGGCAGGCCAAGGGTGGCCAGTCCGCCCAGGGTTCGGCCGGTGTCACCTCGCAGGTCAAGCAGACAGCCGGCGCGATCGGCTACACCGAGCTGTCCTACGCCACCGCCAACAACGTGCCGACCGTCAAGCTGAACACCGGCGCCTCCGCCCCGGTCGCCATCACGCCGGACAACGCCTCCAAGGCCATCGCGGACGCCAAGATCGTCGGCACCAACGGCGACTTGGCGCTCAAGCTCAACTACTCCACCAAGGCCGAGGGCGCCTGGCCGATCGTCCTGGTCACCAACGAGATCGTCTGCAGCAAGGGCAACAAGCCCGACACGCTGGCCGCCACCAAGGCCTTCCTCAGCTACCTGGCCAGCGACAGCGCGCAGAAGACGCTCAGCTCGCAGAGCTACGCCCCGTTGCCTTCTGAGATCGACAGCAAGGTTCAGGACGCCATCGCCTCCCTGTCCTGACCCAAACGCGAGCGGCTGGTGGGCCGGATGCGGGTCCGGTCTACCAGCCGCTCGACGTAGGAACTGACAGGGGAGCCGCCACGTGCACCTGGCGTGGCTCTCAACATTTACGCCCCCGAATCTCATCGGCCGGTTATCGTTCCCCTAACGTCCTGGCCGTCGCGCGGGGCCATACTGCGGACCATGCTGTGGATGGCTCTGATCTCCTCCATCACCTGGTCGATGGCGGAGTCGAGGAGCATCACGGGATCCTGTTGCGTCCAGAACTGCACGACCTCGCCAAGTTCCAATCGCCAGAAGGCCGTGTCGTCAATTACCTGAAACTGCATGCTGCGGGCGAGTTCGGTGAACCCAGGACCAGGAGTACCGGACTGCTCCGCTACGACGAGCGCCGAGAGCATGGGGCGACCGTGTTCAACCTCATACGTGCTGACATGGCCGAGCGCCGGGAACATCGTACGGAAGGGCGGACGACTCATGCCACTGTGCTCGCCACCAGGGTCGACGAGGAGGCCGAGGTCCTTGTAGCTCAGGCACGCGTCCAGTGGCTCGGCCGGGTCGGCGTCCTGAGCACGGGTTAACAGTGCGCGGCGAATCGCGCATTCGATGGGTGTGAGTGTGATCAACGATCCTCCCGGTTCAAAGGGGGTGGATGGCATCGGCCGTAATGGCGGGTGTGGGTTGTGGGGAAGAGTTCGCCGGACGCCGGGACTGTGCGATGCACTGCAGCTTCCTCGGCCTTCTCGTCGCGGGGCCTTGTGGGGGCCACCTGTTCAGGAAGCCAGTTCCAGCGGCGAGTTCGCGTAGTGGCGAGCCTGCGCCGAGGTGAGGATCTTGGTGACGGCGAGTCGATGTAGTACCTCGGCGCGGCGGGCGGTGGCGTGCTGAGGATGCTGAAGCGGGTCGTCGGCACTCGGCGCTTGGACGAGTCCGACGAGCAGCGCGGCCTGGGGCCAGTCCAAGTGCTCCGGTGAGGTGTGGAAGTAGCCGCGTGCGGCAGCGTCCAACCCCCAGTACCCGTGCCCGAAGTAGACCGTCGCCAGGTACATGCGCAGCATCTTCGGCTTGGACCAGTGATGGTCCAGCTTCACGGCCAGGACGACCTGCTCAACCTGGTCGAGATGACCGTCATGGCCTGCGGTGTACAGCTGCTTGACGAGCTGCTGTTCCAAGGTCGAGCCACCCAGATTTCGACCCCCACGCAGAGCGCCGTAGGTTGCCCGCGCGACACTGGGGAGATCGACTCCGGGGTTGGTGAAGAACCGCGAGTCCTCGGTGGAGACCAGGGCGGCGGCGATCTTGTGCGGGATCGGCGAGTGGGGAACGTTCACATGATGCGCGGCGGCTTGGGCGCGCACCCGCTTGCCCGCATCGCCGACCCCGGGTGTGGCGACGTACAAGATTCCGCCCAGTACCGCGACAACAGCAGCGACGGATACGACGACGACAGTGGCGCGACGTGCTCTGACCAGCAGCCCTGGCGGTACTGAACGTCGACTACGGGCCCAGCCTTCGGCAGCGAGGAACGTGACGAGACCGGCAATGGCGCACCCGGCCACGGTCGCCATGGGGGAGGGGGTCATACCCAACAGTGGTCGCGCCGCCCCGATCGCGATGGCGGCCATCATGGTGCCTGCGCTGGCGGAGATCACGATCCGTTCTCCGAGCGATGAGGACAAGATCCCTGACCGGACACGCGGCGGCGTTGACGGCTGGGAGGGGGCGTCGGACACGTGCGGTCTCCTCGATGGGGGCACGGCGAACGATCCAAGCGAAATTCTTACAAGCCGTAAGACTAGCTCACATCGTCCGGTGACTTGCTCGTGGCCGGCATTTTACATATCGGCTGCCGAATATTTCTGTAACCGATGTAATACTGAGGGCGGCCACCCACCCGGTGGTACGCAACGCCGCGTCTCGGACAAGGGGGGACGACGTGACCAGCCACATGACCTCACACCCCGCACGACGCCGTCGGCTGCCGACGGCTCTGACCGAAGAACGTCCGCGCCCCGAGCGGATACGCAATCACCCCGGTGCCTGGTGGCTCGCGGTGGCCACCGTCTGCTTCGGCGCCTTCATGGGGCAGCTCGACGCCAGCATCGTCACGCTGACCTACCGCAGCCTGCGCACCGAGTTCAACGCCACGCTGGCGGCCGTCGAGTGGGTCTCGCTCGCGTACCTGCTCGCACTCGTCGCGCTACTCGTCCCGGTCGGACGACTGGCAGACGCGCACGGCCGCAAGCTGTTCTACCTGTACGGCTTCGTGGTCTTCACCGCCGGATCGGCCGCCTGCGGCCTCGCGCCCTCGCTGATCGCACTCGTCGCCTTCCGAGTCGTCCAGGCCGCCGGCGCGGCGATGATGCAGGCCAACAGCGTCGCCCTGGTGGCGACCAGCGCCCCGCGAGATCGCATGCGCACGGCACTCGGAGTGCAGGCCGCGGCCCAAGCCCTCGGCCTGGCACTGGGCCCCACCGTCGGCGGCGCTTTGGTGGCAACGCTCGGCTGGCGCTGGGTGTTCGGCATCAACGTTCCGATCGGCATCGTCGCCCTGATCGGCGGCCACTACCTGCTGCCGCGGACCCACAGCCGCAATCGCACCCAGGGATTCGACTGGCCGGGTCTTGCCCTGTTGTCCCTGGCCACGACCACAGGACTGCTGGCGGTGTCGGCGGCATCCGGACTGCCCGTTCCCGGCTGGGGTGTTGGACTGCTGTTCGCGGTTGCCGCGGCGGGGATTTGGGCATTCGTCGCACGACAGCGCCGGACCGCGGCACCTCTGCTCGATCTGGCGCTCCTGCGCATTCGGGCGGTCTCCTCGGGGCTGGTGGGGGCGCTGACCGGCTACCTGGTGCTGTTCGGGCCGCTGGTTCTCGTCCCCGTGGCGCTGACCGACGCGGGATCCTCCGAACTCACCGCCGGACTGGTACTCACCGCGCTCCCAGCGGGATTCGCTCTCGCCGCGACCGGCGCCGACAAACTCCTGCCTGCATCCATCACCGACCGCGGACGCTGTCTGATCGGAGCCGTGGTGTGCACCGGGACCCTCGCCGTGCTCCTCGTCGCTCCGCTCACCAGCACCTGGCTGACGCTGCTACTTGCCCTGCTGGGGCTGGGGTTGGGCACGTTCACCCCCGCCAACAACACCCTGATCATGGGCGCCATCCCCGTCGCCTCCTCAGGCACTGGCGGCGGACTGGTCAACATGACCCGCGGCCTGGGCACGGCTTTGGGAGTCGCCTTGGTGACGCTGGCGCTGCACCTCGCCTCGGGCAGCGGTGTCCTTGCTGGACCGCGCTGGGCCGTGCTCGTGTTGCTGGTCGCCTCCGTACTCACCACTCTCGCTGCGTGGTTCGGTCCACGAGCCCTGGAGCCACTGGGGGTGTGAGCGCGTGGGGAACGATGACGGGAAGGCGGCGTTGTCGGTGACGCCGATCCCACATCAAGCTGGCCGAGGGTGGCGCGTTGCCCCTCGCGGGGGCATTTGAGCCTTCGGCCACGGCCTGTACTGAGGTGGTGGGGTCGGCCGGATGGCTACAACATGGGCCGACCCCGCTGGCACCGTACAGCTCGCGGCCCGTCGATGGCCAGTGGAGGGAAGGTGGTGCCGCGAAGTTCACAGCATGGTGCGGGAAACTATGCGGATCCCTTAGAGTCCTACAGTGTGTGAGACTGGTTGGGCTCGGGCGTGTGTGACGCATGCGGACAGGGCCGGCTGGAGAGTTTGTCGGACTCATCTTCGAGGGAGGCGTACCGCACATGTCGTCACGCGGGGAGGGCGCGGGAGCTGCTCAGGGGGGGCGGCGTCCGGCCGGTGCGCTGGAGGCCGAGGTGATGGCGGCGTTGTGGGCGTCCGGCGCGCCGATGACCGCCAGGCAGGTGCAGGAGGCGCTGGGCGAGGGGCTGGCGTACAAGACGGTGCTCACCGTGCTGGGGCGGCTTCATGTCAAGGGGCTGCTGGATCGTGAGCCCGTTGGTCGTGCCCACGCCTACTGCCCTCGGCGGGGTCCCGCTCAGACGGCCGCTCAGCAGATGAACGAGGCGTTGAGTCGTGGTCCCAGTCGCACGGAAGTGCTGCACCACTTCGTGGAGAACTTGGACCCGGACGAGCAGGCTGCCTTGCGTGAGCTGCTCGGCCCGGGTGAGTGAGCGGCGGGATACCGAGCTCATGCATACCGCCGTCTACTTGCTGCTGCTCGCCTCCGTCGTGCTGGCTGTGGCGGGACCACGCCTGACGCGCGGGTTGGCGCCCGCCACCGCGGCACGGGCGTTGACCGCGCTCATCCTCACCGCGGCTGCGGCATCCACAACCGGCTTGATCGTCCTGGCGGTTGGCGGTCTGAGCCGTACCGACGAAGTACTGGCGTTCTCCCACCCGGACACCGCGGTCTTGGCTGCGGACGACCCCGTTCCGCGGCGGATCGGTGCACTGGCCGCGGTCCTGATCCTGATCGTCCTCGTGCGGTTGGTGGTCGCTGTGGTGCGGCGGGTGCGGTCGGTGCGGGCGTTGGCGGTGGTACGTCGTTCCCCCGCCGCGGGTGACCTCATCGTGGTGGAGGCGGAGGAGGCCACCGCGTTCGCTCTGCCGGGTAGACCCCGGAGGATCGTCGTCTCCACTGGCATGCTGCGTGCCTTGCCAGCGGCCGAGCGGACGGTGCTGCTCGCGCACGAGCGGGCGCACCTGGCCCACGGCCACCATCGCCTGCAGGCGCTCGCGGAGGCGGCAGCGGCGGTTAACCCGCTGCTGGGCGGTGTGCGGGAACACCTCGCCTTCGCCTTGGAACGTTGGGCGGACGAGGAGGCCGCCACCGCCGTCGCCTCACGCACGCTGGCCGCCCGATCCCTGGCCCGCGCCGCGTTGGCGAGCACGAGCCGCGCATCCGGACCCGCCACCGCACTGGGCTACTTGCACCACCGGGTGGCCGCTCGGGTGGCGGCCCTGCAGGGCACCCGACCGGTCAATCGCGTCAGCGCCACCTTGCCGGCCGTCGTCCTGACCGTCCTGACCGCATTCGCCTTGGTGGACACCGACGCGGCGCTGCTGCGCTGCCTTCAAGCCCTCCATCCCTGACTCCCGTCCCCGCAACGCCGCTTCCTCTGCTCGCCGGAGTCCCTAGCCCGCCAGGGCTGGTGGCCGTTGGAGGTCCTGCGCAGTGTGCCTTGCGTCGGACTCGGTGGTGGTGTCCGGCGGCGGCGGTCCCGGCCGTGAAACGCCGTCCATCAACTTCGCCCCATCTGCTGCGAAAGCCTTGCGCTGGCGGTGAACGGGCGGGACGCGGATGCCAGCCGGGACACCGCAGCTGCGGCAAGCGCCCCTCGAAATGTGTTTGACCGGTCGCTGAGTTTAAGCGAGGCGCCGAAGGGGCCGTCTTTCGCGACGCCTCGGAATCGTGAACACAAGATAGGTCGAGTAGACAATCTGAGGATCGCGAACTTCTTGCGGAACCGGGGTTACCCGTGCCATGGTGAATTGACATCAGTCGAGAGATCCGGTAGTCGATAGCCCTAATTGACTTATGGTCTGCCTGGTCAATGGTCGCAGGTATGCAAAGTTCCTTGCTGAACTTTCATGGGGGCAATAGGTGTAGTCGCCACGTTCTCCGTAGTGGCCTCCACTGTGGGGCAAGTCGGCTGCCGGAGCTCGCTCTTGGGGGTGAGCGGCACCGCCATGGACATCAACTCTCGACCTCTCCCGAACTCATTCCTCTGCGTACCTGGCCGTACCGTCATGGTGGGGAATTTGGTAGACGTTGCGGTCCCCGCCTTCGGATTCCCGAATGGCTTTGAATTCGGGCGCTCCGAGAGTGAAATGGAGCGTCATCTGTGGCATCTCCGGGTGTCCGCCCCGGCAAGGTCCGTGAAGAATAGGACGTGACCCCATGAGTATCGATGGTGATGCCGCGCGACTCGGGTGGAAAGTGCGGAAACGCCTGCGAGCAGTTCTCCCGCGAAGAAGTAATTTCACTGAAATGCGACGCTGTCCGCGTAAGGACATCATGGCCGGTGTGACGGTTGCCATCACCGCGCTGCCTCTCGCTCTCGGTTTGGGCGCGGCGTCTGGTTTGGGTGCGCAAGCGGGGCTGGTCAGCGCCGTGACTGCCGGTGCAGTGGCGGCGTTGTTCGGTGGCTCCAGGCTTCAGATCTCCGGCCCCACAGGTGTGTTGACGGTGGTCCTCGCACCCATCGCGCATGACTTCGGCGCCTCCGGAGTGTTGACCGCCGGATTGCTGGCCGGCTTGCTGCTGATGGCCCTCGCTCTCGTCCGGGCCAGCGGATACATGCGCTATGTGCCCGCGCCCGTCATCAAGGGGTTCACCGTCGGCAGCGCTGCCGTCATCGTCCTTCAGCAGACCCCTCCAGCGCTGGGCGTCGCCACACACTCCGGCGGGACCATCGCCCGCACCGCCGCCAGAGCACTATCTGAATCCGCCACACACCCGAACTGGGCAGCGGTGACAGTCTGTTCCGCGGTTGTCCTCGTACGATTGGTCGGGGCGCGATGGCGGCCAGATGTTCCCTTCGCGTTGGTAGGAGTGGCTGCCGCCACTGTGGTGGCGCACTTCGCACGGTTGTCGTTGCCGCGTATCGGACACCTTCCGGCGGGTATCCCGCACCCGTCGTGGAAGTTCCTTGCTATCTCCGCTGTGCCGGACCTCCTGCCCTCGGCAGCGACGGTCGCTGTGTTGGTGGCACTGGAGGCGCTGATGACGGCCGCGGCGGCGGACTCGATGCGCGAGGGCGAACCATACGACGGTGACCGGGAGTTGTTCGGGCAAGGAATGGCCAATCTGGTCACCCCGCTCGTCGGCGGATTGGCAGCTACGGGAACGGTCGTCCGCACTGCCGTTAACGTACGGTCTGGGGCATCATCTCGCCTTGCCGCACTCGTCCACTCGACGACATTGGCCTTGGTCGCCTTCGCCGCCGCACCAGTCGTGGCCGAAGTGCCCCTGTCCGCGTTGGCGGGAGTACTGATCGCAACAGCCGTGCGGATGGTCGACCTTGAGTCGCTACGGATGCTCGTGCGGGCTGACCGTGGACAGGCGGCCGTCGCGGCGGTCACCGCCGCAGTCACCCTGGCCTTCGACCTGGTCACCGCAGTCGCCGCTGGTATCGCATTGGCAACGGCACTGGCCCTACGCGCTGTTGTCCACTGCGCCCGAGTCGAACACCAAACGGTACGTTCCGAGCGATCGACCTCTGTACCAGAGAGTCGAGTGCAAGATTCACATGGAGCCGTCGCCACCTACGTCATCGACGGACCGTTGCTCTTCGCCTCAGCGGAGCGACTCCTGAACCCGGTCAAGGGAGCCCAAGCCTCCGTCGTCATCCTGCACTTGTCGCGGATCACCGCCGTCGACGCCACTGGCCTCCTGGCGCTCCGGGACGTGATCACGTCGCTTGGCCTGCGTGGCTGTATGGTCCTCGCCTGCGGTATCCGC
The DNA here is from genome assembly GCF_029269905.1 of Streptomyces silvisoli. NCBI lineage: Bacteria > Bacillati > Actinomycetota > Actinomycetes > Kitasatosporales > Streptomycetaceae > Streptomyces > Streptomyces silvisoli. The sequence continues at coordinate 43,198 of NZ_JARJBC010000013.1, read as the reverse complement.
GACCCCCACCGGCACACAATGGAAGCACTGGGGGTATTGACCAGCCTGCGAGCTGCCGGGCACATCTTCGACACGGACATCGAAGCCGAGGCCGTCGCCTGGGCCAAAGCGTCCAGGCATGATGTGCCACCGCAGAGCAATGCTCGTCACGTCCGCCGGCAGGGGTGACCGCCGAAGACTGGCAGCGGCTCCGTTTCCCGGAAGTTCCCGGGCGAATGCACAGGCGTTCATGACGGACACGTTCGGCAGTCGGGCCGGTATACGGGGCGCGCGGCTCAAGTCGCGTCACTGGCGGGGGCATAACGCCGTCCATGAAGTCATCTGGCGAGACCGACCCGAGCAAAACGAGGACTTCGTATCGCGTTCCGCCAACTGCTAGTTGATGTCGCCCAGTTGGCCAGCAATTTGCTGCGGATCGATTCCGACGGCAAGATCGGGCCGCTGGTTCGAAGAGCAGCAGCCCGGCCAGTCGGAGGCAGAGAATGTGGCCCGGCGCTGAAGCTGACCACGGCGGCCTCTGCTCCGACACGTCGGGCCCCGCATTGAAGGAACTCAAGAAGGCGTCATGGGAAGGTCAGCGGCTCCACGCCCTCGGCTTTGCCGGATTCGTTGTCGGCGTACTCGGCCTGATCGCGGCTAGCCTCGGCCTGGGCCAGCACCCTCGACGGAGTACGCCGTTGGCGATTTGCGGCCCTGGCATGACGTCGCTTCCTGAGACGTGGTCGGTTCGGGGACCAACGATTTCTGTGGGATGCGTGTCGACGGCGATGCAGCCGTCCGCGAGATCCGGCTGAAACGGTGCGGGGGCGTGGACAACCTGCCCGGTGCACGAGGCGCCAACGATTCACGACAACAGAGGACCAAAGAAGCCTGCAGCCACAAGTCCTCCTGATACAGCTCAGACGGCCGTCGGCGGCTCACCGCGTTCGCCATCGCGGCGCGCACGGATGCGGCGGCTGTCGGACCGGACCCGGCGCCGGAAACAGAACAAGCCCAGCAATTCGGTCAGCCAGTGGTGGCTACTACCCCTGTGGGTGTGCACGGCGCGATTGGTCCCTTGAGCCTCGCCCTTTCGTGTCACAGGCCCGGGGGACTGGTCACCGGCGACGGGAGAGCGTCGAGGCCCCGACGCGGATGACCGCTCTGTCTCCGCGGTTCCCAAAGCGCGGGACACCTGTCCAGAGCTCGTGATCCGTGCCTTACGGCCACCGCACCTGGGACATACGAGTCGCGTCAGCGGCGATAGTACGCGTTGAACGCCAATGTAGTAGGTGACGCTGATGATTCCCGAGTCATTAGTGTCACGACAGACCCTGTAGGACTGCTCCCAGCCGTGCCAACAGCCCGTGCACGTAAAGGAGTAGGCCTCCTGCGTCGTCTCGGACGCGGGCGGAATCGCGGTTGGAATGTTGGGTGTGCCGTCTGTCTCGCTCATGGCAACTCCTGATGCCCTCCGGTGTATGCCGCCGGACGACTTGAAGTTCGAGTTGTATGAGCGCGCGCTCATTCCTGATTGTATCGGCTGCCGAACTATTTTGTAATCGACGCAATATAAATCGGATCAGCCGACTTGTGGTGGGGCGGGCACCATGGTGCTGGCCAGATAGGTTGGTCGGGTATCGCGCTTCGTCGTGCCGAGCTCCACGAAGGCCGAGGCCGTGACTACGGGCAGGGTCACGGCCTTGTAGCCGAGCTCGGCCATAAGTTGCCCGATCGCTTCAACCTGGTCCTCGATGCTGCTGTGCCGGGCATCCATACCTGCCACAGCATTGGGTGGCTGGTCTGTAGTGGTCAGCTCAGCCTCCTGAGGCTCCTCTGGCAGCTCCTCCTGTAGAGAGCGGGTCGGGTCAGTGCCTCTACCTACCGTGGTGACAGACTGAGCTGACGCGAGATGGTCAGCGCGTACGCGCTGACCCGCAGTAGGTCAGCATCCTGACTGTCGAGGATGGAGGCCCTTCGGCCACTTCGGGTAGTTGGCGAGGTAGAACACCTCGACCGCCGCGGCCGTACGTGCCCGGCGTCCAGCCGTCCCACCCGCTGCCACCTGGCGCACAACAATCACTTACTGTGCCCATGCGTGGTCGACGACCAGGTCGGTGCTGCGGGTGCCGCAGGGGGCGCACGCGTCATCCTTACCGCTGGCCGCACCCCTGATGTACTTGTAGGGCTGATCACGAGAGTCCTGCTTTCATTTCCATTACGACAGTGGTCAGTTGCACGCTGCGCTGCCGATGAAAGGTCCGCCTGATCGTGCCGACCTGAACGTCCTGACTGAGGACCTGGCAGACGCTCAGGGCAACCACGGCCAGGGGAGCTTCTTGTCCCAGTTTCTGAAGACCCTTACGGGCAGCGGCAGCAACGGCTCCTCTCCGCGCCTCGTCTGCGTTGCCCATGGAGGCGCATAATCACGCTTCGGCAACGGCCTGAAGTCGATTGCTGGCTTCTGGAACACTGGTCGCCTCGATGAGCCGCCAGAAGGGGGAAGTGGTGGGCTTCTCCTACCGTAAGAGCTTCAGAGCAGGCCCGTTCCGCGTTACAGCCTCAAAGTCGGGTCTCAGCTACTCCGCCGGGATCAAGGGTGTCCGAGTGACCAAATGGGCCAACGGGCCTGTGCAGACCACTTTCTCCACCCCTGAGACCGGAATGCGTTACACCTCCGGCAGCGGAAAGCGGCAGAAGATTTCCGCCATGACCAACACCGCCATGGCTGACCGCTCGGCAGGTCTCCGTGAGCGCAAGAAGGAGAAGCACCCTGGGGCTTGGTACTTCGCGATTGTGGTTCTCTCAGCCGGCCTGTTCACGGCGATACCCTTCGCCCACGCGGCGGCTCGACTGCAGCGCAGGGACGTCCGACTTCGAGCCGGTATCTATGCTGTTGCCGCAGCGACGCTGGGTGTCCTCACGTCGGTCACCCCGCAAGACCGGCAGGGGCACGCCGTCGGCTCGGTCAGCCATGCCTTGAGCCTGATCGTTGGCGCAGGAGCGATCGCCTTGATGGCGGTCGGATGCTTTCAACTGACTACGCTGCGCCGTGAGGTCTACGGCCTCGGTGCTGTGCGGCCAGTTCACCCTGCGGCGGCTGACCCGGTCGTCGCAGGACGTCTTGCCGCCCGCGCACGTCGAAGCGAAGCCCGCTCACTTGCGCAGAGCGACCCCGTTCTCGCTCAGGATCTCCACATCGGGCGTCCGGACCTGCCGGGTGAGTACGACGATGGCGGCCTCATCGATCTCAACAGCGCGCCCGTCGACGCCATCGCCGCAGCCTGCTCTATAGAGCTAAGGGTGGCTGCAAGGATCGTGGCGGTCCGTCAGAATCTGGGGTCGTTCAACTCACTGGACGAGGTCTTTGCCTTCGCTGAGGTAGAGGAGGGAGCCGCAGCCCGTATTCGGGAGTATGCGCTCCTTCCACCAAGATAGCGACTGGCCCCGCGGGTCTGCGGCGCGCCCACTCGCTACGGGCGCCGCAGCTGGCGCGGTACTGCTGGGAGGTCGCCTTCACAAACAAAGCCAGTGAGGTATCAGCAGTCGATATTGCAGGTGTCGATAACAACGGCTAACACAATGACGTGGATCGGCTCTGTTGGCCGTGTCCAGGCCGGTAGTTGAGCGTTCGGTCCGGTGTGAGGACGTCGCCGTGGATCGTGTCGGATGAGCTGTGAGACCGGCTTGAACCGCTGCTGCCGCAGCGTGAGCGCAGGTTCCGTTATCCCGGCCGCAAGGCATTGCCGGACCGGGAAGTGCTGTGCGGGATCCTGTACGTGCTGCACACCGGGATCCAGTGGGAGTACCTGCCGCAAGACCTCGGCTTCGGCTCGGGCATGACGTGCTGGCGGCGGCTGCGGGACTGGAACGAGGCCGGCGTCTGGCAGCGGCTTCATGAGGTCCTGCTGGCCGAACTCAACGCGGCCTCGCGGCTGGACTGGTCCCGCTGCGTGGTCGACTCCTCCCACGTCAGGGCGCTAAAAGGGGGCAGCACACGGGCCGCCGGTCGACCGGGGACGAGCCGGCTCCAAGCATCACTTGATCACCGACGGGCACGGCACCCCGCTCGCTACCGTTGCTCCACGTGATCCCGCCGGTCCGCGGCCGAGTCGGCCGTCCGCGCCGCAAGCCGGACTCGTTGTTCGCCGACCGCGGCTACGACCATTACGTTTACCGCGACCAGGTCCGCGCTCGCGGCATCGTGCCCGCGATCGCCCGCCGCGGCACTCGGCACGGCACCGGGCTGGGCACCTACCGCTGGGTCGTGGAGAGGAGTTTTGCGTGGCTGCACGGCTTCCAACGCCTGAAGATTCGGTGGGAACGCAGGGCCGACATACGAAGCGTTCCTCAAACTCGCCTGCTGCCTGATCACCCACCGACAACTCGGCTCATTGTCCAATGCGACCGAACCTTGAGGGAGGGGCCAGAGTCGCGCTGGGTGCTGCGCTGAGCCTGTCCCTCGGAGTACTGGTATCGGCGAGATCTGGAACGCGACGATCCGGCTGTCGACTATGAAGGCATGGCACATGTACTCGTCACGGGCGGAACCGGGTTTCTGGGTTCCCACACGATCGCGCAGCTCCTGACCGCCGGGCACACCGTCACGACCACGGTGCGCTCCCTGACCCGGCGGTCCGACGTCGAGCGGATGCTCATTGTGGCCGGATCCCAGCACGCGGACGCCGTCTCCTATGTGGAGGCGGATCTGACCTCTGACCGCGGCTGGGACCGGGCTGTGGCGGAAGCCGACTACGTCCTGCACGTGGCCTCGCCGTTTCCCGGAGCGCGGCCGAAGAGCGAGGACGAGGTGATCGTCCCGGCCCGTGACGGGGCCCTGAGGGTGCTGCGCGCCGCCCGGGACGCGGGCGTCCGGCGCACCGTGCTGACCTCCTCCTTCGCGGCGGTGGGTTACGGTCACGGGCGGACCGGACGGACGTTCAGCGAGGACGACTGGACGCAGACCGACGGGCCGGGGGTGTCCGCGTACATCAAGTCCAAGGCGGTGGCCGAACGGGCCGCCTGGGACTTCGTCGAGAGCGAGGGCGGCGGGCTGGAGCTGGCGGTCGTCAACCCCGTGGGAATCTTCGGGCCGGTCCTCGGACCGGACTACTCCGCGTCCATCCGTATCATCCACACGATGCTGACCGGCGGGATGCGGGCCGCGCCGCCGATCTGGACCAACACCGTAGACGTCCGAGACGCGGCCGACCTGCATCTACGTGCCATGACGGCGCCTCAGGCGGCCGGACAGCGGTACCTGGCGCTCGCGGGCGAGCCGATCTCCTTCCACCACATCGCCCTGGCGTTGCGCGCGCGGCTGGGCGAGGCCGCGGCCAAGGCCCCCACCGGCTCGGCACCGGCTTGGCTACTGCGCCTGCTGGCCACGGTCAACCCGGCGCTGCGTGAGACGGTGCCGCAGCTGGGCATGGTGCGCCGCGCCTCCAACGCGAAAGCCCGCAAGGAGCTGGACTGGGCCCCGCGTTCCAACGACGACGCCGTCGTGGCCACCGCGGAGAGCCTGGTCCGCCTCGGGCTGCTGAGCGGTTAGCGTCGAGAACATGGCACGCGAGACGGCCGACACCCTGGGCGACTTCCTGCGGGCCCGGCGCGGGCAGATCAGCCCGCAACAGGTCGGGCTGCCCGCCGGCGAGCGGCGCCGCGTCCCCGGACTGCGGCGCGAGGAGGTCGCCCAGCTCGCCGGCATCAGTCCTGAGTACTACCTGCGCCTGGAACAGGGCCGCAATCTCAACCCCTCCGACCAGATCCTGGCCGCCCTGGCCGGCGCGCTCCAGCTCGACGAGGACGCCGTCGCCTATCTGCACCGCCTCGCCCACCCCGCCCCGCCCGCCCGTAGGCCGCGCAGCCGCGCCCGTACGAACCAGGGCGACCTCCAACCGCTGCTGGACAGCTGGCCGCAGACCCCTGCCTATGCCCAGGGGCCCGGCGGACGCGTCGTCGCGGCGAACCGGCTAGCCGTGCTCCTGTGCCCGTTCTTCGCCGTGGGTCACAACCCGCTGCGGGCCGCCTTCCTCGAACCTGAGATGCGCAGCCTCTATCCGCAGTGGGACGACATGACCGCCAAGGCTGTCTCCGGCCTGCGCGCCGTGATCGACGTCGACGAGGCCGACCCGGAGCTACTGGAAACCATCGGCGAACTCACCGTCGCCAGCGAGCGGTTCAGCACCCTGTGGACCCGCCGCGAGGTCCGCCGCCGCGACACCGGCCTCACCCGGCTAAACCACCCGCTCGTCGGCGAACTCGACCTGCACTACGAGAAGATGGTGCGTCCGCAGGCTCGCCAGCTGATCGTCGTCTACTACGCCGACCAGGGCTCCACCAGCGCCGAGCGCCTGGCACTCCTCAGCAGCCTCTGACAACGTGCGAGGACGACAAACCCCACGGCAGCGAGGAGAGCAACTGCCACTCGTACATCGATCACACACGCTAAACGTTCCGCGGCACAGGTCGCTTATTGTGTTCGCTGTTGTAAGTCATCCGGTTTGCTCCGGCGGCAGGTTGGTACTCGTGGGCTTTCCTTGAGTCAGTTTCGTCGGTGTGAGCACGACCAGCTTCAACAGCTGCTGGCCAAGCTCACCGCCACGCCGTGAACACTGTGCGTGGCAACCGCCGGCGCCCCGGTCAGCGACGTCCTCGCGGCGTGGGCCGCAGGGTCATGGGTTCTTCTGACCCTGCCGATCCTCGAACCAGACATGGCCGCAGTGGGACGGCATCTGCTACGGAAGTACATGGTGCGCCGCCTTCTGGGCCTGCCCCGCGCCGGTAGGCGTTGGCGCACCGGCTCAGTGTGGTGCGAGCATCACGTCGCGGGCGACGTAGCCGGCGGAGAACACGCCCTCCTTGCCGCCGACGGCCAAGGCGTCTACCGCGAGGTGGTTGGCGGTGTCGTACGCGGCGAACCAGCCGTTGGTGCCAGTGGCTGTCTCCGCCGTCCCCGTCTTGGCGCCGCCGGGGATGCCGACCATGCGCGGTTCGGCCGTGCCGTACGACTGCGTGGCGGTGGCGACCATCATCTCGCGAATGTAGGCCGAGGTGGTCGCGGAGATTGGCTGTTTCGCCGTGCGCTGTGCCAGGCCCGGGACGATGATCGGCTGGTGGAAGGCGCCGTCGGCGATGGTCGCGACGACGGAGGCCATGGTCAGGGTGTTCATCGTCACTTGGCCCTGGCCGATGGCCTGAGCGGCGATCAGGTTCTCGCTGCCGTTCTCGTTCGGCACGTTGCCGTCGGTGGTCGGAACGCCGATTTTCCAGTCGCCGATTCCGAAGACGTCACGTGCCTCGGCGCGCAGGTCGCCGGAGTGCAGTTTCGAGGTGGCCTCGTTGATGAAGGCCGTGTTGCAGGAGATGGCGAAGTCCTTGGTCAGGTCGGCGCTGGGGTCGCTTTCCATCTGGAAGTTGTGGAAGGTCTGGCCGCTTATCAGGGTCGTCTTCACGCACGGCACCTTGTCCGTGGGTTTCACCCCGGCCTTGTCCATCAACGCAGCCGAGGTGATCATCTTCATCGTCGACCCTGGCGCTGCCGCGCCGTTCAATGCGGAGTCCCCGCCCTTGAAGGCCACGGCGCGGATCTGACCGGTGGTGTAGTCGATCGCGACCACGTCCGTCGGCGTGGTCTTGATGTGCGGGTCGTTCACCGCGCTCTCGGCAGCGGCCTGGGTGGCGGCGTCCAGGGTTGAGCTGATCTTTCCCGGCACCGCCGGTTTGTTGACCTTCAGCACCTTCACCGTCTTGCCGCTCGCATCGGTGATCTTGACACCCTGCCCCGGGGATATCTGTGCCTTCTGCGCGTACTCGCTCTGCAGCGCGCTGATGATGCCGGTCAGTGAGGGGTACTGCTTGCCGGTGAGTACCGTGCCATGGCGGTCGACCACGGTCGCGGCGGTGGCCGGAATACTGCCGAAGACCAGGTTCTGACCGCTGGTGAGCCCGGGGTAGAGCACGCTCGGCCTCCAGTGCACCACCGGCTTGCCGTTGACGACGAGCGTGTCCGCCACACCGTCGTAGCTGAACGTGCCGTCGCCCTGCAGCATCGTGCTGACGTGGAAAGTGGTGCGCAGTGCGTGCGCCACCGCCGGATCCGGCGCTCCTACCACCACGTTGGTGAAGGTGACCCTGCTGGCCTTGAGCCCAGTGGCATAGCCCTGCAGAGCCTGCTGCGCGGCGGCTGCGTCGTCCGTGGCCCGTGCGGCTGCGGCAAGGCTCGAGCCGGACCAGGAGGTCAGGAAGGACTGGACAGCAGAGGTCGCCTGCGCGGCAGTCGGCGTGGTGACCACATCTGGTTTGGTCTGTTCTTCGGCGCGTGCGCGGGCCCCCCACATGGACAGGCAGGCACCCAGCCCGCCGATCCCGGCCAACCCGGCGCACACCATGGAGCCGATCCTCCAGGCCCCACCCCTCCGCTGGGAAGCGTGCCGGTGCCGCGCCCGCGCGGCATCGCCTGGGTCCTGCTGCATGATCTCTCCGAATGGTCCAACTTGTCCCCGGCTGTTGGTGACGGAACAGACGGGGCCTGGAATGAAGCACCGTGATCGTATGCATGGTCACGGAGTCGAACCGGAACGGCCCCGCATTTGTGGATGGGCTGTTACAGACCGCGCCGTCATCCCTCGGCCGGAGTGACTGAGCGAAGTACAGGGCGGCTATGCGACGGAAGATGGCCGCGGGACCGATCGCTTGGAAAGACACCGCGAATGGGTTCCGCCGACGCTGTGGCTGCCGATTATTACGTCCATGCGCGAGGGCCGGATGACCGCCGGGCCGACCGAGGGCACAGGAGCGGCGCTCGGCGGGGCCGTGGAGCGCACGGGTACCTTGCGTATGGCGACCATGATCATGGCCGCGGTCGTCAGCCTGGCGTGGGTGGCGCCTCTGGTGGCCCCCGATGTCGACGTGTCTGTCCTCGGCCTACTCCTGGGCACCCGCTACCTGGCATTGCACTGCGCCAGCCGCGAACAGCTACGCCCCGCCCGCCGCCTCCTGATCGTCTCCTGCGCGATGACGCTGGCCTTGAACGTGTCGGACCCGCTGCTCGCGGGAGAGGTGTGGAAGGCAGCCTTTGATGCTGTCGGTCCACTGCTGCTGATCGGCTGGGCCGAGGTCGGACCTGGCTTGGTCGAAGCCATCAGCCAAGTCCATGAGGGGGAACAGACTGTGGCGGCCCCGCCCGCCGTCGAGCAGCCTCGGGCTGCCACAGCCCCCTCGGTCAGCGCAAGTGACTCAGAGGGCAAGGAGACGGAGGTTCCCCGTTTAGGAACACTTTGTGCAGGCCGACCCGGCACATGACCTCCTTGAGCACGCCCACCGAGAAAATGCTTGGCGTTGGAAGACGTATAGACGGCCCATCTCGGCATAGACGTTGCGCAAACGACTCCACATCGGGGCTGCGCGGTCTCGAATGTTGGTGGCCATGGTGCGTGCGGACAACGGGGATCGGCTGCCTGCGGCTGGTGGTCCCGGCGCTCGGCGCTACTGGTAGTTCGTTAGACCCGGTGGTAGAGATCATGGCCGTGTCGGGCGGTGACTGCGTCGAGCAGGGCCTGGAGCCCGGCAGGCGGGTCCTTGTCTGTCCAGGCCTGCCACCAGCGTTGCAGGGTGATGGCAGGGTGAGCCGGGAGCGGACGGTGCGTAAGGCCCTGGCCCAGCAGGGCGGTTGGGGCTGGCGGGGTATTGTCGGTCCCCCTCTCAGGCCGGGTGCTGGGACAGGTGCTCCGGCGCGGTGGCATCCAGCGGTCCGGGTGGGGCGAACCACTGGTCCCAGCAGAAGGTGAACGCGCAGTTCACCAGGGTCTGGTGGTGGCGGATGGCGCGGTTGGAGCGGACCTGGAAGTCGGCCCAGCCGGGTGCGTCCTTGATCTGCTTGTAGCTCTGCTCGATCCACGGCCGCAGCCCATAGAGGCGGACGATCTCGGCGAGGCCGGTGGGCGAGTGCGGGGATGTGGCCGCGTGCGGTGTCAGGATGGGGCAGATTGGTGGACAGGTACCAGGTGGCCTTGTCCGGCAGGGTGGCTCGGTCGGTGGTGGCGACGACCAAGCGGCACAGGCCGTGGGGCTGCCAGCTGCCCAGAGTGGCGTCGGCTGCCCACCAGGTTTCGGTGTGCCCGTAGCGGAAGCGGCGTGCAACTGGTGTCCAGTCGCCGGGGTGCCCGGCATCCCGCCAGGCCAGGGCACGGGCGGCGTCGACGGGGGTGTGCGGCTGGTTGGCGGGCGCCCAGGTACCGCGGTGCGGCTTGAGGGCCACCACGTAGGGCAGGTCGGCATCGTCCAGCGTGTAGTACCAGTCGTCGCTGACGGAGTAGGCGCAGTCTGCCACCACAGCCCAGCAGGGAAAGCCGGCCGCCTTGCCCTCGGCCGCGAGGGCGGCGGACAGCTGCGGCTTGGTACGGAAGGCGGGGTCATTGCGTCCGCGCGGGAAGCGATGGGCCGGGGTGTAGGGCACCGCGTGCAGCGGGTAGTACACCCGCCCGTCGGTCCACACGGTCGTGACGGTGACCACGCAGTTGTCGGTCTTGCCCCACCTCCCCAGCCACTGCCGTCCGACGTGCGCGGTGGCCGTCCCGTCCTTGCGTCGTGCGGCGCGGTGCGAGCCTGCTCGCGCAGCAGCTCCAGCCGCCGGTGAACCGGCTCCGGTCACGGGCTCGGCCCCGGCCAGGCAGGTGATCGTCTTCTTCCAGTCCCGCTGCGTCAGCAGGCCGTCAAGTACTCCCGGAAGCCGTGGCGTTGGGCCAAACTGACGAACAGGTCGTCGAACCGGGCCGCGTACTCCTCCAGTAGCCCCGGTGCAGGCGGACACGGACGACGCACAGTCATCGCGCCCGCGCGTCGTCCGGGGAACAGCCAGCGGGAGTCGCGGTTCGCCGCGGTGTTCATGTTGTCGCGGTTGTCGATCCAGGCCAGGAGCAGTTCGGCGAACGGTTCGGGGACCGGGGATGGAGGTTCGCCGAGCCGCAGCCGGATCTGGTAGTTGGCGTGGACGACGTCGTCGGTGGTCAAGCCGACAACCCGGCTGCAGGGCTGATGCCTAGAGGAGGACGATGACAGCGGCGACGCGGCTCCTCTGCGGCGCGCTGTCGTCGGTGAGAAGTCGGCCGAGCAGTTCCAGGCGCTCGTTCTTGGAGAGCGGAGCTGCCCGGCGAGTCGGCTGCGGAGGCAGCCGGAAGCCTCGGGTGAGCTTGATGGATTGGCACCACAGCAGGAAGGGGCGGACGGTGTTCCGGCCGTGCTCGCTCGACGTGCCAGAGGTCGATGTCGGCCTGGCGGCAGTTGGTGAGGGTCCGGTCGTGGCCGTCGAGCCCGCTGGCGAAGTCCCAGAAACTGCAACTGGTGAACTGGCGGCTGCTGGGCACATGGGCGGCGGGCTCCCGTCCGCTGGGAGTCGCTGCCGCGACTCCGCGACTGTCCGGAGCGCGCAAGACGACGCCGCTGACGTAGCGCTGGGGCAGCGAAGGAGGGGGGCCGGGAGGCGGCCCCCTCCTTTTGCGTTGAGTGTCCTGGCCCTGCCATCGGGGTTGAGGAACACTCCGCAGCCCCGCCGGGTTGGCGCCAGGGCTCTACTTGTCTCGGTTGCGGTCGTCGCTGGCGAAGAAGAAGCCGAAGGCGGCACTGGCCAGAGCGACAACGGGGGTGAAGACCAGGCTCAGTTCGCGGAAGCTGTCGACTGTGAAGTGAGTCCAGTGGCCGAACACGAGCGCCACCATGGGGAATACGGCGAGGATGCCTACCATCCACAGCATCCCCTTGGCGAGGGCGCGTCGTGTCTCGTTCATGTGTTCTTGTGTGCGGATCTTCAGAAAGTCATCGGTGCCGGTCCCGGCCGGTGCCGGCGCGACGTCCTCAACGAACTCGGTCGACCGTACCGCCGGCTGGCCGCCCCGGGTGACCGGGCCCTGGTCTAACTGAACGCTCTTCTGGAGAAGCTCATTGATTTCGGGGCCGCGTTCAGCTGCCGGCTGCTCATTCTCCGACAGCTCAGCCGACGCACCGTTCGCACCACCCTCTGGTGCTACGTCAGACATGGTCGCACCCTCTCCGGCCGTGGATGCAACCGAGTACTTGGATAGGCGGACCGAAGCCGCAGGTTTCGTAGGACAAGGGGATGTCGTCCTCACGTAGCAGGGGCTGACCAGGCGCCAGTCCGAGGTCGGACTCGTCCATGCCAATGAACTCGGCGGTCTCACTGGGCAGTTCGGGCACGCTTTGCATCGGGCCATCGTTGTGCCAGTCGAAAAAGGTCAGCAGGTAGCCGAGCTTGTTCTTGAAGCAGATGCGCAGCGCGCGACCGCGTTTGGGGAGCCTGCACACCTCAGGCTGCTGCCTTGCAGACCTGGGGTCCTCGTTGTTCATGCGTGGCCTGTCCCCTCATGTCAGCGCCCCGTGGGCGAAGAGATACCAGCGCGCAGCTCAGATCCCCCCCAAGCCTGCTTGGGGGGCGACCTTACCACATCTTATGTGATCATTTTCACCATTCAGTGTTGACTGCATGCACATTCGATGCGCATGAGTCGTGCATATGGGGCTGGCGAGATGCAGACTTTCTTGACACCTGGTGCGGTGGAAGGCATCATGATGCCCACACCTTCTACACGTGCTCGCACTACGAGGGATGGCCTTATGGGTCCGATATGCGGCTTTTTGGGTAGTGTCCTGTGTGGCGACACGTACAGGAGCCCAAACCTGTAGGACGCGCATCGCCGGGGGAAGAGGGGGAGTCTCTCGGTAGCGGCGCGCGTTGGTGAACCAGGTCGGATGCGATCAGTGATCGGGCGCGTCTCAGCAGAGGGGCTGAGGAGGCTGGCCCGTTCGTCGTCGTGTCCGAGCGCACGTGACTTCGACTGACTGAGAGGCCTTGGAATGCCCGAAAACACGTCCGAAACGAACGCAGGTCCTTCGGCGGGCACAGTTGATCAGCAGGCCACCCGTCTCAGCGTGAACATCAATCCGGAGACCGCTCAGAAGCTTCGCTGGTACAAGGAGCACAAGGGCATCTCGATCACTGAAACCATCCGCCGCGCCGTCGCATTGCTCGACCTGGTGGAACGGGAGACCTCGGAGAAGGGGAACGAGGTACTGCTTCGGTCGAAGGATGGCAAGACGGTGCGACAACTATGGCTTGTCTGAGCGAGTCGTGTTGGGGCCCGAGTGGAAACGGTTCAGAGAACCGGCCTATCTGTCAAAGCTCTTGACGACAGTGCACAGGGACTTGCTGGAGATGCCACCTGTTGGGGGGCTTGCCAGGATCGCCGGCGCGCGGTGTAGCTCGGGTCACTACGATCGGCGCATGGTCGATGAGCTGGAGACGGCGTTCCGATCGTTGGATGGCACCACTCTTGCGGGCACGGTGACGGCCCCTGACGGGGCTACGGCCGGGCTGGTAGTGCTGGCGCACGGTGGTGGGGTCACCCGTCATGAGGGTGGGTTCTTCACCCGGCTCGCGGCAGGCCTGGCGGGAGCCGGCTTTTGCTTCCTGCGGTTCGATCTGCGCGGGAATGGGGCCAGCGGCGGTCGGGCCGAGGGGGCGACCATCGCTGGCTTCGCCAACGACATCCGGGCCGCGTGTGATCACCTCGGGCACAGAACGGGCCATCGGGGCAGCCGGAGCATGTGATCGCCCGGCGGTGCGGCCGCAATGCTGGCCGCGCACCGGCCGCAGGATGTGGGCGGGTTGGTTCTGCTCAACCCGAGGGCGGAAGCCGTCCGGACGCTGGACGAGGAGGGCTTCGTCGTGACACCCCGTTCGCCTTGGGTGGACGCCGGAAGCACCCCGGCGCGCGCCACGGGATTTACCAAGCCCCCGGCGTGCACCGAAGGTGCGCTGGATCGCTGACTGCAGAAGCCGCCGTCGCCACGGGTGGTCAGGCGCGATCACTTTGACCGCCTCCGCCATCCACTTGCGTTGTGGCTCGTCCAGCAGCGGCAGCACCGCCTCGAAGTCGGTCTCGTCCTTGTCTCGCTTCGCCTTTGCCTTGTAGAACAGCTGCACCTCGGGTGCAAGGTAGGGAATGCCGGTCGTGCTCGTCCGCCCCACTCGCTCGATCGGAAGCCGGATTTGTGGGGGCGCGACGCGAAACCCACTGGGTGTCCTCAGCCTCTCCAGCATGAGCTGCACCGACCAAGGTGCCTTTGGCGTGCGGCGGCACCAGATGTCGTGGAGAGGCGGCTGGAGAGCCTCCCCAGAACGCCACGGACGCAACTGCTCCAATCCGGGTGGTCTGCGACGAACAGGTCCCAGTCGGCAAGCAGATCACGGACGAGGGCTTGGTCGGCGACCGTGGTGCAGCCGATCACCGCAAGAGCGAAGAAGACCCCGGTCATCGTGCCGGTCACCGCCTGCGCTAGGGAGTCACCGTCCCGGCGCCACGCCGCTCGCATCAACGCCAGGCAGAACGTGCCCACCGTCAAGATCAACCCGATCGGCAGTAGTAGTTCGTAGTTGTCCCTGAACCACGAGGCGTTCAGATCCACGGCCGTGGTGCTGTCCACCACCTTTGCCGCCAAGTTCGCGGCGGTGGTGACCAGTTCGCTCATGGACGTGACGCCACCGCGGCCGCAGGCCCGCCCGTGTCGAACCACCGCCGCCGAACCACCGCCGGGCGGGCGGCGCTCGTCGCGGGTGAGGTAGGCGAGCAGCGCTGTCAGTGCGCTGATCACGACCAGGACGGCCGCGCCGATCACCGCCCGGCGGCGCACGGTGGATGCGCCGCCGGGGCCGGAATGGGTCGGCTTGGGCATCAGTGGACCTGCGTGCCCATCGCCGAGAAGAACGCCGGAACGGCGGGCAAGGCACCAGGAGGGAGTGGGATTTGTGGACGTGCTGCATGAACGCTGTGCGGGGCTGGACATCAGTAGGAGGGACGCGAAGGCGTGCGTGCGCACGCTGAGCACGAAGCGCCGGGGCTCGTTCACCAACGAGAACACGACGTGGGGATCGACGACGCATGGGGTGCTCGCTCTCCGTGATCACCTGCTGCCCGCGAACGTCACCCTGGTGGTGATCGAGGCGATGTCGGACTACTGGAAGCCCTACCTACGTGCTGGCCGAGGACTTGAACGTGATCCTGGTCAACGCCCGGCAGGTGAAGAATCTGCCCGGCCGCAAGACGGATGTCTCGGACGCGGCATGGCTGGCTCAGCTCGGCGCCCACGGCGCCTGGTGCGGCCGTCGTTCGTGCCCGAGCAGCCAGTGCGCGAGCTGCGGGATCTGACCCGGGCCCGTACCCAGATGACCCCGCGAGCCGGCCAGATCGTCCAGCGGCTGGAGAAGCTGCTGGAGGACACCGGTAGCAAGCTCGCCGCGGTCGCCTCCGACATCATGGGCGTCTCCGGCCGGGCCATGCTCGAAGCCCTCATCACCGGGAAACGTGACCCGCAGGTCCTCGCCGAGCTGGCCAGACGCGAGCTCCGCAACAAGATCCCCGAACTCACCGAGGCCCTAACCGGCCGTTTCCGTGACCACCACGCGTTCTTGGCCCGGCTGTATCTGGACCAGTACGACCAGCTCACCGGTGCCATCGACCGGCTCACCGCATGGATCGAGGAGGCGATGGCCCCCTTTCGCCCCCCGCTGGAGTTGCTCGACACCATCCCCGGGATCAACCGGGCGGTCGCCGAGGTGATCATCGCGGAGACCGGACGCGACATGAGCCGGTTCGCCTCCGCCAAGCACCTCGCCTCCTGGGCGGGTGTCTGCCCCGGCCACCACGAGTCCGCCGGCCGAGCCAAGAACACCAAGGTCCGCCCCGGCAACCCCTACCTCGAGGGCGCCCTCGGCCCAGCGGCGTTCGGAGCGGTGAGAACCAAGGACACCTATCTGCAGGCCCGTTACAAGCGGCTGACCGCCCACCGCGGCTCGCTGCGGGCCTTGGTCGCCGTCGAGCACTCGATCATCACCGCGATCTGGCACATGCTCACCGACCACGTCCCTCACCAGGACCTCGGCGGAACCTACTTCACCCAGCGCGATCCCGAACGCGCCACCCGCAGAGCGATCAACCTGCTCAACCAGCTCGGCTACACCGTCACCCTCAACCCGAGGGGAGACGTAGCCTGACCGGCGGCCCCAAACGCCCGGCGACCTCACTGCCACCGCGCCCAGCCCTGCCCAACCCACCCTGACCTGCATCTATTTACGCGTCAGAGCCTCATCTCAGGCTGACAGGCTCGGGCGCCGCCGGGCGACGAGGACAGCGATGTCGTCGTCGAGCTCACCACCGCTGTAGGCGATCAGGTCTCGGTGGAGATGGTCGAGGAGCTGGTGGGGCGCCTCGCTGCTCCATGAGCGGATGCGTTCGGCGAGGGGGTAGAAGGCGCCGGAGCGGTCGCGGGTCTCGGTGACCCCGTCTGTGTACAGCAGGAGCTGGTCTCCGGGGTGGAAGGGGGCGAGGTCGAGGTGGTATCCGGCGCTCACCAGCATGCCCAGGTTGAGCGGTGGCGAGGGAGCGGCGGGCTGCAGTTCCCGGACCTCGCCGTGGTGCAGCAGCAGCGGGGGCGGGTGGCCGCAGGTGACGGTCCGGACGATCGGTTCATCGTCCGGGATCTCGGCGAGGAGAGCGGTGATGAAACGTTCGGCGCTCTCCGAGCCCGGGACCCCCGGGAACTGGGAAGCGTGGCGGCTCATGCTCGTCTCCAGGCGGCGCGCGAGGTGGGGCAGGTCGGGCGCGTCGTGAGCGGCCTCGCGGAAGGCACTGAGCAGCGTCGCGGCCGTCTGGATCGCGAGCAGGCCCTTGCCGCGTACATCGCCGATGAGCAGCCGTACGCCGTGCGGGGTGTGTATCGCCTCGTACAGGTCGCCGCCGATCCGGGCTTCCGCCGCGGCGGCCAGGTACAGGCTCTCGAGTGTGACGTGCCCGAGGTGTCGCGGTACCGGATGCAGCACCGCCAGCTGGGCGGTCTCGGCCACCGAGCGGACCTGAACCAGCTGATGGGCGCGTCGGCTAAGCAGGCGGTTGAAGAAGACGGAGAATGCCGCAATCGCCGCGAGGGTGGCCAGCTCAGAGTAGGCGGTCGCATCCCGCAGCGAATTGAAGTCCACCATCAGGCCGACAAAGATGGCGCACGCGCCCAGTCCGATCAGCACGGTCCCCCACAGGGGCAGCAGCGCGGCGGCAGAAACCATGGCTGTGGCGAGGAAGGCGTCCGGCCTGACATCTCGGGGCGTGAACAGGCCGATGAACAGGCCGATGAACAGCAGCAGAGCAGGCAGCACGGGCAGCAACCTGCCCCGCGCACCAGCGCTGTGCGTGACTCCGCGTTCCTCAGGGGACCTCGCCACCGTGCCGCTCCCCAAGGTCGCACAGGACGAGCGGCAGCCTAGGCCGGGAAGCCAGGCCGTCGATTTGGGTAATTTTATCGCCGTTCGCCCGAACCCTAAAACCCGGTGAGCAGTGGTGACGCGCGGGTCTCACCGGGCCACCGTGCCGCTTGGTGACAAGATCGATGGAGAAGGCACGCAGAAGGTCACCGGGGCTCATCTTCGGTGACCTCCGTTTCCATGTCGCTCATGATGGCCGTGATCACTCTCCTGGCCAGTTTGGGCGGCAGCCAGTCTCATTCGCGGCCGCCCGAAGATCCTTCCATTACCGTTCGGGCGCCCGCCCATCGACGCCCAACCTAACAACAAACGGGATCACTACCGTGCGTCACAGCTCGTGACCTGCGAAAAGAGGACGCGACACAAGTCCCGCACTCCGGCCGAGGTCCCTCCGCCATTGCGAGATGAACGGGCACGTCCACTCATCCCCCGGATGTTGCCGCACGTGCGAGTAACCCGCGGTGGGCGGCTCCTGGGGAGTGCTTGACGAAGGTCAGGTGTTCCGCATGCCAGCCGTTTTCGTCTTCCATGGGCACGTGGGTCACCCGCAAGCCCTCGACGACAAAGGCTCCGTCCTCGATGACCTTGCGGTCCACCCTCACCTCGCGGCCGCCGTCCCCGTCTATGCACCCGATGCCTCGAGCCTGGTTGTACCAGCGGACCTCGCCGCTGACCCTGTCAGCCATTCGTTCGCCTCCCAACTCCCATGCTGCGCACGCTGTTGACTGTCGGAACGGTCATGCCCGGGCGTGGTGCGCACCCCAGGCGAATGCATCATCGGATCCTGGCCGAGCTGCGGGAAGCGGAGGCGGACTGGGAGCGGTGAGTGATCGCCCAGTGCTGGTCGCGGCAAAGTAGGCCATGTGCAGCGGCACGACCGGTCATCATGCCGCCCGCCCCACCCGGGACGAAGACAGAGGGGTGGTCAGCGGAGGGATCACGGGGGCGAGTAGGAGAGTGCAGCTTGCGGCGGAGCCGTCGCTGACCAGGGTGGCACGGCCTGGTGGAGCGCGAGCGGCGCGGTGGCGTGCACCGAGTAGCCCTTTCGCGGCGGATGGTCCTGCCACCGCGCAGCGCTTCGCGGATCTTGGCGGCCTTGGTTGCCTTGAGGCGTTCGGCGAGCAGTGCCTTGAAGTTGAACCCAGCCTCGTACCGTGGGATTCCAGGTAGGTGGTCGGTGCTCGCGTGCGTGTTGATGGTCGCGGTTGCGGGCCGTTCGAATGGCGTCGGGCACAGACAGCGGGTGTACGAAGCCGTAACAGTCTTCTCGGCTTGGCACCCTCGTCCACGTTGACCTGCGTCGCAGCGGCGAGCGCGGCCAGCGGGCGCAGCGCCTTTGTCTGTGTCGGCGTATCCCGTCCGTACCGACAGGACCAGTTCGGCGCGCGGGCCGTGCACCGGGTCGGACAGTGGTTGCTCGATCTCCGCGCCCCTCGACGGGTTTCCGGGTCCCAGGTGGTGCGTGGTGTGTCTTGACCTCCCGCGCGCTCGTCCAATCGGGTGATATGGGTCAAGGGATGTTGCTGGCTGTTCGCTCTGGTGGGTTACTGGATTCAACTTCCCGGTGGGCCGTCCTTCCTGTCCGGGTGGTGGTCGGCTTCACGGCTTGGATGCCCAACTCTCGGTGAGGCGACGGCGCGGCCGCGGTGTTGCGGTCAGCTCAGTCTTCAGTGGATGTAGATGACGGTGCTGGCGTTTTCCGGTTTGAAGACCGGGGGCGACTTGGTGGGTGTGGCCGTAAGTATCTTCCGCTTTCTATGTAGTTAGGAGTGCGTCATGCCCGGAACATGCCCTTCCGTTGATGCCCGCAAGGCCTTGGACTTCCTGAAGTCAAGCGGGCTTGTCGACCTCACGGTTCCTCTGGGGACCATCGTCGACCAGGTCAGCCAGCTCGACGATGTGGCGGGATACGTGCTCGCGTGGGAGCGCTACGTTCTCGTCGTTGCCGACCAGGTCGCAGACCCCGCCGACCCTGCCGCAGGTGCCTGATAGTGCCTCGGTAGCCGTCGATTGCCGGGAGGCATCTGATGGGTATGACGCAGCCCGGCGGCGGATCATTGCAACGGCGCGCGGTGGAGGGCCGGGCCGTGGCCTGGCTCGCTGCGCGCCGTGGCTTGATCGACCCGGGCAACGCTGGCCCGGACGGGGTGCTGTTCGCTCGCAAGGCGCTGATCGAGACCGCGTTCCTTGTCGGGTTGCGGGCTCGTCTTGACCCGGATCCGCTGGATGGCGACTACACCGCGCTCCTCGACCAGGTGCAGGACATCACTGCCCGCCCCTCCTATCGGGAACTCGTCGCCCGGGACGAGGCTGCCCTGCTGCTCTACGCGGGCACGTATGCGGCACTGCGGTTGTGCGGGCGTGAGGACCCGCAGTTTCGGCGCGCCATCGAGCAGGTCGCAGCTGGTGGGTATGCGACGGTCTTCGAGCGGATCCCGTACCGGCAGCTCGATCTCCTGCACACCCTTCAGTTGTGCGACATCGAGCACTCGCTGCCGGCCCTGGATGATGTGCTGCCGTTCACGTTGCTGTGCAACAGTCCGAACGTCATCAAGCTCACCGATCGCGACATCTATGCCATCACCCACACGATCTTCTACGCCACGGACTTCGGGCTGCGCGTGCCGCGCTGGCCATGCGGGTTTGATCCGGGTGAAGCGGTGGAGCTCCTCGAAGCGCTGCTGGTGCTCACCCGGGTCCGGGGCAATGCCGACTTGGTGGGGGAACTGCTGTGCTGCTTGCGGTGCCTGGGGGTGAGGGACAGTGAGGAAGCCGACCGGGCGTGGGACTTCCTGGCCTCGGTGCAGGAGGTCGATGGACGGGTCGACGGCCCGCGCGGCGTCGTCCATCCGAAACTCGCCGACGGCGACGAGGAGTACCAGTGCTGGGCCACTGGCTATCACACCACTATCGTCGCCGCCCTGGCTGCGCTCTTGGACCGCAGCCCCAAAACTGTGTGCGGGCCTCGCCCCGCCATGCCCGAGGTTCGCATCGACCTGGAGGTGCCGATCCGCCGTGCGGTGGTGTGGCTCGCCGACGCGAGCATGCGCTACGGCCCCGTTCGCGGGCTGCCCGCCGCTGCAGCCGCCTCCTACGCAGCTACAGCCGTAGGCGAACCCGACCTCGCCACTCCAGCACTCCTGCACTTCGCCAAGGTGCTGGCAGACGCGAACCCCAACGTATGGCAGGAATGCGGCATGGAGGTCGTGGGAGAGTTCGCAGTCGGCCTGCGTACGCGCGGTATCACCTGCACCTCGCTCGACAGTTTCCTCAAATCAACCGCGACCGCCATCGGCCGCCTTGAGACGGTGCCCTCGCAGGCGGTGCGAGGCGTCCGCCGCCTCGCCGACCTCGGACTGATCCCACCCCAGCGCGCCGCCGCCCTGACCGCCGAGGCGGCCCGCACAGGGCAGGCAGCACCCGAGACCGCCGCCGCACGCCTGCCCGGCGCCTGGAGCCAGTACCACCTGGGGCACATCGCCAGCATTACCCGCGAGCTTGCCCACGCCGGTTGGGCGAGCCACCGGATCACCAGGGACGCCATCGCGTTCCTCCTCGCCCAGCAGAGCAACGACGGCGCCTTCGGACACCCCGCTAGCGACAACCCGGCAGACCACGAACACGCCCGACTGACCTGGACACACAGCACCCTCACAGCCCTCACCACTGCAACCTCACTCCCCGCACACCGCACAGCAGCTGCGCCGAGGCGGCCCGCGCCGCCGATGATCGGCAGACTGATCGCCAGGGAGCCAGCCTGGAACGAACTTTGAGCAAGCAACAGCCCAGTTCCTCCGACGAAGAGCAACGCATAGGGCTCCCAATGCGTGCGCGAGTGCCCCGATACCGCTGTCGCGGAAGAGATCCGCCGCGCTCTTTGTCAGGCTGTCGAGGAGTGCGAACAGTACACCGGCGGCGGACGCGTACAGCGCAGTACGTGCTCCGCCCTGCCGACGCAGCCCGGCCGGGACCAGGACACCCACGCAGACGCAGACGAATGCCAAGAGGGGAACCCAGTTCCATACGCCTGGGGCCGCGATGCCTGTGGATCGTGGCAGTCTCCACAGGAAGACGGCAACGCCACCCGCTGTGCACACCGCTCCCGCCGCCTCTCCAAGGGTGATCCGCACCCTGCGGCGCCAAGCGACCATGGGCAGAGCGAACACGAGGTCCATCGCGGCCAACGGCGGCACGAGCACAAGCGAACCGAACGCCAGGGCTCGGCCCTGGACGACGTAGGAAAACGCCGACATTGCGATCCCGGCCAGCCACAGCGGTCTGCGGATGAGCTCGAGGAACAGCCGCGGGCGCAGGGGCTTCCCCTCGGGCACCGATGCGGCGGCGGCCTGCTGCATGACGGCCGCGACAGCGAAGCAGCAAGCGGCCGACAATGCCGTGACCACGGCGACGCTGGTGCCCATGGGCACAGCATGCTGCCTTAAGCCCATGCGACACGGGAACGTCCTTCCGGCGCGGCGGTCGGTACCTGCCCGACGTAGTGGGTCGCGGATTCCGCGCCCGCGTCTTCATCGGGACTTTGCCTTTGGGCCTTTCAGAAGCGCGACCGCGGCCAGCGTGATCAGCGTGCCTTCCACAGCGAGGCTGGCCAGGCCCAGAGGCTCAAGCCAGTTGCCCCGGTCATTGTTGTAGTCCGGCATGCCAGGGCCGCGCGAGAGTAGGTATCCGGCGACCGGGCCGAGCCCGATCCCCAGGCCCAACAGCCAGCTCCCGAGCAACAGCTCACCCTGCCTGGCCGCGACGAGCAGTACCGCACAAAGGACGGCGGCGGCTTCCAACATGTAGTAGCCGACGCCTACATAGCGAGGAGTCCGGTTGCCGGGGAAGCCGCCTTGGTCCTGAACATGGATCCAAGTCACCGCCAGGCACAACAAGGCCGCGCACACGCGTGTCAGGTACCGCGCCCGGAAGGCAACGTGCATGCACGGACCTCCTAGGCGGTCGAGAAGCGACAGCTCCCCTCCTACCACCACGCAGAGCCCACCACCCCAGTGGTTACGCCAAACGGACCGCGCCTTTGGCCAACACCCGCTTGGGCCCGCCGATACGCCAGCGATGCTGGCGTAGACATGCCCGGCTGCCTCAGCGTGTGACTTCCGGATCCAACCGGAAGGCCGTCCTCGATGCCGCGCTGCGGGGCCGTCTGCACGGTCGACGAGCAGAACAGCCGAGCTCCGCCATGAGCCCCACGGCATCATGCAGCGCGGGTGCGGTTCTCGCTGGGCGGCCGACTTCGGGACGCACGCTGTCCCCGGTCGTTGGCAGGGTCCCGTGTCGGTTGCGAACCAGCGACCACCGCTCGGTCTTTCCGTCGCACGGCGTGCCTGGGTTGTTCCTGGGGCCGTTCGGCCCCAGGAGGGCACCTGTTCTCGTCCTCGCTCATGATGGAAGTGGGCATGTTCGGCCCGCCTGCCGAGGAAGGTGATCGGCGATGTGGTACGACGGTGGTTGGGCCTGGGGCGGGTGGCTCGTCATGGCGGTGACCATGCTGTTGTTCTGGGCTCTGGTGATCGCTGGCATCGTCGCGCTCGTCCACTACCTCACCAGCTCCCGCCGCGGCCACCAACGGCCCGAGCCTCCGTCTTCCCCGGATGGGCACGGTTGGGGAGCTAGGCGGGCCGAGGACCTGCTCGCTGAGCGTTTCGCCCGCGGGGAGATCGACGAGGACGAGTACCGACGCAGGCTCGCGCTGCTGCGGGAGCAACGGTGAGCGAAGACCGCCGAGGCGGGATGCGTGATGTGACGCATCCCGTGGGTGGCCCTGTCGGAGGGCGGTTGTGCCGGTGGGTGGAACCGGTTTTCCTGGGGGCGACCGGTGCGGCGCTGCTCGGCGGTGGCATCGCGTGGCTGGTTGGTGACCGGCCAGTTGCGGACGTCTTCTGGGCGGTCGGTACGGTGCTGGCCATCGGCCCGGCCGTGGCCTGGGTGATCGCGGCACTGCGCAAGCGGCGGGCGGGCGTTGACCTGATCGCGGTACTGGCCTTGGTGGGCACCCTGGTGGTGGGCGAGTACCTGGCCGGATCCTTGATCGCCTTGATGCTGGCCACCGGGCGGGCTTTGGACGCCGCTGCGCAGCGGCGTGCCTCGCGTGACCTGCGCGCCCTGTTGGAGCGTGCGCCGCGGTCGGCGCGTCGGCGCACGGGTGGCGAGGTGGTGGTCGTCGCGCTGGCGGAGGTGCGGGTGGGCGATGTGATCGTGGTCGGCCCGGGTGAGGTGGTGCCGGTGGACGGCCGGGTCATCGCGGGGCCGGCCGTGCTGGACGAGTCCGTGCTGACCGGGGAGTCGGCCCTGGTCGAGCGTGGGCTTGACGAGCCGGTGCGTAGTGGGGTGGTCAACGCTGGCGGGGTCTTCGACATCGAGGCGACCGCCACGGCGCAGGACAGTACGTATGCGGAGATCGTGAGGCTGGCCCAGCAGGCCGGTGCGCAGCGGGCGCCGATGGTGCGGCTGGCCGAGCGGTACGCGGCCCGGTTCCTGCCGCTGTCGCTGGGTGTGGCCGCTGTCGCCTGGCTGTTGAGCGGGTCGGCTGTGCGCGCGGTGGCCGTTCTTGTGGTCGCCACGCCCTGTCCGCTGTTGCTGGCGGCTCCCGTGGCAGTCGTCTCCGGGCTGTCCATGACGGCACGGCAGGGGGTCATCGTCCGTGACGGCGGCGCGCTGGAACGTTTGGGTGGCTGCGTAGGTGAGAACTGAGAGCGGTTGTTGACGGCTTCGGAGAGCGGTTGCTGGCCGATTGACCGAGGAATGTTGCCGAGAAGTGAGAGCGCCAGGGGCGGTGGAGGTCGTGTCAGTGGCCTCGGGTTGTATTGGCTCGTGAGTGTCTACGAGGTGATCAAGCAGCTGCCGGAGCCCGAGGCCGTGCGTGCCCGCTCGAAGGCGATGGCGATGTTGGACGCTGTCCTGAGCCCGGAGTGGGAGTGGCGTTACTACTCGTATGACGCCCAGTGGTCGCCGTCCGAGGCGCTGGCTTCGATGAGGGACGGGAGTGGCAACGACTACGCCATCGTCTTCTCTGAAGCGGGCGTCTATGCCCAGGCGTGCAACCACGAGTCGCCGATCACTGCTTATCGTGTCTCGCCCCCGGTGCCGTGGCCGGGCTTGTTTGACTCGCTTCCGGACGTCTTCCGCCCGTTCACGCAGGAGCCCGCGTTCCTCGACCACAACGGTGTGCCCCGGGCCACCGTCTGTCTGTGGCGTGAGCGGACGGACTCGGCGTGGAGGTGCGGCGACATCCACGTCCCGGACGAGGACGAGGATGACGCCGACGGCGCGGAATGGCTGTTCGGGCTCCTGCTGGATGGCACGGCCGAGGCATATCTGGAGTTCGTCGAGGAGGTTTATGAGACGGCGCTGGCTCTGGAAGCGGTCCAGCACGTCTATGACCTCAAGCCGTTGACACAGGACGTCGTCTCGGCGTTGAACCCGGAGGTTCGGCTTGAGGACCTGGCTGAGGACATCGCCCAGATCGGGTATCCGGAGTAGGTGCTCGCCGCCGCGGCGGCGAGCCGACGTCCCTCAGCCGGCGGCCTGCTGTTCCGCTCGGGCCCGGGTGGTGGCGAGGCGGTAGGAGTCGGTGCCGGTCTCGATGATGTTGCCGCCGAAGGTGAGGCGGTCGACGATGGCCGCGCAGAGGCGGGGGTCAGTGAAGGTCTTTGTCCAGCCGCCGAACGACTCGTTGGAGGCAATCGCAACACTGTTCTTCTCCTCCCTCTCGGTCAGAACCTGGAAGAGCAGTTCGGCCCCGCGACGGTCGAGCTCCATGTAGCCGAGTTCGTCGATGCAGAGCAGGTCGACGCGGCCGTAGCGGGCGATGGTCTTGGCCAGCTGCTTCTCGTCGGCGGCTTCGACGAGCTCGTTGACGAGCTTGGTGGCGAGCACGTACTTGACCCGGAAGCCGGCCATCGCCGCCTCGGTGCCGAGCGCGATCAGCAGGTGGGACTTGCCGGTGCCGGAGTCCCCGATCAGGCAGAGCGGAAGGCTCTTCTTGATCCACTCGCACGTGGCGAGGGTGTGGATCATCGCGGGGTCGATGTTGGGGTTGGCGTCGAAATCGAACTTGCGGAGCGACTTGTCGCGCGGGAACCCGGCGGCCTTGATCCGGCGCTCGGAGCGGCGCCGGGCCCGGTCGTCGCACTCGGACATCAGCAGTTCGGCGAGGAAGCCGAGGTAGGACATCTGCTCGCGCGAGGCCGCCTCGGCGAGTTCGGGGAACTGGGCGCGGATGGTGGGCAGCCGCAGCATCCGGCACGCCTGGTCGACGGCGGCGTTAGCGGCCTGTTCGGTGAGTCCTCGCTGGCGGGGGAGGGTCATGGCGCTCTCCTTCAAGTGGTCGGGCGGTCCGGCCGGCGGTGTCGCAGCAACTGGTCGTAGTGGGCCACCGAGGGCAGCGGCCGGGTGTCGGGCGGCAGGTGGGCAAGCCGTCGCGCGGTCAGGGATGTCACCGTTGCCCGGTCCGCCGGGAACGGATCGGGCTCGACCACGGCCGTCGTGCTGTCGGCCTCGGCCGCCTTGCGGGCCTCCAGCGCGACGGCGTCGGCGGTCAGCGCGCCGGCCCGCAGCGCGGCCGCGAGGCCGGCGACCAGGTGCTCGTGCGGCAGGCTGCGGCTCAGTAGCAGGACATCGATCAGGCCACGGGTGCCGTCGCGGTCGCCGTGGGCCTTGCGGGCCGCGGCCCACCAGGCGTCATGGACCGGCGTGAACCTCCCTGCGGAGCGGGCCTGTTCGAGAGCGGTCGCCCCCGGCAGGGCGCCAGGCTTGCGAACGAGGGCTTCCAGGTAGTGGTCCAGGTCGAGCCGGGTGCCGCCCTTGGCGATCAGCCGTTCGTGCCGGGCGATTTCCTCCCGGCCGTCGTAGACGACGAGCTCGGAGGCGTGGAGCATCACGCGGACGGTGCGGCCGATCAGTCGCACCGGCACCGAGTAGCGGTTGGTGCGGACGCTGATCTGGCTGTAGCGGTCGACCCGTTGGGTGAACAGCCGGCCTGTCTCGAACGGTTCGTCCGGCAGCGGTGCCAGGAGGGGCTGCTCGGCGGCGAAGTACTCGCCGATCGTGCGCGGGCGCGAGCGGATGCGGCGGGCGTCGTCCTGCTCGTCCCATCGCTCGATCATCTCGTTGAGCTCGGCGAACGAGGCGACCTCGGGGACGGGGACCAGGTGGTTGCGGCGGAACCAGCCGATCTGGCCCTCGACGCCGCCCTTCTCGTGGGCGCCGCGGATGCCGGGCTGGCAGTAAAGGACATCCAGGCCGTAGTGCGAGCGGAACGCGGTCCACCGCTCGGCCTCTACCCTCTGGCGCGAGAAGCCCAGGACCTGGGCGACCGCGGCCTTAAGGTTGTCATAGCGGACCTTCCCGGTCGGCACCCCGCCCAGCACGTTGAGAGCGTGGACGTGGCCCTCGAAGAACGCCTCCTGCCCGGCCGAGGCGAACACGCGGTGCACCGCCTTGCCCGAGTAGGACAGCCGGAACGCGAACAGGTAGCAAGTCACCAGCTCGCCCGCCAGACGCACCGTCACGTCCCCAAAGTCGACCTCCGCTTCCGCGCCGGGCTTGTGCGTCTGTGGGATGAACGCCTCCGCCACTCCCCGGCCCGCCTCGATGCGGATCTCCTCGCGGCGTGTGGCCACGTAGTCGCGGACCATCTGGTACGAGATCTCGTCCGCGCCGTGCTCGTCCACCAGCCGATCGAAGATCCGCTTCACCGTGTGGCGCTGCTTGCGCGGCGCGTCCAGGTCCGCCCGCAGCATCCCGTCAACCAGCGGTTTGAACGGGTCCAGCCGGGTCGCCCGCGGCGCTGGCTTCTTGCGCGGCTCCGGCCACGCCGACTCCAGGGCTTTCTTCACCGTCAGGAAGCCGACCCCGTATTTGCGTTGCAGGGCACGCTGCGACAGGCCAGCGCGCGAGTCACGGCGGATCGCTGCGTACAGATCGACCTTGGACTTCGGCAGCACCCGGGCCCCCTCGTCGTGCAGAGCACAACCATGGTCCCGAAGCAAGCACCCAGGTGCTCTCAAAACTCGGCGACATCACTCTCCCGTGGCGCGGGGTGCTCTCGCCGCTGAGCGACAGGTGCTCTCACAACTCACGTATAAAGCCAGTTTGGGTCGGGCTGGCACGCTGGTGCTGGACAAGACCGGCACCCTCACCACGGGGCGCCCACAGGTGGTGCAGGTCGTCGCCGGGCCAGGGTCGACACCGTCCGAGGTGCTGCGGCTGGCCGCGTCGCTGGACCAGATGTCCGCGCACATCCTCGCCGACGCCATCGTCCGCGAAGCACGAGCGCGTTCGCTGGCCCTGTCCGAACCGCGCGACCTCACCGAACAACCCGGCCTCGGCGTGACCGGCACCCTGGACGGCCACCGGCTCACCGTGGGCAAGGCGACGATGCCTGCCGAGGCCCGCCCGGACTGGGCCGAGGCCGCCGAGAACCGGGCCGTCCTCGACGGCGCTGCCATCGCCTGGCTCACCGTCGACGGCGCCCTGCTCGGCGCCGTACTGCTGCGGGACCCGCTGCGTCATGACGCGCCTCGTACCCTGCGACGCCTGCGCGCGGCCGGTTTGAACCGCTTGCTGATGCTCACCGGAGACCGGGCCGAACCCGCACGGGAGGTGGCATCCGTGCTCGGCCTCGACGGTGTCCGTGCTCAGCAACTGCCCGCAGACAAGGTCGCGGCGGTGCGCGAGGAGGCCTCGCGGGCGGTGACCGTCATGGTGGGCGACGGCATCAACGACGCACCCGCGCTCGCCGCCGCCGACGTGGGCGTTGCGATGGGCGCACGCGGCTCCACCGCCTCCTCCGAAGCGGCCGATGTCGTGCTCACCACGGACCGGGTGGACCGGCTCGCGGATGCCATCGAGGTCGCCCAGCGGGCGCGGCGCATCGCCGTGCAAAGCGCCGCAGGCGGCATGGTGATGTCCCTGATCGCCATGGTCGTGGCCCTGGTGGGCTGGCTGCCACCCGCACCCGGCGCACTGCTCCAAGAGGCCATCGACGTCATCGTCATCGTCAACGCCCTGCGCACGCTGGTTCCCGGACGCCCCACCCAACCCGTCCTGGAGCCAGCCACCGAGGACCTCATCCGCCTCTTCGCCGCCGAACACCAGGACCTGCGCGACGTCCTCGACGCGGTCCGCGACGCCGCCGGTCTGCTCTCCACCGAACACGGCCCGCGCGCACTGGCCGCCCTCCGCAACGTCGACCAGATGCTCACCCATCGACTGCTGCCACACGAATCCGCCGAGGAACACCAGCTCTACCCCGCACTGGCCGGACCACTCGGCGGCCCGGAATCCACCACCACCATGAGCCGCGCCCACACCGAGATCCAACGCCTCGCCCACCGCATCACCACCCACCTCGCACTCGCCGACGCCCACGGCTCCCTACGCCCGGACCAACTCGAAGACCTCCGCGCCTGCCTGTACGGACTCCACTCCGTCCTACGCCTGCACTTCGCACAGGAAGAGGAGGCGTACTTCTCCCTTGCACCGTGATCCATCCCTCTGTCACGACGCCACACCGAGCCACGCCAGGCGGATCCGTCACCCGGTCAGCCCAGGAAACTGAGGCATCGCCTGTCTTCTGACGATGATTCGGTGACGACGGGCCTGCTGGTGCCGTCGACGAACCGTCACAAGGCGCACACGTGGAGGTACCCATGCGGAAGATCGCCCTCGCTCCGGCGTTGACCGTCCTGCTGTTGTCCCTGTCAGCCTGCGGTGGGGGTGGGAAATCCAGCACTCCTGCGGCCTCACCCACGACCACGAGTCCACCCGCATCCTCCGCGGCACCGTCCGGATCGCCATCGGGAACACTGACCGCCCCCGAAACGGCCGATCTCGTGCACGTGCGCGGCCAGGAGACGGTCGGCAAGGACGCCTACCAGGACTTCTCCAAACGATACGGAAAGCCCTTCGACAACCTGGCCGACTCGCAGTCAACGCTGGTCTCCACCGTCACCGGCATGATGAAGCGATACGCCGTACCCGACCCCATGAGTTCGGCGGCGCCCGGGCACTTCCCAGACCCGGCGCTTCAACAGCGCTACGACACGCTTATTCGCAGCGGCACGAGCGCGTCCGCGGCCGTCACCGCGATGGAAGGCTACGAGCGCCAGAACAGCTCCGACCTCCAGCGCATCCTCTCCCACACAAGTCAGCCCGACCTGCAGCAGATGTACACCCACCTGAAACAGGCCGCCGACCGGCACTTGGGCACGCTTCAGCAGCACCACTGACGCCGGCATCACTTAAGAAGTGGCACCAACGCACCGGCATCGAAATGGAGTTCACCTGTGGGGACAACGCTGTTCGACGGCATTCCAACCCATGTGCTGTTCGCCCACTTCGTCGTGGTCCTGGTACCGCTCGCCGCGCTCGTCCTGGTGCTCTGCGCGTTGGGGCCGTCGCTGATGCTCCGCTTCGGTCTGGCTGTCCCGCTGCTGGCGTTGGCGTCCTTGGTGGCGGTGCCGTTCACCACCGCTTCCGGTGAATGGCTGGAGGACCATGTCCGGAAGAACGGCCTGGTGGAAAGACATGCGGAGGCCGGTGACAGCCTCCTGCCCTGGGCCATCTCCCTGTTCGTGGTCGCCGTTGCCTTGTGGTGGGTCTACCGCCGCGTGTCCAGATCAGATGTCGAGTCGAAACCCGGCCGTGGCTGGACCGCCGGGGTGGGTGTGCCGGTGCACGTTGTCGCGGTGGTCGTGTCTTTGGTCGTGGCCATCGGGGCGGGCTGGAAGGTCTACGACATCGGCCACTCGGGAGCCAAAGCCGCCTGGAGCGGATTCTCCCGTCATCGAACCGTCCACGGCGGCTGACCACCCCTGAGCCCGAGGGCCCTGTGGGCGGTATCCCACCGATTCACGACACCGCCCACGAGTGATGCCTGCCGCTCAATGAAGCCGGTTTCGGGCCGCCTGGAACGCGCGGGCGTGTCGGGCCTCGTCCATGGCGTTGTTGCGGAACAGCTCCGCCGCGGCGGTGTCGCCGACAGGGGCGGCCTGCCGGGCGAAGGCGGGATACATCGTCCGGGACTCATACAGTTCACCGGCGATGGCTTTGCCGAGGTTGGTACGGGTCTCGCGTACCGTACCGGCGAGCGCGGCCTCACCGGTGAAATGCTCGCGCAACTCAACGTCGGCGGTCGCGTTGAACAGGCGCGCGAGAGCGGCATTGCCGGTACGGGCGGCCTGCTTCGCGAACAGGCTGTACTTCGCGTGCGCGAGGGCCTCGCCATGCATCACGGTGTCCAGGTTGGCCCGAGTTCGTGCCGAGTGCACCTTCGGCAGCCCGGCCTGCACGGCGACTGGGCTGACGGACGGGGCCGCGGGGATGGCGCCCTTGCCGGTCTGGACAGCCTTCAAAGCCGTCAAGAACGCATCCCGGTGATTTGCCTCGTCCTTGGCGATCTCGGAGAACAGCGTCGCAGCGTTCGCGTCACCGTCCGCTTTCGCCTGCCGGGCGAACGTGGGATACATGGTGGTGGCCTCGTACTCCTCACCGGTGCTGGCGGCCTTGAGGTTGGCTGCGTTGCCACCGACCAGACCGCTCAGCGCGGACTCCTCTGTGAAGTGCTCGCCCAATTCCACCTGGGCGGTGCGACGGAAGAGACCGGCCGTCGACGACAGGCCCTTGCCCTGCGCCTCGTCGGCGAAGAGCGTGTACGAGGCGTTGGCAAACGCCTCGCCCCGCATGGACTGATCGAGGTTGCGGCTGGTCTGCGCGTTCAGTTTCGGGGCTGCCGGGGAGGTGGACGGCCCGCTGGCGTGTGCGGCGGGTGCGAAGCACGTCGAGGCGCTGACCGCTGCCGCGAACGTACTGACCATGAGGATGCGAATGGGGTAGGCGATCACGTCGACCTCCTTGCCAAGCACTGGGAGTAGGCGCTTTGCCCATCACACCAATGGCCGCACCGCCCGAGCGACCGGGAATACGACATCCGAGTGAAACCAGGTTTGTCGGAAAGCTCGCGTATGTCACGCGACGTGAAAGGCTGGCCGATGCCCAGCGGCGGGCCCTGGCCAGCCGGGGCGGACATGAAAGACGGTAAAGACCTGGTCGCTTAGCCGGAGGCCGAGGACACGTTGGTGGACGTCTTCGATCGCTGGTGGGGCACGAGCGCAGGACGCAGCAGGCCGGCCAGTCGTCGAGGTACAGCCTCGTGCACAGCGCAGCGGGACGTGAGCTTCCCAAGCGGGTTCGCGGTCTCGGGGCAAGTAGCGGCAGACTCCGAAAGAACCGTGGCACGAATGGGTGGCGGGGCACCTCCCGGAATGCCTTGTCCCACCCGAAGGCGCGCAAGTCACCCCGCTCGGCGAGCTGTTCGGCGAGCAAGTGATGCCGACGCCGGGCCTCGCGCTCGGTGTCAGCGGTGTGTGTGGTCACGGCCGGGGGCCTTGAAGAGGTCCGAGTGTGCGGCGACGATTGGCAGACCGGTCTCGCTCGGGCCTACGCCGTGAGCCCATGGGTGGGATTGGGCGGTCAGTCGCGGGCGAGCAGGAGGGCCGACGGGCAGGAGGAATCGGCCGTTCCGGGATGCGTCGATGGCGTCGTCGATGGGCCACCACGACAGCTTGAAGTCGCGCTCGGTCGGGGTGAGTTCCTGCGGCCCGAGGGTGAGGTCATGGGCCTCGAACAGGTGGACGCGGGCAAGTGAGCCGAGGGTAGTGGCGTAGGAGCCGAGGGGCCGCCACCGCGCCGCAGCCGGCCGACGCGACGCCTGGCCCCGCCGGGTTCCAGGCTGTGGTCGCCGAGTACGGCGAACACCTCGCCCATCCGCTTGGGGTCCACCTTGAGCCGGTGGGCCGGCTGGCGGGCCGACGTCGCGAGCCGCCCCGGGTCCTGGCCGGTGACGAGTAGTGCTGCGACGATCGCGCTGGCCGACGTCCCGACGATCAGGTCGGCTTCGCCCAGTTCCATGCCATCGCGGCGCAATCCGTAGGCCAGCCCTGCCAACCAGGCGGTGCCGACGTGACCCCCAGGACCCAGGACGAGTGCTCGGGCGCGCCCCCGATCAGCCCGGCCGCCGCGCCCCGGAACGGGTTCGGCACGCCGCCCGGGACCGGGCTGCTGGGCGGCTCGTCGTCGGCCCACCCGCCCCTGCGGGACCGCGTCCGGACCGGGCCGCCCGTCGCCCCTCGACGGCTTGCGCCGGTGTTCGCTCATGCTCGTAACTCCTCGACGGGTGCCGGTGCCCCCTCCCCGGTCAGCCTGTTGGGGACTCGTCCTCGGGCGAACCCTTGCCGTGGTGGAGTGCGGTGAGGACGGATTGGTGGGTGATCCAGCCGAGCAGGCGGGTGCGGCTGTCGTCTAGGACAGGGAGTCCGGCGCCGTTGGCGGACACCAGAGCGTCGAGGGCGGCCGACAGGTCTGAACCGATGGTGATCGGTGCGGGGAGGTGGGCGATGGAGGCGATGGGGGTGTTGTCGTGCTCACCGTCGGCGAGGGTTTCGGCGGCGGTGCGGGCGGTGGCGGCGCCGAGGTATGTGCCGTCGATGGCGGTCACAGGCAGTACGCCGTGCGGTGAGTGGGCCAGGGCGTCGGCGGCCTTGGCTAGTGGCATGGTCTCGTCGAGGGTTTCCGGGACCGCCTCCATTACGGTGCCGACTGGGATTCCGGCAAGGGGTGCGGTGGCGGGGGTGTGGTCGATGTCTATGCCGCGGCGGCGCAGCTTGAGCGTGTAGATCGTGTCGCGGGTCAGGACGCGACTGATGCCGGTGGCCAGGACGATGGCGGTCATCAGGGGCAGGATGATCGAGTACTCGCCGGTGAGTTCGAACATGATGATCACGGCGGTGATCGGTGCTCGGGCGGCTCCGGCGAAGACCGCGCCCATGCCGATCAGGCCGTAGGCCCCGACGGGTCCGGTGATGCCGGGGAGGAGGTGGTGGGCGGCGGCCCCGTAGGCGGCGCCGAGCGTGGCGCCCATGAACAGTGAGGGGGCGAAGACGCCACCGGAGCCGCCGATGCCGATGGTCAGGCTGGTGGCGACGATCTTTCCGACGAGCAGCAGGAGCAGGAAGCCGATGACGTACTTGCCGCTGACAGCGTTCTCCAGCACGGGGTAGCCGACCCCGTACATCTGCGGCAGTACCAGCAGCAGGCCGCCCAAAAGCAGGCCGCCGACGGCGGGGCGGGCCCACTCCGGGCCGCGCCAGGCGAAGTCGCAGGCGTCCTCGATCCAGTACAGGATCCGGGTGAAGCCGACCCCGGCTGCTCCGGCCAGCACGCCCAGCGCGGCGAACAGCAGGTACTCGGACAGGTGTTGGACGGAGAAGGCGGGCAGGTGCAGGAACGGAGTGTTGCCGAACGCGGCGCGGCCGATGACGCTGGCGGTGACCGAGGCGAGGACCACCATGCCGAAGGACTCGGCGGTGAAGTCCCGCAGGATCAGCTCCATCGCGAAGAACACTCCGGCCAGCGGTGCGTTGAACGTCGCCGCGATGCCGCCCGCCGCGCCGCAGGCGACCAGGACCTTCATCCGGTCCTCGGCCACCTTCACCACACGACCCAGCGTCGAGCCCAATGCGGAGCCGATCTGAACGATCGGCCCTTCACGGCCTACTGAGCCGCCTCCGCCGATGCACAACGCTGAGGCCAGTGACTTGACGACCGCTACCTGTGGTGCGATCCGGCCGCCGCGGCGGGCGACGGCGTACATCACCTCGGGCACCCCGTGGCCGCGCGCCTCGCGGGCGAACCGGTGCACCAGCGGCCCGTAGGCCAGCCCCGCCAGTACCGGGGCGAGCAGGACGAACCACGGGCCCAGCCACGGCACATGCGGGTTGGGTGCGTGTCCGGCGGCGGAGTAGTCGGCGTGGCCGGACAACAGCGAGGTGAACGTCTTGATCAGCCAGCGGAAGGCGACCGCGCCGAGCCCGGCACCGGCCCCCACGATCAGTGCCAAGACCAGCAGGCCGCCCTTGGCCTCTCTTAGGGCGACCAGTGCGGCGGGGAGGCCGCGGCGCACGGTGGGGGTGGTGTGGGGCAGTGGTTGGGAGGGGTCGGGGGTCAGCCCCGGTCCGGTCGTCATATTTGCATTATGCAATACGTCGTATTGCCCTGTGCAAGGGTTGCCCACTCTGTGAGACGCGGGTGATCCGGAATCGTGGTGAAGGAGGTAGAAAGGAGCACATGCCGAAGCGTGCGCCCGCTACCGACTCCCGCCCGCCCTCCGTCGATGCCAACCGCGACGATGTCGAGAGCGCGGATGAGGTCGTCACCGCCGTACTGACCGCCTCGCGGCTGCTGGTGGCGGTCTCCGCGCGATCCTTGGCGTCCGTCGAGGAGACCTTGACGCTTCCTCAGTTCCGGATGCTGGTGGTCCTCGACAGCCGTGGGGCGATGAACATCTCCCGCCTCGGTGAGCATCTGGACGTCATTCCTTCTACGGCGATGCGGATGGTCGACCGCCTGGTGGCGGCCGGGATGCTGGAGCGGGAGCCGAATCCTGTCAACCGGCGCGAGATTTTCGTCAGCCTCACTGACGCGGGGCGGAATGTGGTTCACCAGGCCACCGAACGGCGCAGGGCGGAGATCGCCCGCATCGTCGCCGCCATGCCACCCAGCCAGCGCACCGGCCTGATCGATGCGCTACGCGCTTTCGCGCAGGCCGGTGACGAGCCCCAGGCGCACGCCAAGCCTGCACTCGACCTCGGTTGGTAACCAGTCTGTCCGGTTGATCGCAGCCGACCGGCCTACGCGCGGCACCGTGAGGTTCGACCAAGGCTCTACCTCACCCATGCAGGAGTCCGACAAATCTGGCACACTGCAAATATGATGCGCAAAGGCATCTGCTCCGGGACCTGCCGCGCAGGCCGTTTGTGCGCGGAGGGTTCTGATTGGGCGGCCACCTGCCGCCCTGTATCCGTGGCCGACCCGGCCCCGGCATCATCATCGCTCGGCGAACAACGCCCTGCTGTGGCAGCTGATCGCAGGTGCTACCGGCGTCGAATATCCCCGCCGATCCGGATTCGAGGCAGGGCGACAATCGTCCCCAGTCGCAACGGCAGTGGCGCTGGCGCGTGCGCAGCAGCTACTGCACCTGATCTCCGAGAGAGAACGATGTTCCGCTTCGGTACCCGCCAGCAGTTCGGCGAACGCGCGGTGCGCCGCGCCTTGCGTGTCCTCCCCAGCGCCCCCGGCAAGGTCCGTGTGAGTGTGCGCGGGCAGATCGATGACGACAACGCGGACCCCGTTGGCCGGGCTTTGGCGGCCTTGGTGGAGCGTTCACCGACGGTCATTGAACTGGACCTCTCGCATCTTACGCACGTCACCGGTCCCGGCGCTGGCGCCTTCTACCGGCTGCTCACGGCAGCGGTCGCCCACCACACCGCCGTGACCATCAGCGGTCCCAACGCCCAGGTTCAGCGTGACCTGCACCGGACGGCGCTCAATCGTTTCCTCGTCAACGTCGATGCGTCCCCCCACGGTGGCCTCATGCTGGTGGGGTGCGACGCCTCGGCACACGGCGCAGCGCCTCCACCCGGCGCGGCAGCACCGCGCTGCCCAGGGAGGTGTTCTGGTTCGTCGTGATGGGCGTCGCCTCCACGGCGGCCCAGGCCTTGCTCTGTCGCCGCCCATCTTGGCCAATTTCGCCTCCCTTCTCGTCGTCACGGTGCTCAACACGGAGGCCAACCGCCGGCTGACCTTTCGCGGGTCCCCGGTCCGGGTCCTCCAGGCGCATCTGGCCGCGGGTGGCCTGTTCGTCCTGGCGTACCTGGTCACCTCAGGCGCTGTCCTGCTCTTCCGTCACTACCGGCCCACCGCCTCACCAGCGGCGGAGACCCTGGTGCTCGCGCCGAGCTTCGCCCTGGTCACTGTGGTGCGCTTCGCCGTCCTGCGGATGGTCGTCTTCAGACGCCGCCACCGATGAGCCCCTCGCGCCCGATGCGGCCGACACGCTGACCCTCACGCACCGTCCCGCTGCCACGCGCCCGCGCCTGGACGCGAGCGCACCAGCGAGCACCGTCCCAGCGCCAGCCCGTACGCAGGAGCCTGGACGCCATGCCACCGCAGTGCGTCCGCGACATGCAGCACGGTGCCCGCGGCGGCGACGGCGAATCACTCCCATTGCCCTCCCAATTGCCACGGTGGCCACGAAGTAGTACGCGGGTGAGGTGAGCCGCAGGGCAGTGCCCGCCGGCCACCGGATAGCCCCAATTGGTGTTGGCCGGTGGGCGCCGCACGTGCTCTGATCAGACACAACAGCATCAGCAAGCACGAGCCAGCATCACGCAACACGAACGCTCATGGTCGCGGAAGTGCGTCGGCCTAGCCACCTGCAGCGCGGTCACTGCGGTCGTTGAGGATCGCGTCACCGTTCCCTGGCTCGCCGCTCGTGGCTGAGGCGTTGTTGGTAGCCGATGCCATGCAGTGGACGGACGTTCATGCGGGCGCCTCCGCTGTCGGCGCCTGTCCGTGTCGAAGTCGGGGTCAGCCTGACGAAGGGGACGTGGTCGCGTCCGGCGAGGTAGAAGTCGTCTTTGGTGCCGTTGACTTCCAGGTTGCAGATCCTCATCAACTTGGCGGCGATGCGCGGATGTTGGCTGGCGTATTCGGCCATGGCGCGGCCGGATGCCTCGGGGGTGAGTGGGGAGGCGACGGCAGGGGTGAGGCGGCGTCCCACCTGGATGGTGATGGCCGGATTCCGGCAGATGTTGCGGTACCACTGGGCGCGGGAGCCGAAGCCGGAGGCCACCAGGTAGGTGTTGGATCGCGGGTCGTACCCGGCGACTTCGAGGACGACCTGGCGCGGCTGTCCCGTCG
This sequence comes from Streptomyces silvisoli, assembly GCF_029269905.1. NCBI lineage: Bacteria > Bacillati > Actinomycetota > Actinomycetes > Kitasatosporales > Streptomycetaceae > Streptomyces > Streptomyces silvisoli. The sequence continues at coordinate 6,120 of NZ_JARJBC010000013.1, read as the reverse complement.
TCCGCCCGGTGTGGGTGAGGAGCAGGAAACGCCTTCCGAGCAGCCACCCCAGGCGCCATCGGTAGAGGTGGATCGGGGCGCGCACCAGATGCCGCCGTAGCCCGGCGGGCGGTGGAACGTCCTTCAACTTACGAGGCATGTAACTCCCTTTCTTCACCGGGACCACGACAGTCTCCGATGGTCCGAACCAGCAGCGGACGCTGCGGATCTCCCAAAGCAGCCGCATGACATGACCGGGCTTCAGCGACGCCCCATCCAGCGCCCGACGACCCGCCATCCACACTTGACGCATTGCGGTGCACCGGCTGACGTGTAGGGCGGTAGCACCCAGAAGCCCCCGATCTGGAAGTACTCCCGCACCTCCCCGCTCGGCGTCTCGCAGTGACGGACGTCGTACTGCCGCTCCCACCGGTGGCCACACTTCGGGCAGATGAACTCCACGAGGTCAACACCCTTCTCGATATCCATGCGTCCCCCTCCGGCCGCTTCGAGCCCCCACACGACGTCCATCCGATAAGCCCATTATTGCCATAAGCAAAATTGGCACAAGGCAAAACGCGTCGCTGATCGCCCGACTGGGCCGATCCGCCTTCGCTGGCGGTCTCCGCGGCCCGCACCGCGGGTGCTCAGGTCGCTTGGTCCGCTGTCAGTGCCTGTTGGCGACTTCGCGGTCCGTCTGTCGAGGCCAGAGCGTCCAAGCGCTCGATGGTCGCAGATGAGAGGTAGGAAGGAAGGGTGACCGATAGCGGCGAACCGGACGAGGGCGAGGCTCTGCCGGAACTATGTGACCTGTGCGGGACAGAGGTCTCCGACGAGACGGAGGTCTATGCACTGGTGCCGGATTCGTCGGTGATCCATTCTCATGACCCGAAGCTGGACGGGAAACGGCGGCTGGCCGCGTGTTCGCGCGGACATATGGCAGCGCTGGTCGAAGTGTACAAACAGCGGCCCTTCGTGGACGCCGAACTGTGGGCAGGCAAGATCGGCCGTGCGGTTGAGGCTCACCGTGGAAGGATCAGCCCGGAAGAGCTGGCCGAGGAGACCGGGCTCACCGAGGCCCAGATCGAGCTTGAGGTGTTGTGGCAGAGCCTAGACGCCCTGCGCTGGCACCAACGGTTCGAGAAGAGCGACGGCTCGGAGTGCGCTGGGTGATCACGCTGCCCGCGTGAGCGAGGGCTCATCGTCGCCCGGCGTGTGGATCAACAGGTCTTGTGGCGGGTGAACACCAACAACGGCTTGAACTGCTCCTCCACGATCTCGTTCGGACCGGACCATTCAAGACGGGAACCCGCTTCGCTGCCGCTCAGCCTCCTTACGGAGGTGCTGAGTTTGGTCGGCACGACGTCGGTCGGCATGCTGGCCAAGCCCCTCCGCCGATCGTGCCGTCGCTACTTCCTTCCGGGATGGAAGCCGTCAGCGGTTTCCGCCAAGCGGAGAAGCCTGGCCGCCAGCAGCGATCATCCGTTGCCCGACAACTCGCGACGGCGACGTCGCCCCGGTTGAGCCGCGTGGGCTATCGACACGCCGTCCCAACTCGCGAACCTCGGAGAACGATGGTCGGGTTGTTAGTTTTTATGGCGATTCGTTATGGCCTTGGACCGCCGTGTGGAGGTAGCGAACGATGAAGTACCGGCCGAGCCCCAAGGTACGCAAAGCGTTGGTGGGGTCTGCGGCTGTCGCGGTGCTCGGCGGGATGAATGCGCCGGCCGCGATCGGTTTCGCGCAGCGCGAGTACCATCAGTACGAGATCAACCGCCCGGAGTACAAGGCGAGGTACGGCCACTGGGACCTGCTCGCCATGCCTACCAAGTACCGCGTGAACTCCATCCACGCCACACTGCTGCCGACCGGCAAGGTGCTGCTGATCGCCGGATCGGGCAACAGCATCAAGCACTTCAACGGCGGCAGGTTCGACAGCACCCTGTGGGATCCCGCCACCAAGACGTTCAAGAAGATCCCCACGCCGAAGGACCTGTTCTGCGGTGGCCACACCCAACTCCCCGACGGTCGGCTGCTGATCGCTGGCGGCACCGCCCGTTACGAGGTGCTACAAGGCGATGTGAAGCGGGCCGGCGGCGCCATGCTCGTCAAGAACGAGGACCCCGACCACTCCCGCACCTTCCCCAAGGGCACCCTCTTCAGATCACCCACAGGCAAGGAGTACGCCTCCCAACTCCCCGTCTCCGTACCGCGTGCGACCAAGACCGTGGATTCGGCGACCGGTCGGGTCGCGGTCACCGCCAACCAGGCCAGGGTCTACGTGGAGGCGACCCAGGACGGCCCGGCGGGCATCACCAACACCTCCGAGCAGTACGCGATCGTCGGCCTGCGAGGTAGGGACGCCGACAACTTCTACGGCATGGCCAACAAGCTGGGCATGGACAAGAAGGACTTCCAAGGGATCAGGGAAGCCTACGAGTTCGACCCGTTCACCGAGAAGTACGTACTGGTGCGCTCGATGAGCGAGGCCCGCTGGTACCCCACCTTGGTCGGGCTCGCCGACGGCAAGGTACTCACCGTCTCCGGCCTGGACGACATCGGCCAGATCATCCCAGGCAAGAACGAGATCTTCGACCCGGAGACCGGAACGTGGTCTCCTGGGCCACTGCGGTACTTCCCCACCTACCCCTCCCTGTTCCTGATGCGGGGCGGGAAACTCTTCTACTCCGGCTCGAACGCCGGATACGGCCCAGCCAATCAGGGCCGCGTGCCCGGGATCTGGGATCCGAAGTCCAACACCTTCACCCCCGTGACGGGGCTGAAGGACGCCGACACGCTGGAGACCTCCTCCTCTGTGCTGCTGCCGCCCGCACAACGCCAGAAGGTCATGGTCCTGGGCGGAGGCGGCGTGGGCGAGTCACCCAAGTCCACCGCCCGTACCGCGATCATCGACCTCACCGCCCCGCACCCGAGCTACGTATCCGGTCCGAAGCTGCCAGCACCGACCCGCTACCTGAACAGCGTGATCCTGCCGGACGACACGGTGTTCACCACCGGCGGCTCCACGGGCTACCGCGGGCGCAGCGCCAGCAACCTGCTTCAGGCACAGTTCTACGACCCCGCGAACAACGCCTTCACCCCAGCCGCCGCCCCGACCGTCGGCCGCAACTACCACACCGAGGCCCTGCTGCTGCCCGACGGCCGGGTCGCTGTCTTCGGCTCCGACTCCCTGTTCGCCGACAAGGCCAACACCATCCCCGGCACCTTCGAGCAGCGCGTCGAGATCTACACACCGCCCTACCTCTACCGCACCCGCCAGGCTCAACTCGGCAGCGGTCCAACAGAGTTGGTGCGCGGAGTCAGTGCCTCGTTCCCTGTGACCGACGCGGCGCATATCACCACCGCCCGGCTCATCCGCCCCGGCTCCTCCACCCATGTCACCGACGTCGACCAACGCTCCGTCGCACTGGATGTCCAACGCGGCAAGAACGCGGTCACCGTCACCGTGCCACGCGACTCGTCCCTGGTGCCTTCGGGCTGGTACATGCTCTTCGTCACCGACAACCACCACACGCCGTCGAGGGCGCGCTGGATCCACATCAGCTAGGCAACTACGCCCTCCTCGTGGTGGAGACCGCGTCCACCGAGCCTTGACTCTTCCAGGCCCAAGGTGTGTTGGAGGCACCCCCTGGCGGCACTGCAGGTAGCGGGGAAGGTCCTGCGCGGGGGTAGGACGAGCGGCGTTACCCATGGCGCTCCTTCGGGACCGACTCCTAATACCCCAGGAGGGTATACGGCGGGGAGGGCGCAAGGGGTGACATCGCGGAATTCGGGCCGTTCGATCGCTCTCGTGCTCGGACGGGTCAGTGGCTGGCGACCCTTGCCTGCAGGTGTACGAGTCCGGCGACGCCGAACTGGAGTGTCAGCGGGAGTAGGCGTGTACCGGTGGCGATGTGTACTTGCCGCAGTGCCACGTCCGGTCCGCTGCCGCCGAAGGTGGTCGTGCTGTGTGGCATCAGCAGGATGCCCGCGGTGGACAGCGAGCCGCTCGCGTCGCTGTCGCTGCCCTGGAGCGTGCCGTGGTCGCCGTCGGGTGCTGCGACCATCGCCAGGTGTTCGGGGACGTCGCCGCCGTTGCGGATCGCCATGGTCAGGTCACCGCTGCCCGAGTTGTCGAGGTGTGCGACGGCGTTGCTGATGGCGAGGTTGATGCCGGGGGCGTGGATGGTCAGCTGGCCGGGTGTGGCGGCGATGCCAGCGCTGTCACCTGAGCCCGAGGCAGAGGTGGGGGTGTTTGTGGAGTCGGTCGGAGCGTGGGAACAGGCCCCCGCAGTCAGGATGACGAGGAGTGCCGCGACGCTAGCACGGCCGGCTCGGGGAAGGGTGCCGCTTTCTGTCATCTTTGCATTATGCAAATGCTTGACGTGTCGATGCGCCGGGGTCGGCAGTCACCAGCTGGCGCTGGCGGGGCCACGCGCGAGGGGCTCGTTGTCGACCTGGGGGGACGCCTGGCGGCCATAGGGGCGGGCATCGCCGCCCGGCACGAACAGGGGCAGCCGGGTTGCTGGCGACACCGTCCGCGTGCTCTGCCGCGGACGGCGGGAGGCGCCGTCTGCAGGCCGGCAAGTTGCCAACCATGCGCACGCGCAGATCCGCCCACTCGTCGAGCAGGCCATGGACACGCCGAAAACCTGGCGGCCCTGCGCAACATGCGGCGCCCTTCCGAGGGCAACGCGGCAGACAATCGGGAGGGGCGGAGCGCTGGCGCGCCGCATCTCTTGGGGCCCCGCGGCGACCGTCGGGGCGTGATGGACGAAATTCGGAGCAATGCCCAACTAGCCACTAGATGCTTTCACTACACAATCCGAACAATGTGAACGACTTGCGTGGCCCCTTTGTCCGTGCCATCGTCAATTGACGTCCAATCGGTGGCGACTTTAAAAGTGGTAGCTATCTGTAAACGTTGGCCCCGGCTTGCTGTTTAGCGACTACAGAAAAGCGGGCGGACGTCAATGTTCTGTCGAACGCTCCGAGTCTGGCCTGCTCGCTCAGGTTTTATCCCGACGTCCTCATGGGCTGGCCGCATCGGCCGTAATGGTGTTTTGGAACAAGGCCCTGTGGCTGTCCGGAATGCCTCATGTCTCTCCGTTGTGAATCCAACCGCATTGGCTACGGAGTGCGTTAAGGCGGGAGCCCAGGTCGCCATTTCGCCTGGTGATGCCGGTCCACTTTGGCGAGGCATCCTCTGCGTGGCGACCTTCAAAAAATATGCGCTTAACGCGGAACGTCCGGTCCTCGTGTTCCGGTCCCTGCGGCTTCGTTGCCCGGCGCCTCGGATGTGTCCAGATAGGAGGAACTGGTCGGATGAGCGTAGCCAGGTGCACCGCGCAGGGCGCGAGGAGCGTGTGGAGACGTGTACAAGCAGTGCTCCCCGATCGTCGCGATCTCCTGGAAATGCGACGCTGCCCGGGGAAGGACATCCTGGCAGGGATGGCGGTGGCTGTTACCGCGCTTCCTCTTGCCCTCGGCTTGGGTGCCGCGTCCGGCCTGGGGGCTCGGGCGGGGCTGACCAGCGCCTTGGTGGCTGGCGCTCTTGCGGCGTTGCTGGGCGGCTCCAATCTGCAGGTCTCCGGCCCGACGGGGGCGTTGACGGTGGTCATCGCGCCCGTGGTGCACGACTTCGGCCCGTCCGGCGCGCTGACAGTGGGGCTGCTGGCCGGTGCGATGGTGGTGGGTTTGGCTCTCCTGCGAGTTGGCCGACACGTGCGCCATGTGCCGATACCGGTGGTTCGGGGTTTCGCTGCCGGCAGTGCCGTCGTGATCGCCCTGCAGCAGATCCCCCCAGCGGTAGGAGCGCCGGTCCGTCCTGGAGCTACGGTCATCGGCTCCGCGGTCCAGGCGGTCACCGAAGCCACATCACGGATCAACTGGGCGGCTGTCGCTGTCTGTTCGGCGGTGTTGCTCCTACGGTTGATCGGACCACGCCTCTATCCGGACGTGCCGTTCGCACTACTGACAGTGGCAGGAGCCACTGTGGTAGCACAGCTACACAGCTAGCCTCGGCGTTTCGGTTGGAGTGAGGGTGGCCATAGTGTCGTGAATGCGAAAGTGCCTTCTTACCAGGGACGATGAACCTTGCTGAGGGGTTCTGTCGGTCCAGTTGGAAGGCACTTTCTACGT
>NZ_JARJBC010000012.1:0-242840 GCF_029269905.1 Streptomyces silvisoli | reverse complement strand
CAGGAGGAATAATCCCGGTAGTGCACAGCGTCCTCGCTGTGTTATTTCTTCAAAGGAACCTCGTCCGAGATGGACGGGGTATCAACATATCTGGCGTTGACTTTTGGCACGCTGTTGAGTTCTCAAGGAACGGAAGCTTCCTTCGAGACCGTCTCACCGGTCCCTCCGGGCTTTCCCTTCGGTTTCTCCAGCTTATCAGATCTTTTCGGACCCGATTCCCGCTGGCGGGATTTCCTGCTTGGTTTGTCTTTCCGGCCTCGCGGCCGTTCCGACGAGTGAGACTTTAGCGGATCCTTGGCCGCTCGGTCTAATCGAGCGAATTCCGGTTCCACATTCCGAAAACACGCACGAAAAAGCTGCGACAGCTAGTCGGTTGCGTTTGCGGAATGGTCACCCGCGGACCGACCGGAGTCGGCGCTCACGCCGGGCAACTCGGAGAACACTACGGATGGGCCGGGCCCGTGTCAACTCGCTTCGGTGCCGTCCGTCGCATCCGGGTCCACCCGGTGCAGAACGCTCGCCAACATCCCGCCGAGCGTGGCCAGTTCCTCGGAGGACAGGTCCTGCAACAGCTCCGACTCGAAGCCCGCCGCCATCCTCATGGCCTCCAGCCACTTGCCCCGGCCCTCGTCGGTCAGCTCGACGATCACCCGCACCCGGTTGGACTCGTCGCGCTCGCGGGTCACCAGACCCTCGGCGACCATCCGGTCGATGCGGTGCGTCATCGCGGCGGGGGTCAGTCCCAGGCGCTTGGCCAGATCGCCGGGACCGAGGCGGTAGGGCTTGCCGACCAGTACGAGGGCCTTGAGTACCTCCCACTCGGCGTTGCTTATGCCGAGCTCGGCGACCTGGCGCCCGTAGGCGACGTTCATCCGCCGGTTCAGCCGCTGGAGGGCCGAGACCACCTTCTCGATCTGCGGGTCCACCTCGGGGAACTCGCGCTGGTAGATGGCGATCTGCTCGTCGAGGTCTAGCTCCGCCGGCTCATGGGGCGGCTCGTCGGCTGCGGTCATGTGCCGAGTATCCCATGGAAGTCGTTCGCACTTAAGTCTTCGGCCATGTATATTTTAGCTTCGAAGTTTAGGGTTGAAGTCTTCGAGCTCGTAGACCACGGGCTCTCGCACCAGAGGTAGGTGAGTGTGACCACGGCAATGGGCGCAGCGCTGCGCCGGATCCAGTTCGGGAACGCGCTGAGCGCGTTCGGCAACGGCTTCACGGTCCCGTTCCTGTTCGTCTACGTGGCGCGGGTTCGAGATCTTGGTGCCGTCACCGCGGGCGTGGTGTTGTGGGCTTTCGCCGCCGCCGCGCTGGTCGTGCTGCCGTTCACCGGTCGGGTCATCGACCGGCGGGGTCCGCTGCCCGTAGTGCTCGTCGGTTCCGTGGTCTCCGCGGTCGGTTCGCTGGGGTTCGGGTTGGCGACGTCGGCCCCGATGGCGATCGTCTCCTCCGGCGTGCTCGGTGCGGGCATGGCGGTGATCCAGCCCGCGCTGGCCACGCTGATCGTCTGGTGCTCCAGCACCACGACGCGTTCGCGCGCCTTCGCCACGCAGTTCTTCCTGAACAACCTGGGGCTCGGCATAGGTGGACTGTTCGGCGGGCTGCTGGTGGACACCGCCCACCCCGGCTCGTTCACCCGGCTGTTCGCCATAGAGGCGGCGATGTTCCTGGTGCTGGCCGCCATCGTGGCGACCGTGCGGCTGCCGCGTACCGTCGCGATCGAGGACATCCAGGACGCGCCGGAGGGTGAGCGGATCGGCGGTTGGCGGGCGTTGCTCGCGGACCGGTCGATGGTGCAGCTGTGCGTGCTCGGCGCGGTGATGTTCTTCGCCTGCTACGGGCAGTTCGAGTCCGGACTGTCGGCGTACGCCACCGATGTCACCCGTATCCAGCCCGCCACCCTGGGCGTGGCGCTGGCCGCCAACACGGCGGTCATCGTGATCGCGCAGTTCCTGGTACTCAAGCCCGTGGAGCGGCGTCGGCGCACCCGCGTCATTGCGGCGGTGGGGCTGATATGGACGGTCGCCTGGCTGGCGGCTGGCGCCTCCGGGCTGATCCACGGGCACCAGATGTGGGCGACCGGGGCGATCATCTCCACGTACGCCCTGTTCGGGCTGGGCGAGGCGCTGCTGGCGCCGACGGTGGCTCCGCTGGTGGCGGATCTGGCCCCGGGCCGCATGGTCGGGCTGTACAACTCGGCGTTCGCGCTGGTCAAGCAGCTCGCGTTGGCCGTCGGGCCGCTGGTCGGCGGCATATTGGCGGGCCTTGGGCTGTACACGCCGTACATCGTGATGCTGGTCGGCTGCTCACTGGCGATCACCGTGCTGTCGCTGCGGTTGGGGCGGCGCCTCACTCCTGTACAGGACTCGCCGATGCGTGCCGCCGCCGTGTCCGCGCCGTCCGCGGAGACGGCTCGGGTGGTGGCGGCGGCCTGAGCGGTCAGCCGCCGGTACCCGGCAGGGCGAACTCGCACCAGACGGTCTTCCCGCCGCCCGGTGTCCGCCGCGAGCCCCATGAGGAGGCGATGGTCGCGACGATCGCGATCCCGCGGCCCGCTTCGTCTCCGGGATCGGCGCGCCGCCGCCGTGGCAGATGGTCGTCGCCGTCGGTCACCTCGATGATCAGTCGCCGGTCGGTGCGGCGCAGCCGCAACCGCATGGGCGGGGTGCCGTGTTGCAGCGAGTTGGCCACCAGCTCGCTGGTGGCCAGCACGCCCAGGTCCCGCAACTCCACCGGGAACCGCCAGGACGCGAGCACCCCGGTGGCGAACGCCCGTGCCCGGGGCGCCGCTTCGACGCCGCCGAGCAGGTCCAGTGAGGCGTTGCGGAACAGTTCCGCTTCGGCCCCGGTGTGCCGGGGGTGTTGCAGCACCAGTACCGCCACGTCGTCGTCATGGTCCGAGCTGACGCCCAGCGTGCGCAGCAGCCGGTCGCAGATGACCTGCGGGGTGCCGCTGGCTCCGGCCAGTGCCCGCTCCAGCCCGGCGACGCCCTCGTCGATGTCCTCGTCGCGGCGTTCCACCAGCCCGTCGGTGTAGAGCACGGCGGTGGCGCCGGGCTCCAGCGGGACCGACCCCGAGGCGTGCAGCCAGCCGCCGGTGCCCAGCGGTGGGCCGGTCGGCCCCTCGGCGCGGTGGACGGTGCCGTCCGCCGCACGGATGACGATGGGCAGGTGCCCGGCGGAGGCGTAGGTCAGCCGGGCCTCGCTGGGGTCGTGGACGGCGTAGACGCAGGTGGCGATCTGGCTGGCGTCGATCTCGGCGGCCAGCCCGTCGAGGAGTTGGATCACCTCGTGCGGCGGGAGGTCCAGCCTGGCGTACGCCCTTACGGCGGTGCGCAGCTGGCCCATCACGGCGGCGGCGCGTACTCCGCGGCCCATGACGTCGCCGATCACCAGGGCGGTGCGGCCCGCGCCGAGGGTGATCACGTCGTACCAGTCGCCGCCGACGGCGGCCTCGGTGCCGCCGGGCTGATAGGTGGCGGCCACCCGCAGGTCGTCGGGCTGCTCCAACTCCTGTGGCAGCAGGCTGCGTTGCAAAGTGACGGCTGCCTCGCGCTGCAACCGCTCGCTGGCCCGCAGCCGTTCGGCGGAGCGCACCTGGTCGGTGACGTCGGCGGCGAAGACCAGCACACCGCCCTCCGCGGCACCCTCGGCCGCGGCCTTCTCCAGCGCGGTGTTCGCCAACGGGGTGCAGGTGAACGTGAAGTAGCCGCTGCGCTGCTCCTCGTTCGCGCCACACGCCCAGGTCACCTTGCGGGCCTTGACGGTGCGCGGGCGTCCGCTGCGCAGCACCTGGTCCATCAGCGGCAACAGGCCCAGTTCGGCGAGTTCGGGCAGCGATTCGCGGGCGGGTTCGCCGGGTTTGCGGGCGCCGAAGACCTCGGTGTAGGCGTCGTTGACGTACCCGGTGCGGTGCTCGGGCCCGTAGGTGATGGCGATCAGCGCCGGTACCTGGCCGAGGACGTCATGGACGGAGAGTTGGTCGGCCGCGGTCGCCCCGGGGTGCCGCGCCGCGCGGGCGGCGGGGACGGATCCCGTGGCACCGGTGGCGCCCGGTGTGGCGGTGGGATCCGCTGCCGCGGCGGCAGCCGCCGCGCGTCGCTGTGTTCCGGGGAGCCGGGCGCTCCAGCGCGTCAGATTCACAGATTGATGCCTCGTGCTGTCGTACCGGGTGGCTCTGCCGGGCGGCCGTGGGGTAAACGCCCAGTTTCTCTTCTGTGTCACACTCTGCCCGTGTCAGGCGCATGTGTCACTCTTCGCAGGTACGGGCGTACCCGCCGTCACCATCGCAGTGTTGGAGCGTAGTTGGCGAGGGACGGATGTGGCAGTGCGGCGAGTGCCTCGGTTGGGGGCGGTGGTGGGCCCAGCCGGGGTCAGACGTCCGGCTGTCTGCCGGTGCCTGCGGCGAGTTCGAACTCCGCACGGGGGTTCTCCAGGGAGCCGAGTGCCGCGATCTCCCGCTTGAACAGCGCGGCCAGGGTCCAGTCGGCGAGGACTCTGGACTTGCGGTTGGCCGTTGGGAGGCGGCTGAGGTGGTAGACGCGGTGCATGAGCCACGCAGGGTAGCCCTTGACCTGGCGCCCGTACAGATGGGCGACACCCTTGTGCAGGCCGAGGGAGGCCACCGAGCCGATCAGGGCGTGCCGGTACTCCTGGGGCTCGCCGCCGCGGAGGGTGGCGATGATGTTGTCGGCGAGGAGCCTGCCTTGGCGGACGGCGTGTTGGGCGTTCGGGGCGCACTCGGTGCCGGGCTTCTGCGCGGTCAGGTCGGGTACGGCCGCGGCGTCACCGGCCGCCCAGGCGTGTTCGGTGCCGTCCAGCCGTAGCGCGGCGGTGACCCGCAGCCGGCCGTGCGGGTCGCGCGGCAGGTCGGTGGCGGCGACCAGCGGATGCGGCTTGACCCCGGCGGTCCACACCACCGTACGGGTGGGGAAGCGCGCGCCGTCGCTGAGTACCGCGATCCGTTTCTCGCATCTGGCCAGCCGGGTCTCCAGCCGTACGTCGATGTTGCGGCCGCGCAGCTCGCGCACCGCGTACCGGCCGAGGTCCTCGCCGACTTCCGGCAGGATCCGGTCGGTAGCCTCCACCAGCACCCAACGCATGTCGTCGGGCAGCACGTTGTGGTAGTAGCGGGTGGCGTAGCGGGCCATGTCCTCCAGCTCGCCCAGCGCCTCGACCCCGGCGAATCCACCGCCGACGAAGACGAAGGTCAGCGCCGCGTCGCGGACCTCGACATCGCGGGTGGAGGAGGCGATGTCGAGTTGGGCCAGCACGTGGTTGCGCAGGCCGACGGCCTCCTCCACGGTCTTGAACCCGATGCCGGACTCGGCCAGTCCGGGGATCGGCAGGGTGCGGGAGACCGACCCCGGGGCGAGGACGATCTCGTCGTAGCGCAGCTCGGCGTCGCCGCCGCCCTCGCTGCGGGTGGCGGGCGTGGAGACATACGCCGTCCGTCTGGCGTGGTCGACGCGGCGCGCTTCCCCGACCACGACCTGGCAGCGGGGCAGGACGCGCCGGAGCGGCACGATGACGTGCGCGGGCGCCACGGACCCGGCGGCCGCCTCGGGGAGGAACGGCTGGTACGTCATGTACGGGTCGGGCGAGATGACGACGACCTCGGCCTCGCGGCGCCTGAGCCTGCGCTGGAGGCGCAGGGCCGCGTACATGCCGACGTATCCGCCGCCGACCACCAGGATCCGTGCTGGCTGTGTCACCTTCCCATGACGCACCGACAAGCGGTGGTTTGTCCACAGGGCCGCACAACGTTGTCCACAGGCCGATCATGGTTGGCTCACAGACTCGTACGATGCTGGAAGGCAGTCCGGGGAAGTACGCGATCGGGGCGGTCCGGGCGGAACCTCCCCCTTCATTCTTGACCTGGGCTCAACTATGTTCGTACAGCGGTACGTCATCGGTACGGGCAAGTGCCCGGCACCGAAGGGACATTGGGGGAGTCTCCGGGGGGAGACGTCACAACCGGGGGATACATATGCATATTCAGGACCCGCAGTGGGCGATGACCATCAACACTGACGGTGACGGACACGGCCGTGCCCATGGACGTGCGCACGGCCTGACGACGGGGGGTTCGGGGGGCAGGGGCACACCGCTGCGGGTGGATGCCCAGCGCAATCTGGAGCATGTGCTGCGGGCGGCGCGCGAGGTCTTCGGCGAGCTGGGCTACGGCGCGCCGATGGAGGACGTGGCGCGACGCGCCCGGGTGGGTGTCGGCACGGTCTACCGGCGCTTCCCCAGCAAGGACGTGCTGGTGCGCCGGATCGCCGAGGAGGAGACCGCCCGGCTGACCGAGCAGGCCCGCGCCGCGCTCGGACAGGAGGACGATCCGTGGGCCGCGCTCTCGCGGTTCCTGCGCACCTCGGTGGCGTCCGGGGCAGGGCGGCTGCTGCCGCCGCAGGTGCTGCGGGTGGACACCAGCGCGCCCGAGCTGGCCGAGGCCAGGGTTCCGCAGCAGCGCGAGTCGGTGGCGGTCGTGCCGCACCGTGTGGACGGCCACGGGCCTGAGTCGCCGCGGCTGGTCGAGCCGCGCTCGACGGTCGGCGCGGAGCACGACGGCGGCATCACGGCGCTACTCACGGTGGTCGGCCAACTGGTCGAGCGGGCGCGTGCGGCGGGCGAGTTGCGGCCCGATGTGGCAGTGGCCGACGTGCTGTTGGTGATAGCCACCGCGGCGCCTTCGCTGCCGGACGCGGCGCAGCAGGCGGCGGCTTCGGCGCGGCTGTTGGAGATCCTGTTGGAGGGGCTTCGGTCGCGTCCGCAGATACGTACGGCGTAGTCGGCCGCCGGTCCGCCACTGGATCGGGGCGTGCCGCCCACGGTCCGGCGGCGGATGGTCACCCTCGTACGGGTGAACGTTCAGGTGCGAAGCGGGAAGTCTGCCCGGACGAGTGGTTCCGGTGACAGCCCGGAGCGTGCGTCATGGGGGTGTGCGACCCTTGGCCGTGGCTTGGTGCGGCGGCGGGTTGTGGAGCTTGCGCGATGGGCGTTGACGGACAGGACGACTCTCGGGGCACTGGCGGCGCGCGGTCCGGTGACGGCCGGGATGCGGGCGGCTCCGAGGCCTCCGGTGGCTCCGGTGGCTCCGGTGGCTCCGGCGAGGGCCCCAGACCCGGCCGTGGGCTGCACCGGCGGGTTCCGGGCCAGGCTCCCGCGGGTGCGGGCGCCCCAGGCGCGGCGGACGCCCCCGGGCGGTCCGGCGGCGGACGCGGCGCGGCCGACGAGTTCGTACCGCAGCAGCGCGAGCGCTCGGGTGGTGGTCAACTGCCGCCGTCCGACGCCGAGTTGGTGGCACGGGTGCGTGACGGTGACGACAGCGCGTACGAGGAGCTGTACCGGCGGCACGCCGACGCGGTACGCCGCTATGCGCGCGGTTGCTGCCGGGACGCCTACACCGCGGAGGACCTCACCGGTGAGGTGTTCGCCCGCACCCTTCAGGCGGTGCGCGGTGGCGCCGGGCCGGACGCGGCGGTACGTGCGTATCTGCTGACGACGGTGCGGCGGGTCGCGGCATCCTGGACGAGCAGTGCGAAACGGGAGCAACTGGTCGAGGACTTCGCGGTGTTCGCGGTCGGCGCCGCCGGTGCGAACAGCAGCGGCGGGAGCGGGGCGTTCGGTGCCGGGACGGATCCCGGCGCCGATGTGCGGGCCATGCAGGAGGCCGACCAATCGCTCGCGGTGAAGGCATTCAAGACCCTGCCCGAGCGGTGGCAGGCGGTGCTGTGGCACACCGCTGTCGAGCAGGAGTCGCCCAGCCAGATCGCCCCGTTGCTGGGCCTGACCGCCAACGCGACCGCGGTGCTGGCGCACCGGGCCCGTGAGGGGCTGCGCCAGGCCTATCTCCAGGCCCATGTCAGCTCCGCGCTGACCGCCGAAGGCGAGTGCGCCCGGCACGCGGACCGGCTCGGCGCGCATGCCCGCGGCGGTCTGCGGCTGCGCGCGGACCGGGAGTTGCGCAAGCACCTTGAGACATGCGGCAGATGCCGTGCGGCGGCGGCCGACCTCGCCGATGTCAACGCCTGCCTCAAGGGCCTGCTGCCGGTTGCCACGATCGGGTGGTTCGCCGCGTCCTACGTCGCCAAGGCGGCCGGGATCGCCGCGGTCGGCGCGGCAGGCGCGGGAGCGGCGGCCGGTGCTGGTGCGGCGGCGGGGGCCGGCGGGGCCTCCGGCTCCGGCGGCGCGGCGGGCGGTGCGGCGGCGGCCGAGGGCGTGGGGATGCCCGCGAAGATCGGCATCGCGGCGGGCGTGGTGGTCGCGGCGGGCGGAGTGGCGATCGCCGCCGTCCTGCTCGGCAACGACCACCCCGCGCCGAAGGCGGAAGCCAAGCCGCCGGTGAAGGCCGCGCCCATCGGCCCCGTACCGAAGGCATCACCACCGTCCCCGGCGCCGGCTCCCACCCCTAGGCCGAGTGCCCCGCCGCCCTCACCCGCCCGTGTCGCCCTGCCGACGCCGACGCCGACCCCGACGCCGACCCCGACCCCGTCGCCCAAGCCAACTCCCAAGCCCACCCCACCGGCGCCCCGGCCGGCCCCGTCGCCCACCCCGACGCCGACGCCGCCACCGCTCGCGCCGCCGACCGTCTACCAGCTCAACGAGCTACCGCTGGGCGTCCTCGGCGACGGCACGGGACCGGAGGTGCGGCCGGACGCGTTCAACTGGCTGTGGCACCGCTACGACCTGGAGATGGACGGCACCAACTACCCGGACGGGGTGAGCGTGCACACGCCCTCGTCCGTCGAGATCGACCTCAACCGCGCCTGCACCTCGTATGACGCGGTGGCCGGGCTGGACGACCTGTCGGCGGAGGGCGGCGCGGTGCGCTTCGAGGTCTACGGCGACGACACCCCGCTGTTCACCTCGGGCGTGGTCACCGCGGACAGCGGTCCGGTGCCGGTGCACGCCGACCTCACCGGGTACAGGACGCTGCGCCTGGTCGTACGGGACGCGGGCGGCGGGCCGTTCCTGAACCTCGCGGACTGGGCGCGGTCACGCATCAGTTGCCGGTGACGCCGTCCAGCAGTTCGACGGCCTCGCCGACGGTGTGCCGCAGGCCCTCCGCGTACGCGGCGTCGTGGGCCTGGTCGCCCAGCACGGCACGGGCCTGGTCGTGTACCCGTGCCGCGTCGGCTCGCTCCGGCACCGGTCGGGCCAGCGAACCGCGCAGTGTGGTCGCCGCGCCCAACATCCGCAGCGCGTCCGCGGGTCGGCCCAACTCCAGCAGGCCGACGGCGGCTCGCTCGGCGAGGGTGGCGAGCAGCGGTTCGGTGCACTGCGCCGCGATGCCCTCGTGCAGGGCGCGGCGGAACGTGTCCACCGCCTCGGGCCGCTTGCCCTCGGCGAGCAGCACATCGCCGTCCAGGCCGGTGAGGAAAGCGGTGAACATCGGCGGCGGGGTGCCCAGTTCGGCCTCGGCTCGGGCGATATCGCACAGCTCACGGGCTCTGGATACATCGCCCGCACGTGCGGCGATAGTGCCTTGCAGACAGCGGATATACGTACGGGCATCCCAGACGCCATAGTGGTCGGCCTCCCGTTCCGCCTGTTCCAGCAGTCGCTCGGCCGTCGCGTCATCACCCTCCCTGGTGGCCAACTCCGCCAGCCTGGCCACCAGAAACGGGTGCTCAGCGCGCGCGCCCAGTTCCTCGCACAGCCGGATGGAGGCCTCCAGGTCGGCGCGCGCGGTGGCGTACTGGCCGCGCGCCATCGCCAACTCGGCCCTGGCGGTACGCACCTGGGCGATCAGCCAGCGATCCCCCACCCGCTCGGCCAGTTCGGCCAGCTCCGCCCAGTCGGCATCGGCGGTGTTCAGCCCACCGGGCATGTCGATGATCACGTGCGTGCGGAAGGTCAGCGCACACGCGAGCTCCCACTCGCCGCCGTACGCACGGCAGTTGTCCACCATGACGTCGGTGTGCGCCCGAATATCCTGCTGTCCGCCCAGGTGATATCCGACGAACGGCCACAGCAGTCCGGGGAAGCGCGCGCTGTGCGGCCCCGGCTCGGCGTAGACGCTTCTGATCTGCCGGGCCACCGCCTTGACCTCGTCGTGGACCACCCCCGCCACGCTCGCCCGGTCGGCACTGAGCAAGAACTGCACCAGCCGCAGATCCATCCGCGACATGAACAGCGGATCGCTGCGATCCGTCGGCGGCTCGCCGAGCGCGACGACCCGCGAGATCCACCCGGCGCTCTCGTCCCGGTAGCTGCGCAGCCACCAGAACCAGCCGAGCGCGGAGACCATCGAGATCGCCGTCTCCTCGTCACCCTCGTCGATCACCCGCTTCAGCACGCCGCGCGCGTTGTCCAGCTCGGTCTCCAGCCGCTCCAGCCAAGGGAGTTGCTCCCCGGTGCGCAGCTTCGGATCGGCGGTCCGCACCAGGTCGTGGAAGTAAGCGGTGTGGCGGCGGGCGGTGGCGGCGACCTCGTCCGGATGCTCGGCGGCGCGCTCCCGCGCGTACTCCTGGATGGTCTCCAGGAAGCGGTAGCGCACCCCGTCCGGCAACTCCTCGGCGACCAGCAGTGACTTGTCCACCAGCGACCCGATCAGGTGCAGCACGTCCCGCTCGCGCAGTTCCGTGCCGTCGGCGCACACCGCTTCGGCGGCGGCCAGCGTGCAGCCGCCGGAGAAGACGCACACCCGGCGCAGCAGGGTGCGCTCCCGGGTGTCGAGCAGCCCCCAGGACCAGTCCACCACCGCGAGCAGCGTCTGCTGACGCGGTAGCACGGTGCGGCTGCCGCTGGTCAGCAGGCGGAAGCGGTCGTCCAGCCGGTCGGCGATCTGATGCGGGGTGAGCATGCGCAGCCGGGCGGCGGCGAGTTCGATGGCGAGCGGCAGGCCGTCCAGGCGGCGGCAGATCTCGGCGATCGCCTCGTGGTCGGCGTCCGCGTCGAAGCCGGGGCGCACGGCCGCGGCGCGCTCGGCGAACAGCCGGTACGCGGTGGGCGGAGGCAGCGGTTCCACCGGGCGGACCGCCTCGCCGGGCACGCCCAGCGGTTCCCGGCTGGTCGCCAGCACGGTCACTCCCGGGCAGTGTGCCAGCAGCGCCTCGGCGGTACGGGCGGCGGCGCCGATGACGTGCTCGCAGTTGTCGAGGACCAGCAGCATGCGGCGGTGCGCGCAGTGTTCGAGCAGCCGCTCGGTGGGCTCGGCGACCGGCGCCGTGCTCGTCAGCAAGGCGGTGTCGCTACGGCCTACGGAGTTGAGCACCGCGCGGGCCACCCCGCCCGGATCGGCGACGGGCGCCAGCTCGGCGACCCACACCCCGTCCGGGTACATGGCCGCGAGTTCGGTTCCGGCTTGCTCCGCCAGCCGCGTCTTTCCCGAGCCGCCCGCCCCGACGAGGGTCACCAGCCGGTGCAGGGCCATGTCGTCCCGCAGTGCGCGCAGGTCGTCCTCCCGGCCGACGAAGCTGGTGAGGCGGGGACGGAGGTTGCCGGGTGCGGCGGGGGCCGGGGGCGCGGGCGGTGGTTGGCGCGATGGGGGACGGGGGTCGAGCAACTCCGCGTGCAGCGCGCGCAGTTCGGTACCGGGGTCGGTGCCCAGGCTGTCGGCGAGGGCGGTGCGGGTCTGCTCGTAGGCCGCCAGGGCGTCGGCGGTACGGCCGACCGCGCGCAGCGCACGGATGTACTGGGCGCGGAACGGTTCGTTCAGCGGATGCTCGGCCACCAGTTCCTGCAACTGCGGTAGGACGTCGGCGGCGCGTCCCAACGCGAGGTGCGCCTCGGCGCGGTGCTGCAACGCGGTGAGCCGCAGGGCCTCCCAGCGGGCGGCGGCGGAACGGTCCGGGAGATCGGCGAGCGCCGGGCCGCGCCAGAGCGCGAGGGCCTCGTCCAGCGCGCTCGCGGCGGCCGCCGCGTTTCCCTCGCCGAGCGCGGTGGCGCCGTCCTTCGTCAGGCGCTCGAACACGAAGAGGTCGACGTCCTCGGCCTTGGCGTGCAGTACGTAGCCGGCCGGGCCGGAGCCGACCTCGTCCCGGCCGAGGGCCCGGCGCAGCCGGGACACCAGCGCTTGCAGGGCACCGTGCGCGTCCTCGGGCTCGTCGCCGCCCCACACCTCGTCGATGAGCACGGAGGGCGCGACGGGGCGCCCCGCACGGAGCGCGAGGGCAGCGAGGGCGGCGCGCAGACGGGCCCCGGCGAGCGGGGCTCCGGCGACTTCCGTCGTGCCGAGGAGTTGGTAGCGCACGTCTCATTCTCCCCCGCCCCCTGGGTGCGGCCCTGCCAGGGTTCGGAGTTTTCGCACTGCCCGACCGATCGCCGCCGACTGTGCACGTTCCGGTTCGCGGCCGCGCCGCGGGTTTGTGAGTGGGGGATGATCTCCCACGCGCCAACCCGCTTTTCCCACGGGGCCACCGGACCCGCGACCAACCGCGTGCGACGGCGCACCAAAGGCCGACGGCGAACGGGCAGGCGGGTGGGCGAACCCCAGGCCCGGCTAGTGCGTAGGCGGCAGCGAGATCGCCCGAAAGGCCAGCGCGAGTACTCCCGGCGCGTCGGGCCCCGTCCAGCACGACCCCCGTCGCGCCAGCAGCCGCCGCAGCCAGACCTCCGTCGCGACCAACTCCCCCAGCCCGTCGAGCGGCAACGCCTCCCCGTCCGCCGCCGAGCGCAGCGCCCCCCGTACCACCCGCGCGTCGACCAGCCCGGCGTCGGCCAGCAGCGGCGCGCTGAACAGGTCCATCAGGTCGTCCACAGCGGCGCGCAGCCCTACCCGTACCGCGCCGGAGGCGTTGGTCGTGGCGCCCCACCCGGGCGGCAGATCGTGCACCCCGGCCCCCGCCAGTACCGCGCGCAGCACGGAGGCCCGCGCTCCGGGCCGCACCCGCATCGTCTCGGGCAGCGCCTGCGCCGCCCGCACCACCTGGTTGTCCAGGAACGGCGCATGCAGCCGCTGGCTCCGCACCTCCACCGCCTGCTCGAAAACCCGCAGATCAGCCGCCGCACGGGCGAGCGCCGCGCGGGCCCGCCGCTCGCCGGGACGGCCCACGGAGCCGGGCCGGGCAGCCGCGTCGGACAACCGAATCGATACTTCGGCGAGCGCCTCCCCGGTCAGCCAGCGGGCCGCGGGCCCGGGACGGCACCAGGTGAGCGCCGCCAGTGACGCCGTGAGCCCACCCGCGCCGGCGTCGTCGAAGCGCCGTGCCAGCAGCCGGCCCGCCGCGTCCTCCACACCCTGTTGATAAGGCGTGCGGGCGAGCCGCCGCGCCGCCCGGTACAGCGTCAGCGGTACGAACGCGGAGCGCGCCGACGCCCCCTCGGCCCGCGCCAACGCGGCGGCGGGGCGCAGCAGATGGCGTCGGTGCCGCTCCAGCAGCAGATCGGCGAGCCGCGCGGGGTGCGCGTCGAGCACGTGGCGCGCGCCATGGCCGATGAAGTGGTCGGCGCCACCCGCCGCGAGCCGCCGCCGATGCCGCTCCGCGGTGATCAACGCGGGACCCGGCTCGTCGGTCAGCGGACCGCTGTCCAACAGGTCCGCGTACGGCAGGGACTCGGCACCGCCGGGCACCACCACGTGGTGCAGCCGGGGGTCGGCCGCCATCCTGCGGGCTCGTTCCAGCTCCGCGTCGCGCCCCTGCTCCCCGCTGGTGGCCAGGTCGTTGAAGGTGACGGCGCGCAGCCGCTGCCCGGCCTGCGCCCCCAGCCCGATCGGCGTTCCCGGCATACCGGGCAGGCCCGCGGCGAGCAGCGCCAGGGTCGCGGACGCGCTGCCGCCCGACAGGTCGGCGCCGATCCCGGGCGCGGGCGCGTCGCCGGGCTCGGGTACGTAGCGCGGCTGGGCCAGCCGGGCGCGTACCGCCTCGACCAGCGCGTCCCGTACACCCGCGACCGCCTGCTCGGCGTCGGTGGCGGAACGGGACGCTCCGACCGCGAGGGAGGCGTGCGGCTCGTAGCCGGTGATCTCCGGGGCGCCCTCGCGCAGGATGAGCGCGTGACCGGGCGGCACCCGGCGCACGTCCTGGTACGGAGTGCCGTTGCCGAGCGCCTCCGGCGAGTCGGGGCAGGCGAGTTGGGCGGCGAGGTGGGTGACGTCCAGGCTCGCCTCGACGAGGTCGGCAAGCGGCAGTGCGGCGGTGGCGTACGCGGTGCCGCCCGCCCACGGGGTGTGGAAGACCGGGCGGGCTCCGGCGAGGTCGGCGACGATCGTGGTGCGGCGCCCGATCTGGAGCACCGCGGTGTAACTCCCTGCCCACATGGTGAGATGGCGCAGCGCGCCGCCGCGCGCCGCGTAGAGCCCGATGCGGAGCGCGTCATCGCTGGCGAGGCACCGGCCCAGTACGGCGAGGCGGACGGTCACCGGGCCTCCGCCGTTGCGCTGGCCGGAGCCGAATCCGGGCGCGGTGCCGTACGCGCTTCCGTACGCGCCGTGTGCGCCGTTGCCTCCGGGGCGTGTCGGGTCGGCCGTGATGACCCGGATCTCGTCGGCGCGCCAGTCGCCGACCGCCCACAGCGGATCAGGGTCACCCCACAGGAGTTGACCGCCGACCGGCAGCAGGGTCCGACCGGCGACGACCGATGAACGCGCTACGGCGCTGCTCCAACCCACCAACCACCGCATCGCAGCCTCCACCGGCTGTGGACAACTGGCTTCGCACCACGGCGAACTGCCGCTCCATCAGGGCCCGGACAGATCTCCGCTCGGGGAACATCAGGGCTCTGCTCTGGGAACATGCTGCCACGGAGTGGAGCGTCAGGGGCGTACGGGAGCGTGGCGAAGCGGTGGTCCCGCGCCGCCGATGCGGGCCAATATGGCGGTATGCGCGTTTTGTTCCGTCTGTCGTATGCCGGTTGGCGTATGCCCCGGGCGGGGTGCCGCGTGGCGCGGGGGTACACCGAACACGTTCGGCGGGGTGCGCGTCGCATTAAGTGGCGGCTGGGCGCCCGCCGTTGGGCCACTGCGTAAAGCTCTGGTATAAGGCTGCCCGCCCCGGGCCTCCCCCTCCGTGGTCCGGAACGGGCAGCCCGTCTCAGTGCCCCGACCCGCAATCCCCAAACCGGCGATTTCTCGCCAACGTCGCGCGGGTATCCACACGCCACGCGCGGGCCAACACTCAGTCCGGGAGGCGTCGGCACGCCCCCCGGACCGGTTCCGCCACCCGCGGGGAATGAGGCAGCGGTGTCCCCTGGCCCACCACCGACAAATCCGAAGCCGCAGTCTCGACGGCAGGCCGACCCACGGCCCAATGCAAGCGCGATCACCGCGGCCCGCACAGAGCGCACGGACGGGCGCACAGCCACACACTCCGGGAGCACGTACACCAGTGCGGCGCAGGAATCTCGCCATCCGGGACAACTCCTCTTAACGGTCGGGATCCGGCGAACTACGCTGGGTGTACCCGAGGAGCGGGCGTCCCGGTGGCTCGGGTCTCGGCCCATGCCCTGCGACGGGCGTCGGCGGTCGCAGGACCCCGGCGGCCAGCGGGGGAAGCGGTCCGCGGCCCGCGACGCAGGGGGCGGCGAGCGGGACGAGGAGTGCGCATGACGAGGGAACACCGCGGGCCCAACGAGAAGCTCGGCACCATGCTCGCCCTGGCCGGGATCAGTAACGCGGGGCTCGCGCGCAGGGTCAACGACCTCGGAGCGCAACGGGGGTTGACGCTTCGCTACGACAAGACCTCGGTCGCCCGCTGGGTGGCCAAGGGGATGGTGCCGCAGGGCGCGGCGCCTCATCTGATCGCCGCGGCGATCGGCAGCAAGCTCGGCCGCCCGGTGCCGTTGCACGAGATCGGCCTCGCGGACGCGGATCCGGCGCCCGAGGTGGGGCTCGCCTTCCCGCGCGATGTCAGCGAGGCGGTGAAGTCGGCGACCGACCTGTGGCGCCTCGACCTCGCGGGCCGCCGTGACTTCCTGACCGGCTCCTTCGCGGTGACCGCGTACGCGACCCCGGCGTCCCGCTGGCTCATCACTCCCGCGGATGGTTCGGTGGCACGCGAGTTGACGGAGTCCGGAGTGCCGAGGGTCGGCCACGCGGACGTCCGCAAACTGCGTGAGGCGGCCGACGACGCCCGCCGCTGGGACTCCAAGTACGGGGGCGGTGACTGGCGTTCCGGCATGGTGCCGGAGTGCCTGCGGGTGGAGGCGGCGCCGCTGCTGCTCGGTTCCTACAGCGACGACGTCGGGCGCTCGTTGTTCGGCGCGACCGCCGAACTGACCCGGCTCGCCGGGTGGATGGCGTTCGACACCGGCCAGCAGGAGGCCGCGCAGCGCTACTACATCCAGGCGCTGCGGCTGGCCCGCGCGGCGGCCGATGTGCCGCTCGGCGGCTATGTGTTGGCGTCCATGAGCCTGCAGGCCATCTACCGCGGCTTCGCCGACGAGGGCGTGGACCTGGCGCAGGCCGCACTTGAGCGCAACAGGGGGCTGGCGACCGCCCGCACGATGAGCTTCTTCCATCTGATCGAGGCCCGCGCCCATGCGAAGGCGGGCGACCCGCAGGCGTGCGGGACGGCGCTGTCGGCCGCCGAGGGCTGGCTGGAGCGGGCCCGCGACGGCGACCCGGATCCGGCGTGGCTCGGCTTCTACTCGTACGACCGGCTGGCCGCCGACGCCGCCGAGTGCTACAGCGATCTGGGGGTGCCACGCCAGGTGCGGCGCTTCACCGAGACCGCGCTGTCCCGCCCGACCGAGGACTTCGTCCGCTCCCACGGTCTGCGCCTGGTGGTCTCCGCGGTGGCGGAACTGGAGTCCGGCAACCTGGACGCGGCCTGCGCCGCGGGCGCCCGCGCGGTGGAGGTCGCGGGCCGCATCTCCTCCGCCCGCACCACGGAGTACGTCCGCGACCTACTGCACCGCCTGGAGCCCTACGGCGACGAACCCCGAGTAGCCGAACTACGCGAACGCGCCCGCCCGCTGCTCGCCGCCCCGGCGTAGCCCGCGGGGGCCTGGCGGCCAGCCAACATGGACGGCGGCCCCAAGTCGGCTAATACCGTGGGCAGTTCACTGTCCGGCGAGCACGGAGGCGCACGAAGCCACGCAGCGGTGGCGCGGACCGCTGCGCGGACAGCGCCAGAGCACGCGGGCGCGCCTGGGGCACGACCCGCTAACGGGCACAGCCACACGGGGAGCCCCACGGGGGCGCGGGCACGCACGGCCACCGGGGCACAGGGGCGGAGCCTCGCCGGACCGGGGCAGGGCCGAAACCTCGCCGGACCGGGGCAGGGCCTCGCCGGTGGTCCGGGGCGAAGCCCCCCAGCACCGGGCGCGGCGGCCCTCCCGCCCAGACGCAGGCCCGCACCCATACCGGGGCACAGGGGCGAAGCCCCGTGCGGGGTCCGGGGCGGAGCCCCGTGCGGGTGGGAGGGCGGGAAAGAACCGTACGGGCGGGTGGCCGGGAAAGAAGGGGGCCGTTGTCAGTGCCCCGGTCCATGATGGAACCCGCACCACACCCAGCGGACGACCCGAGGGAAACGGAGGTGACGCGATGGCGACCGCAGACGCCGTGCTGGTGATCGGCGCCGGCATCATCGGCCTGTCCACCGCGTACGCGATCACCCGCACCGCCCCCGGCACCCGGGTCACCGTACTGGAGAAGGAGCTCCGCCCGGCCCAGCACCAGACCGGCCGCAACAGCGGCGTGATCCACAGTGGGATCTACTACCGCCCGGGATCCCTCAAGGCCCGCTACGCCGTGCAGGGCGCGGCGGAAATGGTCAAGTTCTGCGCCGAGCACGACATCCCGCACGAGGTCACCGGAAAGCTGATCGTCGCCACCGAGCGCGAGGAACTGCCGCGCCTGCACGGCCTGGTGCAGCGCGGCAGGGAGAACGGCATCCCGGTGCGCGAACTCGTCCCGTCCCAGATAGCGGATCACGAACCGCATGTACGCGGCAT
Source organism: Streptomyces silvisoli (assembly GCF_029269905.1). Lineage (NCBI taxonomy): Bacteria > Bacillati > Actinomycetota > Actinomycetes > Kitasatosporales > Streptomycetaceae > Streptomyces > Streptomyces silvisoli. The sequence continues at coordinate 225,002 of NZ_JARJBC010000012.1, read as the reverse complement.
CGCGGCCATCCATGTCGGCACCACCGGCGTCTGCGATTTCCGCGCGGTGACCGAGACGCTGGCCCGTCTCGCCCAGGACACGGGCGCCGACCTGCGCTACGGCCGCCAGGTGCGGGCGATCACCCAGCGCGGCAGCGAGGTGGTCGTGTCGACCGCCGACGAGGAGTTCCGCGCCAAGGTGCTGGTGAACTGCGCGGGCCTGCACTGCGACCGCGTCGCACGCCTCGCGGGTCTCCGCCCAGCGATGCGGATCGTCCCCTTCCGCGGCGAGTTCTACGAGCTCGCACCGTCCGCCGCGGACCTGGTGCGCGGACTGGTCTACCCGGTGCCGGACCCGGCCTTCCCCTTCCTCGGCGTGCACCTCACCCGAGGTGTGGACGGCGCCGTCCACATCGGCCCCAACGCGGTACCCGCGCTCGCCCGCGAGGGCTACGGCTGGCGTACGGTCAGCCCGCGCGACCTCGTGCAGACCGCCGCCTTCCCCGGCACCTGGCGGATAGCCCGCCGCCACTGGCGGTACGAGGTCGACGAGATCCGCCGCTCGCTGTCCAAGCACGCGTTCACCCGCGCCGTCCAGCGCCTGCTACCCGATGTGCGCCCGGAGGACCTGATACCGGCCGCCTCGGGCGTCCGCGCCCAGGCGGTGCTGCGCGACGGCACCCTGGCCGACGACTTCCTCTTCGCGGGGAGCGGCCCTTACGTCCACGTACTGAACGCGCCATCCCCCGCGGCGACCGCGTCCCTGCCCATCGGCCGGGAGGTGGCCCGGCGGGCCCTGGCAGCGCTGACCGCCGCGTAGCCGTCGCGCCCATCGGGTCGGCCCGGGGATCTCCGCCCCCGGATCTCGGCGCCCCGGGTCTTCTCCGCCGCCCCCTTAGAATTGGGGGCACTGTGTCTGAGTCCCGCACCCCCACGTCCACCGTCGAAGCCGAGAACACCCGCGCGGCCCGCGAGGGCAAGCCGCCGATGTTCCCGAACGGTCCGGCGGCCCGTCCGCATCCCGACGCGCACCACGAGCAGCGGATCCGCACGTTCCACCCGCGCCGCGGCCGGGTGACCGCCGCGCAGGGCGACGCGATCAACCGGCTGTGGCCGCAGTGGGGTCTGGACATCGACGGCACGCCGCTCGACCTCACGGCACTCTTCGGCAGCGCAGACCTCCCGGTCATCGTGGAGATCGGCTTCGGCATGGGCGACGCGACGGCGCAGATGGCCGCCGCCGATCCGGCCACCGGCATCCTCGCCGTGGACGTCCACACGCCCGGCCAGGGCAACCTCCTCTGTCTCGCGGAGCGAAACGGCCTGTCCAACATCCGGGTGGCCAACGGCGACGCGGTCATCCTGCTCCGTGACATGCTGCCGCCCGGCTCGCTCGCGGGCCTGCGGGTCTTCTTCCCCGACCCCTGGCCCAAGGCCCGCCACCACAAGCGCCGGATGATCCAGCCCGAGTTCGTCTCACTGGCCGTCTCCCGGCTCGCCCCCGACGCCGTCTTCCACTGCGCCACCGACTGGGAGCCGTACGCGGAGCAGATGCTGGAGGTGCTCAGCGCCGAACCGGAGCTGCGCAACGCGTACGACGGCTACGCGCCCCGTCCGGACTCCAGGCCGATGACCAAGTTCGAGGGGCAGGGTCTGGCGAAGGGCCATGTCGTGCACGACCTGATCTTCACCCGCCGCTGAGCCCCACGGCCCGCAGCGCCCCCACCTCGCCCACCTGCGAACGGCAGCCCGACGCGGCGTCGCGTACACCGCCCCTTCGGCCTTAGGCTCGACGGGTGTACTCGCACCCGCATTCGCCCGGTCCCTCCGGATCCCAGCACACCGGGCCGAACGAGTACGGGCCCACCGGCCCGGCCTACCCGGCCCCGGGTACGAACGGAACGAACCCCACCCCGGTGACCGGCGCCGTCCCCGCCCAGCAGGGCGCGCACCCGGTCCCGTCGTACGAGCAGCAACCGCAGTTCGCGCTGCCCAAGCGCTGGCGCTACAAGCCGCGCCGCGCGTTCTGGGAGAGCAAGGCGCTGCGCGCCGGAGCGCTGATCGCCCTGCTGGCACTGTGCGGTCTGATCATTTTGGCGATAGTGCGCCAACAGACGGGCACCGAAGGCTTCCTGGTCGGCGTGGCGCTGGCCGTCCTGCCCGTCCCACTGCTCGTCGGAACGTTTCTGTGGATCGACCGCGTGGAACCGCAGCCCTGGCGGAACCTGGTCTTCTGCTTCGCCTGGGGCGCGTGCGCGGCGACCCTCGTGGCACTGCTCGCCAACAGCTACGCGACACATCTGCTGGCGACGACGTTCACCTCGAACCCCGGCGAGAGCGACACCTGGGGCGGTACCTTCGTCGCACCGCTGGTCGAGGAGACCTGCAAGGGCACGGCGGTGCTGCTGATCTTCCTGTTCCGGCGCCGCGATGTGCAGGGCATCGTGGACGGCGTGGTGGTCGCCGGGATCACGGCGACCGGCTTCGCGTTCACCGAGAACATCCTCTACATCGGCAACGCCTTCGGCGAGGACCAGGTGCTGGGTTCGACCGGCCTGGGGTCCACGACCATCGCCACGTTCTTCATCCGCGTGATCATGTCCCCGTTCGCGCATCCGCTGTTCACCAGCATGACCGGCGTCGGCTTCGGCATAGCCGCGATGAGCCGGCGCGGCCAGGCCCGCCGCTGGTTGGCACCGCTCGGCGGCTGGGCGATAGCCATGCTGCTGCACGGCATATGGAACGGTTCGTCCTCGCTTGGCCAGTTCGGCTTCCTGCTGATCTACGCGGCCTTCATGGTCCCGGTCTTCGCCCTGCTGGCCTGGCTCGCGGTGTGGTCGCGGGGCAACGAACTACGGACGATCCGCGCCCAGTTGCCGGTGTACGCGATGGCAGGCTGGCTCGCGCCGCTCGAACCGGTCGCCCTGTCGTCGATGAAGGCCCGCAAACTCGCCCGTGACCTGGCCCGCGGCTCCCGCGGCACGGCGGCAGCCCGCACGGTGCGCGAGTACCAGTCGTTCGCCACCTCGCTCGCGTTCCTGCGGGCCCGCGCCGCACGCGGGGACGCGGACCCGGACTTCGCCGTCCGCGAGCAGGAGTTGCTGCACCACATGTGGCAACGCAAGGCCCTGGCACAGCCGGTCCTCGTCCAGGCCGCGTACTCGGTGCTCCCGCCGGTCCTGCCCGCCTGGCCGGGCCCGCAGGTTCCGCCCCCGTACTACGGCCCCTACGGCCCGCCCCGCTGACCTCGGCGCCGCGCGGCCACCCAACCGGGCAACTAGGCCAGCCCGGCGAGCCGCACATCGGCACCACCGTCCGGCCCCCGCTCGACGAATCCCCACGGCCCACGCCGCAGCAGCCCGGCCCGGAGCCCGGCGCGCTTGGCCGCGACGACGTCGTTGTCGGGCGCCGGCCGCCTGGGACGCCGACAGGAAGCCGGAGATCCGGACCAGGGCCGTCCCGATCGCCGAGGGGGATTGTCAGTGCCCCTCGGTAGAGTCATGTCCAGCGTCGAACTGGTGCTCCACGGGGGTGAGTTCACCAGTTCGGCACTTGAACGCGCACCATCACACGGGGGAGATCATGAAGACACGCACCGCAGCCGTGCTGCTGGCCGTGGTCGCGGCCGTGGTGGCCGTGACCACCGCTCCGACCGCGTCCGCGGCGCAGGTCTACTCGGGGCGGGGGTGGGCGATAGAGACCAGTTGGGGCATCCACTCCGTCAACCGCTCCGAGCCCTACACCTTCACCTTCACCTCGGCCGCCGCCCGGGAGCGGCTGACCCCGTACATCGCCCCGGTACTCGGCCAGTTGAGCAGCGCCACGGGGGCGAAGTTCGTCCTGAGCCGCACGGTGGAGGGCTTCACGGGAGGCTGCCCCACCAAGCACCACCTGGTGATGAGCCTCGACTACCGGCCGCTGAACGGGCAGCGGGGGATGAGCCGGGCGCTGCCCTGCTACGACACCGTCGACCACTCGGCGTTCGGCGGCATAGCAAGGATAGACAGCGAGTACTGGACCCCGGCCTGGAAGGATCCGGACTGGTGGAAGGCGAACGCCGTCGTCCATGAGATAGGGCACCTGGTGGGTTTGGACCACCCCAACGCCAAGGACGCCAAGGGCGCTGACATCCCGTTCAGGTGCGTCACCGACGCCCGGGGTTTCCGCCCTCTGATGTGCAGCCCGAACGGCGGCTACAGCGGCAGCCGCGGCGGGCGGTTCACCGACTTCGACCTGGCGGGACTCAGGCAGCTCGGGCGCAACTGGACGGCGTGACCGGTAGGCACCGGCCCACCGCACGGCGGCGTTTCGGACGGGGTTAGTCTCAGGAACCACACAGGAGTTCCTTGAAACGGGAGGTAACGCGGATGCCCAGGATTCCGGGTTCCGTGGCGGCGGCGGCCGGGCTGGTCGGCGGTTACGGTGTGGCGCGTTGGACCAAGAAGCGGCCGCTGGGCGGTGCCGCGCTGGCGGTGGCCGGTGCCTTCGCCGCGCGGGACTGGAACGGCAAGGCCGGGCTGAAGACGGCCGCCACGCTGACCGGGCTGTACGCGGCCGCCGCCGCGGGCTCGCACCCGCTGGCGAAGAAGGTCGGCGCCTGGCCGGCGGTGTTCACCGCGGCGGGCACGGTCGCGGCGGCCGCATGGATAGCCGCCGACCGCAAGTACTGAGAAGTGGTGCGCCGACGGCCCTGGTGTCGGGGGATGGCACCGGGGCCGTCGGCGGTTCAGGGACGCGCGAGCGGCACGGCGTAAACGGCGGCATCGGTCGGGCGTCGCCGACCGAACAGCGGTGAACGGGCGCTCAGTACGCGTTCTTGTTGAATGTTATACCGAAACCCCGTGGTCCCGCAGCCAGGGCAGCGGATCGACCGGACCGCCACCGCCCGGGCGGACCTCCAGGTGCAGATGCGGGCCGGTGACATTGCCGGTCGCGCCCACTCGGCCGATGACATCGCCGGTGGTTACCTTGCCGCCGGTCTTCACCATCGAGGACAGATGGCAGTACCACAGCTCGGTGCCGTCATCGAGGGTCAGCACGATGCGGTAGCCGTACGAGCCCGCCCACCCGGCGGAAGTGATCGTTCCGCTGTGGATGGCCATCACCGGAGTGCCGGTCGGTGCGGCGAAGTCCTGACCGGTGTGGGTGGACGACCACAGCGAACTCGACTCGCCGAAACCGGCGGTGGGCGTGTAGGACGTGACGGGTTTGCCGTAGCTGGTGGCGAGTTGGGCGGCCTGCTCCGCCTGCGCCTTGGCGGCGGCCTCCTCGGCCGCCTTGCGCCGCGCCTCCTCCTCGGCCTTCTTCTTCGCCGCCTCCTCGCGCACCCTCTGCGCCGCCGCCTCCTTGGCGGCGGCCTCCTCGGCGGCCTTGCGCTCCGTCTCGCGTACGGCGGTGTCGGCGGTGGTCCGTTGCGCCTGTGCCTGCGCCAGGATCCGGGTGAGCAGCGACTCGCCCGCGTCCAGCGGCGCCGCGGGGGCGGCGGCAGGAGGCTGCTCGGCGGTCGAACCGGCGACGGCGTGCACCACCTGCGGCAGCACGTCGGGAACCGAAACCGGAATCGAGACGGGGGACTTGCCCTGGGCGGCGGCCACCCCGCCAGCGCCGACCGCGGCTATCGCGGCGACGCCGAGAACCGTCGAACCACGCGACACGGAACGCTGCTTGGGGAGCCGGTGCCTACCCCCGTCACCGGCGGCCGGGTCAACCGGGGTGGCCGGATCGGCCGAGGGAGCGGAATCCGCGAAGGCGGGCTGCTGCGACGCCACTGGTGGCGCACTCCTTTCCTTCCTTCACGCCTACCGGGTTAGCTGACGGGTTCGGAAGCAGGAAGGTCTCCTACCGGCCCTTGCACAGGCCGGATTCACCCCAGAGGATGGGTCCCCGGTTCCCGCGCTTGAGCGCGGGATTCGGCGTTGCGTTATCGAACGTTAATAGACCCGAGGGCTTGTTTCCAACCCGTTCGGGGAAAGCGGTGCCAGCGCAAGGGAGTTGGCGCCGCCCGCGCCGGAAGCGCACCGGAAGCGCGCCAAGGGCCGCCAGCCGTAGGCACGCGGCCGCGGTAACGGCTCGGCGGTCGGGCGGTGAACAGTACGTCAACCACGTGAATCGGCAGAATCCGGCGGAACGCCAACCCCTCTCCACCCGTCTAGTACGTCGTGAGTCTCACCGGCACGTCGTTCTTCGCCGTCCTGATCGCAGCGACGGTACTGATGGTCCTGGCCACCCTGTTGCTGTGGTCCCGTATCCCCGGGCCGCGGCCGGTGCGCTGGCTGTCCCGGTTGGTCATGATCCTGCTCTGTCAGTTGACGGCCATCTCCGTGGTCGCGGCGTGGATCAACACCAGCTACGGGCTCTACGCCTCCTGGGCGGACCTGTTGGGCACGAACAGCAACGCCAACGCCGCCGCGATGCCCGGACCGCCCGCCTCCAGAGCGAAGTTCAGCCGAAGCGGAACCGGAATCCTGGACACGTACTTCCACGGTGCGCACTCCAAGCTCTCCGGCCAGGTCATCGTGTGGACTCCACCCGAGTACGACGACCCCAAGAACCGGAACATGAGGTTCCCCGTGCTGATGCTGCTGCACGGGGTGCCCGGCTCACCGCAGTCCTGGCTGGAGCACGGCGGGATGCCCACCGCCTTCCAGCGGCTGGTGGACGCCAACAAGGCGCATCCGTTCATCCTGGCCATGCCGGTGGTCAACCCGGGCAGCGTCGACACCGACTGCACCGACATCCCGGGCCGCAAGGTGGCCACCTGGCTGTCGGCCGACGTACCGAGCCTGATCAGGGACAAGTTCCGCACCATCCCCGGTCCCAAGAGCTGGGGCGTGATGGGGTTCTCCACCGGCGGCTACTGCGCCGCCAAGCTTCCGCTGGAGTTCCCGAACGTGTTCGGCGCGGGCGCCGCGCTCGACCCCGACCGGCTGTCGGGTGACCCGTCGGTGCTGTCCGACCCCGAGCTGCGCCGTCTCAACAGCCCGACCGACATGGTCCGGCACTCCAAGGCAGACGTGGGGATCTTCCTGGCCACCTCGAAGCAGGACCGTTTCAGCCAACCGTTCTACATCGAGCAGTTCGTACGCGCCGCGCAGGGCAGCAAGGTCCGGGTGCAGACCGAGCTGCTCGCCACCGGCGGGCACAACTACGGGACGTGGACCAGCGAGTACCCGGCCGCGTTCGGCTGGCTCAGCCAGCAGCTCGCGGCACCACAGCAGTCAGCGCCTCGGAGGTAGTGGCAAGCGACGGCGTCGGGCTCAACGCCTCCTCGGAGATCCGGCCCGCCGCGTCGCTCAGCTTGATCAGCACCGCGACCATCAGCCAGTTGGCCAGCGCGGAGGAACCACCGGCGGCCAGGAACGGCAGCGCCTTACCGGTCAGCGGGATCAGCCCGGTGACACCGCCCGCCACCACGAACACCTGCAGGCCGAGCGCCGCCGACAGCCCGGCGGACAGCAGCTTGCCGAACGGGTCGGTGAGCACGACCGCGGTCCGCAGGCCGCGCTCCACCAGCAGCACGTAGAGCAGCAGGACGGCGGTGACGCCCGCCAGGCCCAGCTCCTCGCCGACCGTGCTGAGGATGAAGTCGCTCTGCCCGGCGAAGCCGATCAGCCAGGGGTGGCCCTGACCCAGGCCGGTACCGAGGATGCCGCCGCTGCCGAAGCTGAACAGCGCCTGCGCCGCCTGGTCGGAGACCAGGCCCGCCGGGCGCTGGGCGGGCGGCAGGAAGATGTCCATCGGGTGCAGCCAGGCCACCACACGCCCGACCACGTGGGACGAGGTCGAGCCGACGATTCCGGCGCCCGCCACCGCCATGAGCAGGCCGACGACCACCCATCCGGTGCGTTCGGTGGCCACATACAGCATGATCACGAACACGCCGAAGAAGATCAGCGAGGTGCCCAGGTCGTTCTCGAAGACCAGCACCAGCAGGCTGACCGCCCACACCGCGATGACCGGCCCGAGGTTGCGCCCGCGCGGCAGGCTGATCCCCCACACCTTGCGTCCGACCAGCGCCAGCGCGTCACGGTTGACGGTGAGGTACGCGGCGAAGAAGACGGCGATGGCCACCTTGACGAACTCGTCGGGCTCCAGGGTCGCGCCGGGCAGCTGGATCCAGCGCTTGGCGCCGTAGGTGTCGCTGGGCGAGAACACCGGCGCTATCAGCAGCACCAGGGCCACCGTCATCAGCACGTATGCGTAACGCTGCAGCACCCGGTGGTGTTTGAGGAAGATCATGACCCCGACGAACACCACCATCGAGATCGCCATCCACATGACCTGGTTCGGCGTCTTGGCGCTGAAGCTCTTGGGGAACTCCACCTTGTAGCTGATGTCCAGCCGGCCGATGAGCATCAGACCGGTGGAGGAGAGCATCACCGCGATCGGCAGGATCAGCGGGTCCGCGTACGGGGCGAAGCGGCGGACCGCGAAGTGCGCGCCCAGTGCCATCACGCCGAGCACGCCACCGACCATGTAGAGCTTGCCGGACACGGTGTCGTTCAGCGCCAGCGAGGCGCTGGCGTAGCCCAGCATGCCGAGCGCGATGGCGCCGACTATCAGCACCAGTTCGGTGTTCCTGCGCCGATTCACCATGGGTGAAGCCACGCGCCCTCCCTAGATCCTGCGGTCCCGATCCCAGCGATTCCAGGTGGGGATCAGCCGCATTGTTGCACGGTTACGCAAAGGTCCGTTCCGCCTGCCCGCACCGGGCACCGGCGGCCGTCCCCAGCTTCCCGTACCCGGGGTACCGGAAGCTACGGCGCGTCTCGCGTCACATCACGGTACGTCGCACGCCGGACACGGGTTCAGTCGCCTGCCGCCCTCGTGGGCACCGGTGACTTCGCGCACACGACCGGCGCCCGGAACGGCCCGCGCGGACCCGACCGCAACTCCCGCTCCGCCCAGCCGCCCGCCCAACGGGCCTTGTCCGCAGGTCAGTTGACGGAAAGCGCCGCGGGCCGGGCACCGACACGGCCGGGTTTCTTTTGTCGCAGCCGTGCCCCAAGATCGCTCACGGGTACGAAAATCGATCGGCGGCATAACCTGCGTGGTTACGCTTCCCCGCCATGAACGTCTCACTGCTCGACGGCTGGTTCCCCTGGACCGTCCAAATAGCGGCCGCGCTGGCCTGCCTCGCCGCCATCGGCTGGCGGGACCGGCGCTGGCGGCTGCGCCGGGCGCCAGCGGCCGTCGTCGCGTCCGCCGCGGTGACCGCAGTCCTGGCGGTGGTCGTGATCAGGACGGCCGGGATCACCGATCCACTGCCGTTCTCGCTGTGGATCTGGGCAGGGGTGGCGATCACCGCGCTGGTCGTCCTGGTGGTCGGCTGGCGCGGCGCCCGGTGGTGGCGGCGGCTGCTGGCACCGGTCGCCATCCTGCTGGCCGTCCTGTGCGGGGCCAACGCGCTCAACCTGTCGACGGGCTACTACCCGACGCTGGACGACGCGATCGGCGAGCTGACCGACAGCCCGCTGCCGCAGCAGATCACCCTGGCCCAACTGGGCACGGTGACCGGCAAGACCAAGACCGGCCGCATCGTGTCGGTGAACATACCCGGGAACAGCGGATTCCGGCCGCGCCAGGAACTCGTCTACCTGCCGCCCGCGTGGTTCCGCAGCAAGGCCCGCCCCAAGCTGCCGGTGCTGGAGATGATCGGCGGCGAGTTCTCCGAGCCCGACAACTGGGTACGGGCCGGAAACGCCGTGGCGACCTCCGACGCGTACGCCGAGAAGCACCACGGCTTCTCGCCGATACTGGTCTTCGCCGACCCGGCGGGCGGCTTCAAGGTGGACACCGAGTGCGTCAACGGCCCGCTGGGTATGGCCGAGGACCACCTGGTCAAGGACGTGCCCCGGTACATCGAGAAGACCTTCGGCAGCAGCACCAGCCCCGCCAAGTGGGGTGTGGCCGGCTGGTCGATGGGCGGCACCTGCGCGGTCGACATGACCGTCGAGCACCCCGACGTCTTCACGCACTTCGAGGACATCTCCGGGGACATCGGCCCCAACAGCGGCAACAAGCAGCAGACCATCAACAAGCTGTACGGCGGCAGCGCCGCGGCGTGGAACGCCCATGACCCGCTGACCGTGCTGGCCCACCACCGCAGGTACCGGCACATCTCCGGCTGGTTCGAGAGCGGCGACCAGGAGGGCAAGCACATCGTCCAGGCCCACAAGCTGTGCGCGGCGGCCGGCAGGGACGGCATCAGCTGCAAGGTGAACGTGGCTCCGGGCTTCCACGACTGGCAGTTCGGCTCCAGGGCGTTCGCCCAGGCCCTGCCCTGGCTCGCCCAGCAACTCGGCACCCCCGGCGCCAAGGAGCTCCCGAAGACGCACACCCCGAAGCTCCCGGCGGTCCTCGACCCCAAGCGCCCCTGAACGTCCCCGAAGGACCCTGGTCAGCGGCGCCACGCCGGTGACCGGGGGTGGGCCGAGCGCGGCGGCCGTACGGCGTACCGGACCGCGCTGTCGGACGTCCGCGCGGCGGTGACGACCGACCGGGCCCAGCGCGCCGTGGCGGAGGCGCTCCAACACCACCCTCAGCGCCGACACGCCGCAAGCCTGACCCGCCGTCATCTGTGCGGTCACGCCGCCGCGGAACCGTCCCGCGTGCCCCGTCCGGCGTCCGCTCCGTCGGCGGATGCCGAGCCGCCCACCCCCGCGGACGCCCCGGGTAAGGGAAAGCGCCCCGGCCGAAGCAACCAGCCGGGGCGCGATCTCACAGGTCAGCGCCCCGCGAGGGGCGCTGGGCCGGTGGGCCATCAGGGGCTCGAACCCTGAACCAATGGATTAAAAGTCCACTGCTCTGCCAATTGAGCTAATGGCCCGCACCCCGCAGCATAGCCGGGCGGGGGCCCTGGCTTCGATCTCATATGGTGTCGGTGGGCCGCGGATCCTTGAGGAACCAGCCGCGGGCCGACAGCAGCCACCAGGTGGCGGCGAAGCCCAGCACCGCCAGCACGGCGATCACCGCGTAGTTGAAGGTCTCGGCGGTCACCGGACTGGACTGCGGCAGCATGAACAGCAGCGTGATCAGCGTCACCCAGGCCACCGACACCACGCCGATCGGACGGCTCCAGCGGCCCAGGTGCCAGGGGCCGCGGTCGAAGCGGTCGCCCTGTCGCAGCCGCAGGTAGATGGGGATGACGTAGGCGATGTACTGGCCGATGGTGGCGATGGACGTCACCGCCCCGTAGGCGGTCGAGTTGATCAGGTACGGCAGGCCCAGGACCAGCGCGCCCAGGGCGGCGAGCCAGACCGCGTTGGTGGGGGTGCGGGTGCGCGGGTTGATCCGCTGCCAGACGCGCGAGTACGGCAGCGCGCCGTCCCGTGAAAAGGCGTAGATCATCCGGCTGTTGGCCGTCACCGACGACATCCCGCAGAACAGCATCGCGCCGATCGCCACCAGGAGCAGCAGCTTGCCGCCGGTCGCGCCGACCGCGTCCAGCAGGATCTGCGCGGGCGGCACTCCGGTCCTGGTGTTCAACGTGCCGTCCCAGGACTGGATGGCGAAGGTGAAGCCCAGCAGCAGCACCAGGCCCGCGATCCAGGACAGCCAGATGGAGCGCACGATGCCGCGCGGCCCGGCCACCGAGGCGTCCTTGGTCTCCTCGGTCATGTGGGCGGAGGCGTCGTAGCCGGTGAAGGTGTACTGCGCCACGAGAAGGCTCAGCAGTCCCACGTACAGGGAGCTGTGCCAGCCGGTGTTGTTGACGAAGTGGGTGAAGACGAAGGACGCGGACTGGTGCTTGGCCGGTGCGAGGGTGAGCGCGCCGACGATCACCGCCACGCCGAGGACGTGCCACCACACGCTGACGTCGTTGAGGATCGCCACGATCCGCACGCCGAACGTGTTCAGCAGACCGTGCAGCAGCAGGATCACCGCGAACAGCCCGATGGTGCGCGGCGCGGTCACCGTGAAGCCGAACTGGAGGTTCAGATAGGCGCCCAGGAAGCTCGCCGCGCCGAAGTCCACACCGGCGGTCACCGCGATCTGGCCGAGCACGTTGAACCAGCCGGTGAACCAGGCCCAGGCGGCGGCGGTCCGGGGCGGCGCCAGCCGGTGCGCCCAGAAGTACAGCCCGGCCGAGGTCGGATACGCCGAACACACCTCCGCCATCGCCAGCCCGACGATCAGCGTCATCAGGCCAACCCCGACCCAGCCCCAGATCAGCATCGCCGGGCCGCCGGTGTTCATGCCGAAGCCGTAGAGCGTCAGACAGCCGGATAGCACCGAGATGATGGTGAAGGAGACGGCGAAGTTGGAGAACGCCGTCATCCGCCGCGCCAGCACCTGGGTGTAGCCGAGTTGGCGCAGCCGCTCCTCGTCGGAGTCGTGCGGCGGCGGGGGGTGTTCGGCGGCGATTCTTTCGCCCGGGGAACCATTGAGTTCTGTCATGCCCACTGCGTTTCCCCGCGATGGTGGTTCCAAAGCAGCGCGTGCGGAATTTAAAGGTATGAAACCAGACCGTTACCGCCCAGGCGGGCCGTGCCCTCCGGGTACAAAACGACGAACCCGGACGATGGTGCACATCGTCCGGGTTCGTCTCGGTCAGCTACCGCCGTCAGCCGTTGCGCTTCCAACGCGGCTTGTCCGCCCGGCGGTCGAAGCCACGGGCACCGGTGCCGGACGCGCCCCGGTGGTCGTCCCGACGGCCGTACGGGCGGCGGTCGTCACGGTCCCGGTTGAACGCCGGACGGTCGTCGCGACGGTCCCGGTTGAACGGGCGGTCGCTGCCCCGGTGGTCACGGCGCTCGCGGTGGTCGCGGTTGAAACCGCCCCGGTCGTCCCGGCGGTCGAACGAGCGGCGCTCGCGGTCGTCGCGGTTGAACGCCGGGCGCTCGTCACGACGGTCCCGGTTGAACGGGCGGCGCTCGCGGTCGTCGCGGTTGAACGCCGGACGCTCGTCACGACGGTCCCGGTTGAACGGGCGGCGGTCGTCGCGGCGGTCATCACGGCGCTCGTCGCGGTTGAACGGACGGCGGTCGTCACGGCGGTCGAAGGACCGGTCCCGGTCGCGGTCCCGGTTGACCGGCCGCCGGTCGTCGCGCCGCTCGTAGGAGGAGCCGCGCTCCTCCCGCCGCTCGTACGAGGACCGGGCCGGACGCTCCGACCGCTCGCGGTCGCCCCGGCGCTCGAACTCGCCCCGCTCGTTGCGGCGTTCACGCCGCTCCTCCACCGGCGCGGCGGCCTGCGCCGGAACAACCGCCTCCGGCTGCTCCGTCTCGTCGGCCGAGGGGGCCGAGGGGACCGACTCACCGCGCTCGCGCGCCGCGCGGGCGGTCAACCGGTCGGCCTCCTCGCGCAGTTCGGTCGCCCGGCGCTGCGCCCGCTCCAACTCGCGGGTCAGCTCGGCGACATCGCGCTCGGCCTGCTGGGCCGCGTTCGAGGCCGCGTCCGCCTGGACCTCGGTCAGCGAGCGGGCGCCGGTGATCCGGGCCACGTCCTCGTCGAACGAGCCCGCACCGCCGACGATGTGGCGGGACGCCTCGACGCCCGCGTCCTCCATCAAGCGGAAGATGGTCTTGCGCTGGTGCGGCAGGGCGAGCGAGACCACGGTGCCGCTCTGACCCGCGCGGGCGGTACGGCCCGAGCGGTGCAGGTAGTCCTTGTGGTCACCGGCCGGGTCGACGTTCAGCACCAGGTCGATGCCGTCCACGTGGATGCCGCGCGCGGCGACGTCCGTCGCCACCAGCACGTTCACATAGCCGTCCTTGAAGTCGGCCAGCGTGCGGGTGCGCGCGCCCTGGGTCATGCCGCCGTGCAGCGCGTCCGCCCGTACGCCCGCGTCGCGCAGCTGCTCGGCGACCCGGTCGGCGCCCATCTGGGTGCGGACGAAGATGATCGTGCGGCCCTTGCGGGCGGCGATGGCGGCGGTGACCGGCGCCTTGTCCTTCGGCTTCACGACCAGCACGTGGTGGGTCATGGTGGTGACCGCGCCCGCCGAGGGGTCGACCTCGTGCGTGACCGGGCTCACCAGGTACCGCTTGACCAGCGTGTCGATCTCGTTCTCCAGCGTCGCGGAGAACAGCAGCCGCTGGCCGCCGGCCGGCACCAGGTCGAGGATCTCGGTGACCTCGGGCAGGAAGCCCATGTCGGCCATCTGGTCGGCCTCGTCGAGCACCGCGATCCGCACCTGGTCGAGGGCGCAGGCGCCGCGGTCGATCAGGTCGCGCAGCCGGCCCGGGGTGGCGACGAGGATGTCGACGCCGCGCTCCAGCGCGTAGATCTGGTTGGCCATCGAGGTGCCGCCGCAGACCACCTTGAGCTTCAGCCCGAGCACGTCGCCGTACGGCTGGAGCGCGTCGGAGACCTGCATCGCCAGCTCGCGGGTCGGGGTGAGGATCACACCGCGCGGGCGCTTCTGCTCGGTGCGGCCGCCCGCGAGCGTGGTCAGCAGCGGCAGGCCGAACGACAGGGTCTTGCCGGAGCCGGTACGACCGCGGCCCAGGATGTCCTTGCCCTCCAGGGCGTCCGGAATGGTGGCGGCCTGGATCGGGAACGGGGTGGTCACACCGTTCTGCGCGAGCTTGCGGACGATCTGCTCGGGCAGCCCGAGGTCCGCGAAGGTGATGCTGGGGGCTTCCTCGGAAGCGGTGTCGACCTCGATGTTCTCGGGCATGGCAGAACGGTCGGCAGTGTCAATGGACATGCTGAAGCTGAACCTCTCGGAGACTGGGCACGCGCCAGCTCCGCAGGTTGCTTACAACCGCCTCGATGCGGTCAGCCACAGGAGTCAAGGAACGCGCCGCACGGCGCGCTTCGGTGTGGCGCCGGGGAAATGGGGCAAACGATCTACCACCATACCGACAGACGGCGCTGAACGCCAAATCGCCTTCCCAGCCGGGGTGAGCGGCGTGACATCCGGGGCCGCCGTCTCAGCCCCCGGCCTTCGGCTGCGCGCCCGGCGAGGGCGAGGCCCCGCCGGTGGACGGCGGAGGCGTCGGCGTCGGGGTGGACACCGGGCTGGACACCGGCGGCGGCCCCGCGGGCGGGCTCGGCCGCTCCGACGACGGCCGGGGCGCCGGGCCGTGCTGCCCGGAGGGCGGCCGTCCGGGCCCCGCGGGGGCGGGCTGGTCCGCCGGGTGCCCCGCGGACGGCGCCGCCGCCTGCACCGAAGCCGCGCCCGGCGAGACCGAGGCGTCCCCGGGCACGCCCGGCAGCGCCCCGCGCGTCCGGGCTGCGTCGTCGTGCGGGTCCGCGCTCGCGCTGCCCGCACCGGCCGAGGGAGCCGTCGAGCCATGCGGTTGCGGACGGCCTGGCTCGGAGAACCGCAGACAACCCGCGGTCCCAGCGAGCAGGAACACCAACGGCAGCGCGGCGGCGGCCCTACGGGCCCGCGCGGAAAGTCGAGTCACGGCCTACCCAACGCATTCCCCCGGCCGGAGGACACGGGAGCACGTCGGGTGCGCCGGACGGCATCCCGTTAGGGTGGGAAAAGCGGTCCGCCCGGTCTACGGCGGCCGCGCGGCGGTGGGGCCCGCCGTACCCGAACCGCGGTGTCAGCCGCCAACGGTCCCTACTTGCCGATGGAGCGCGCCCGCACACCAAGGGGCGCCACGCGAGTAGGAGGCGAAAGTGGAGGCGGAAGCGTCCATGCCAGGAACCGGGCCGAAGACCCCGACCGCGCACCAGCCCGGTCCGCGGTTCACCCCCTCCCCGCCCATCCGCCGGTCGCCGCTGCGCGGCCAGCTCCCCGCCCTCGCGGTGATCGCGCTCGGCGGCGCGCTCGGCGCGTGCGCCCGATACGGCGCCTCGCTGCTGTGGCCGACCGGGCACGGGACGTTCCCGTGGACCACGCTGCTGGTCAACGCGGTGGGCTGCGCGGTGATCGGGGTCTTCATGGTGGTGATCACCGAGGGGGTCTCGGCGCACCGTCTGGTGCGGCCGTTCTTCGGCACCGGCGTGCTCGGCGGGTTCACCACGTTCTCCACCTACGCGGTCGACACACAGCGGCTACTGACGGGTGATCAGATTGGCGTGGCGCTGGGCTACTTGACCGGGACGGCGGTGGCCGCCCTGGTATCGGTATGGACGGCGGCGGCGTTGACCCGCCGCTTCCTCGACCGGCGGGAGGCACGATGCGACTGACCGGTCCCGCGCTGCGGGTGACGATCTACGTCGGGGAGAACGACACCTGGCACCACCGGCCGCTGCACAGCGAGATCGTGCACCGCGCGCACGCCGCCGGGCTCGCCGGCGCCTCCGTCTTCAAGGGAGTCGAGGGCTTCGGCGCGTCCTCACTGATCCACACCTCACGGCTGCTGTCGCTCAGCGAGGACCTTCCGGTGGCCGTGGTGATCGTCGACACCGAGGAGCGGGTGCGGGCTTTCCTGCCGCAACTCGACGAACTGGTCTCGGAGGGCCTGGTGACCCTCGACGAGTGCGAGGTCATCCGGTACGTGGGAAACGAGGAGCGGCGGTGAACTGGCTACTGGTGATCGCCGGAGCGGTGGTCGGCGCCCCGCTGCGCTATCTGACCGACCGCACGGTCCAGTCCCGACACGACACGCTCTTCCCCTGGGGGACGTTCACCGTCAACGTGATCGGCTGTCTGGTCCTCGGCACGCTCACCGGCGCGGCCGCGGCGGGGGCCGCGTCCTCGCGGCTGCAACTGCTGCTCGGCACCGGCCTGTGCGGGGCGCTGACCACGTACTCGACGTTCAGCTACGAGACGCTGCGGCTGGCCGAGCAGGGCGCGCGACTGCTCGCCGTGGCGAACGTGGTGGCCAGCGTGGTCGCCGGGGTCACCGCCGCCTTCGCCGGAGCCGGGCTGGCCCGGGTCCTGTGGGGATGAGCCGGGGATGACCGCCGCCAGGGCTGCGCTGCCTCCCTGGCGCTTCGTGGTCTCCTTCGGCGTCGTCAGCCTGCTGGCGGACTTCGTCTACGAGGGCGCCCGCTCGGTCACCGGACCGCTGCTGGGCTCGCTCGGCGGTTCGGCTGCGGTGATCGGCGTGGTCACCGGCGCCGGGGACGCGGCGGTGCCGGTGCTGTACGCGGGGGTGATGCTGGCCGACGCGCTGAGCGCGCTGGCCACCGGCTGGGCGTACGACAGGATCGGGGTGCGGGCGCTGGTGGCGCTGCCGCTGCTGACCGCGGCGGTGCCCGCGCTGGCGTTCACCGGCACGGTCGCGGTGGCGGTGGGCGGTGCGCTGGCCTGGGGCGCGGCGCTCGGCGTGCAGGAGTCCACGCTGCTGGCCACCGTCGCCGACCTGGTCCCGGCCGCCCGCCGGGCCACCGCGTACGGCGTCTTCGCCGGAGTGGTCGGCGCCGCCACGCTGGTCGGCGGGGCACTCACCGGGACGCTGTACGGGTACTCGGTGCGGGCGCTGGTCGGCACCGTCGCCGCGACACAGGCCGCGGCGCTCGTCCTGCTCGCCGTGGCGCGCCGGTCCGGGAGAATGGCGGGGTGCTGAAGATGTCGCGGGAGGAGTTCGAGGAGCTGGTCGGTTCCGCACTCGACCGGATCCCCTCCGAGCTGTCCCAGGCCATGGACAACATCGCGGTCTTCGTGGAGGACGAGCCCGACCCGTCGGGCCCGGAGCTGATGGGCCTGTACGAGGGGACTCCGCTGACCGAACGCGGCGAGTGGTACGCGGGCGTGCTCCCCGACCGGATCACCATCTACATGGGGCCGATCCTGCGGCACTGCCAGGAGCCGGAGGAAGTGGTGCACGAGGTGGCGGTGACGGTGGTCCACGAGGTCGCCCACCACTTCGGCATCGACGACGCGCGGCTGCACGAGTTGGGCTGGGGCTGACCCGCATTGAAACCGTTTTGGCGATACCGCTCGGCATCCCATATGCTTCTCACGTCCCCGACGGCGGCAGGAAAACGCGCCAAGGCGGGCCATCAGCCCTCATCGTCTAGTGGCCCAGGACGCCGCCCTTTCAAGGCGGTAGCACGGGTTCGAATCCCGTTGGGGGCACGCACCACCATGTGCGAGACTAGTGCTCGCACAAGCTTGGTCCTGTGGAGCAGTTTGGAGTGCTCGCCACCCTGTCAAGGTGGAGGCCGCGGGTTCAAATCCCGTCAGGACCGCTGCGGCTGGGTAGCTCAGTTGGTACGAGCGACCGCCTGAAAAGCGGTAGGTCGCCGGTTCGACCCCGGCCCCAGCCACCGCACGACGAAGACCCCGCCCCGGCGGGGTCTTCGTCGTTGTCGCCTCGTTCACTCGTATGAGACCCCGCCCATCCCGTGCTACCGCCCGCCCGGATGCCGGTGCCGCCACACCCAGAAGACCGTGCCGGCCGCCACGGCCCAGACCGCGAGGACGGCGAACGGGAACGGGTGCTGGTAGTGGCGGAAGTAGACGGCGGTGTGCTGGGCGTTGACCGAGGCGCCCGGGGGCAGCCAGCGGCCGACGGTACCGAGCAGGGACGGCAGCAGCGGCCAGGAGACCGCGCCGCCCGAGGACGGGTTGCCGAGCATCACCATCAGCCCCCAGGTCGGCAGCAGCGCCCAGCGCCCGATCAGGACGTTGAACATGCTGAAGACCATCCCCGAGGTGAACATCGTCAGCGCCAGGATCAGCCAGGACTCCACGAACGGCAGCCGTAGCGCGCCCAGCCCCCAGTCCACCACCGCGCAGATCGAGAAGCCGCCGAGCAGCGAGTAGGCCACCGTGAAGGCGATCCGCTCCGCCGGTGTGAGCTCCTTGGCGTGCACGCTCAACTGCACCGCGCCGATGAAGCCGAGGATCACCGAGGCCAGCGAGATGTAGAAGACGGCCAGGCCGCGCGGGTCACCCGGCTGCAACGGCCTGATGTCCTTCACGACCAGCGGTACCCCGACCGACGAACTGACCCGCGGCGCCGCCTCCGCCAGCAGCTGGGCGACGGAGGCACCGGACGCGCCGGAGAGGTCCAGCTCCGCTCTGCCCCTTCGCTCCTGGAGGATCGCGAAGACCTGCTGCTCGTTGACGGCGTGCAGCGCCTGCGCGTAGGTCGGGTAGTGGCGCAGCCGGAGCGACGCGCCGAGCGCCCTCTCCATGCCCTGTACGAACTGCGCCCGCTTGACCTCGGAGGCCGGGACACCGGTGACGGCGGTCGGAATGTGACGCGGAGTCGGGTTGGCGAAGGCGTACGTGTACGAGCCCGCGAACAGCCCCGCGGCCACCGCGACGATGAACGTGACCACCACCGCGGGCAGGAACGGCGACACGCGGAAGGCGTGCCACTTCTCCCGAATCCGGTGTGCACGGCCCGTATCCCGTTGCTGGCTCATGCCGCCCACCCTCCCGGTCGGCCGGGCGTCGCGCACGCCGTGAAACCCGTTCGCGGCACGCACGCGGCGGGTGAGATCCTGGGAGCCGTATGTCCACTGCGCCTGCCCCCGCCCTGACAGCCCTCCTGGAGCGGCTGCCCGAACTGACGCTGCGCGACCAGCACCGCCTCGGCCGCCGACTCGACGGTGCCAGCAAGATCCGCAAGCCCGAGGCCCGCGCCGCGGTCTACGCGGAGATCGCCGCGCAGATCGAGGAGGCCGAGGCCCGGGTCGCCCGGCGCCGCGCCTCCGTGCCCACCGTCACATATCCGGAACAGCTGCCGGTCAGCCAGAAGAGGGACGAGATCCTGGCGGCGATCAGGGACCACCAGGTGGTGATCGTCGCGGGCGAGACGGGCTCCGGAAAGACCACCCAGATCCCCAAGATCTGTCTGGAGCTGGGCCGCGGCGTCCGGGGCCTGATCGGCCACACCCAGCCGCGCAGGCTCGCGGCCCGTACGGTGGCCGAGCGGGTCGCGGAGGAACTGGACACCCCGCTGGGCTCCGCGGTCGGTTGGAAGGTCCGCTTCACCGACCAGGTGGGCGACTCCACCCTGGTGAAGCTGATGACCGACGGCATCATGCTGGCCGAGATCCAGACCGACCGCGAGCTGCGCCAGTACGACACGATCATCATCGACGAGGCGCACGAACGCAGCCTCAACATCGACTTCATCCTCGGCTATCTGGCCCAGCTGCTGCCCCGCCGCCCCGAGCTGAAGGTCGTCATCACCTCGGCGACCATCGACCCGGAGCGGTTCTCCCGGCACTTCGGCGACGCGCCGATCGTCGAGGTCTCCGGCCGTACGTACCCGGTGGAGGTGCGCTACCGGCCGCTGCTGGAAGAGGGCGGCGAGGACGCCGACCGCGACCAGGTCACCGCGATCTGCGACGCCGTGGACGAGCTGCAGCGCGAGGGACCGGGCGACATCCTGGTCTTCCTCTCCGGCGAACGGGAGATCCGCGACACCGCGGACGCGCTCAACAAGAAGAACCTGACCCGCGCCGGAGGCGCATATGGGCAGGCTACCGAGGTGCTGCCGCTGTACGCGCGGCTGTCACACGCCGAGCAGCACCGGGTGTTCCAAAGGCCCGGCCAGGGGGCGGTCCGCCGCATCGTGCTCGCCACCAACGTGGCGGAGACATCGCTGACCGTTCCCGGCATCAAGTACGTCATCGACCCGGGCACCGCCCGCATCTCCCGCTACAGCCACCGCACCAAGGTGCAGCGGCTGCCCATCGAGCCGATCAGCCAGGCCAGCGCCAACCAGCGCAAGGGCCGCTGCGGCCGAACCTCCGACGGCATCTGCGTCCGGCTGTACTCCGAGGACGACTTCGAATCCCGCCCGGAGTTCACCGACGCCGAGATCCTGCGCACCAACCTGGCCTCGGTCATCCTCCAGATGACCGCCGCGGGCCTGGGAGACATCGCCAGGTTCCCGTTCATCGACCCGCCGGACAGCCGCCACATCAAGGACGGCGTCCAACTGCTGGAAGAACTCGGCGCGTTGGACCCCCAGCAGAAGGACGTCCGCAAACGCCTCACCCCGGTCGGCCGCAAACTCTCCCAGCTGCCTGTCGACCCCCGGCTGGCCCGGATGGTCCTGGAGGCGGACCGCAACGGCTGCGTACGCGAGGTCATGGTGATCGCCGCCGCGCTGTCCATCCAGGACCCGCGCGAGCGCCCCTCCGACAAGCAGCAGCAGGCCGACGAGAAGCACCGCAGGTTCGCCGACGAGACCAGTGACTTCCTGGCGTTCCTCAACCTGTGGCGGTACGTCCGCGAGCAGCAGAAGACCCTGTCCTCCGCCGCGTTCCGCCGGATGTGCCGCTCGGAGTTCCTCAACTACCTGCGGATACGCGAATGGCAGGACATCTACAGCCAGTTGCGCACCGTCGCCAGGACGATGGACATCCACATCAACGAGGAGGACGCCGACCCGCTGCGTGTCCACACCTCGCTGCTGGCCGGGTTGCTGTCGCACATCGGTCTCAAGGACACGGACAAGAACGAGTACCTGGGCGCGCGCAGCGCCAAGTTCGCGGTCTTCCCCGGCTCCGCGCTGTTCAAGAAGCCGCCGCGCTGGATCATGTCGGCCGAGCTGGTGGAGACCTCGCGGCTGTGGGCCCGGGTCAACGCCAGAATCGAACCGGAGTGGGTCGAACCGCTGGCCCAGCACCTGGTCAAGCGCACCTACAGCGAACCGCACTGGGAGCAGAAGCAGGCCGCGGTGATGGCCTACGAGCGGGTCACGCTGTACGGCGTACCGCTGGTCGCCCAGCGCAAGGTCAACTACGGCCGGATCGACCCCGAGGTCTCCCGCGAGCTGTTCATCCGCAGCGCCCTGGTCGAGGGTGACTGGCGCACCCACCACCAGTTCTTCCACGACAACCGCAAACTCCTCGGCGAGGTCGAGGAGTTGGAGCACCGGGCGCGCCGCCGCGACATCCTGGTGGACGACGAGGCGCTGTTCGACTTCTACGACGAGCGGCTACCTGAACACGTGGTGTCCGGCGCCCACTTCGACTCGTGGTGGAAGCACAAGCGCCGCGAGGAACCGGAACTGCTCAACTTCGAGCACTCCATGCTGATCAACGAGTCGGCGGAAGCGGTCACCAAGGACGACTACCCGGACTCCTGGCGCCAGGGCAAGCTCAAGTTCAAGGTGACGTACCAGTTCGAGCCGGGCGCGGACGCGGACGGCGTCACCGTGCATATCCCACTCCAGGTGCTCAACCAGGTGACCCCGGACGGGTTCGACTGGCAGATCAGGGGGCTGCGGGAGGACCTGGTCACCGAGCTGATCCGCTCGCTGCCCAAGCCGATCCGCCGGATGTGCGTCCCCGCGCCCAACTACGCAAAGGTGTTCCTGGAGCGCGCGGTGGCCGGCCCCGAGCCGCTGACCACCGTGCTGGCGGACGAGCTGCACCGGATGGTCGGGGTGGACGTGCACCCCGAGGACTTCGACCTGTCCAGGATCCCCGACCACCTGAAAATGACCTTCCGGGTGGTCGACGAGCGCAGGCGCAAGCTCGCCGAGGACAAGGACCTCGAAGCGCTGAAGCTGAAGCTCAAGCCGAAGACCCGGGAGGCGATCTCCAAGGCCGCCGGATCCATCGGCATCGAGCAGCGCAGCGGGCTGACCCAGTGGACGATCGGCACGCTGCCGGCCGCCTTCGAGACCCGGCGGGCCGGACAGCCGGTCAGGGCGTTCCCGGCGCTGGTGGACGAGGGCGAGTCGGTCGCCGTCAAGCTGTTCGACACCGAGGCCGAGCAGGCGGAGGCCATGTGGCGCGGCACCCGTCGGCTGATCCTGCTCAACCTGCCTTCCAACCCCGCCAAGTTCGCCCAGTCCAAGCTGACCAACGCGGACAAGCTGGCGCTCTCCCGCAGCCCGCACGGCAGTGTGCAGGCACTGTTCGACGACTGTGTGACCGCCGCCACGGACAAGCTGATCGCCGACCACGGTGGGCCGGCATGGGACGAGGAGGGCTTCCGCAAGCTGTTCGACAAGGTGCGGGCCGATGTGGTCGACACCACGTTCGACACGGTCGCCAAGGTGCGCCAGGTGCTGGCCGCCTGGCAGTCGTGCGAGCGGCGGCTGAAGGCGACGACCAGCCCGGTGCTGCTGCCCAACCTCACCGACGTCAAGGAGCAGCTCGCGGGCCTGGTCCACCCCGGCTTCGTCACCGCCGCCGGCTGGCGCCGCCTGCCGGACCTGCTGCGCTATCTGGTGGCCGTGGACCGGCGGCTGCAGCAGATGCCCACCGGCGCCCAGCGGGACCGCACCCGGATGGACAAGGTCCACGAGATGCGGGACGAGTACGCGCAGTTGCTGGGCGCCCTCAAGCCGGGGCGGCCGGTGCCGCCGGAGGTGCGCGAGATCCGCTGGATGCTGGAGGAGCTGCGGGTCAGCTACTTCGCGCACGCGCTGGGCACCGCCTATCCGGTCTCCGACAAGCGCATCCTCAAGGCGATCGACGCGGCCTGGCCCTAGGCCGAATCGCGAGTTCGACCTGGGGGCCCGCACTGCTGTACAGTCTTCATCGCAGCGCAGGAAGTTCTGAGAGCTGCGAAACCTGGTCCTGTGGAGCAGTTTGGAGTGCTCGCCACCCTGTCAAGGTGGAGGCCGCGGGTTCAAATCCCGTCAGGACCGCAACCGGCCCACATCCTTCGGATGTGGGCTATTTTGCGTTTCCGCTCACACTCTGCCGTTCGGGGTCCGAAACCCTGGCGCCGCCGCGACCTTGACGCACCGGGAAACGGCGAGTACCTGTGGCATAAGCCCAGCGGAAGGCGGTGGACCCCGATGTCGACAGCCGTATCAGGAGACGCGCAGCGTCAGACCGCTCGAAACCCGCGACACGAGACCCGCGCGCTGCTCCGCGCCCATCTGTCGGCCGCCGCGGGCCGGGGCCATCTGACCCGCCACTGCCCGATCTGCCACCGCCTGCTGCGCCTGGCGCTGCTGGCCCCCTCGGGGGACGGGTGCCCCTCGGAACCGCGCGGCGCGGACGCCCCCAGCTGACCCAAAATCCGACAGAGCCCCCCTTACCGCATCCCTACATCGGACGGCAATACCGTCACATGTGACGGGAGTCACCGGAAGAGATGCGGAGAAGGTGGAACTTCCACCCCTTCCGTATGCCGTCAATTTAATATGTGAAATTGCACTCCCGCCGCACCGCCACCCGAACAGCTTTCGAACACAAAAAGATCGCGTCGGACCCGGCGGAGTCCGACGCGATCTAGAGGCGAACCCTGATGGGGACAGGGGTCAGGAAGTGCTTAGGCGTTCCGGGCTGGGGGACCCGGAATCGGATGTACTGGGGTGTTTCAGCTCTCGGAACGCTGCTGCGGAATGCCCGCGAGCAGAGCCCGAACCTCCGCCTCGCGGTAGCGGCGGTGGCCACCGAGCGTGCGGATGGACGTGAGCTTGCCTGCCTTTGCCCAGCGCGTGACCGTCTTGGGGTCCACACGGAACATGGTGGCGACCTCAGCGGGGGTCAGCAGCGGCTCGGCATCAGGGGTGCGAGCGGTCATGAGCGGCCTCCTCGGGAGAACCGAACCATCACGGTTCTTTCCTCTAAATTCTGCACCTTGACCCGCGTTGCCCGAAATGGCGGACGCGAGCCGAGTCGGTAATAGGACGAACGGCTTGTCCTCGGCACTACAACTACACCATCTGTCCAGCCGTGTCGGCCAAACCGATGGAATTGCCCTCTCAGGTGTTCAAGCTCGGCGGAAGCCGATGGACCGGGCCATAACGGACAGTCACGCAGGCGTGACGATCAGTCACAGTGAGATCAAAGGACCGGGACGAGACAAGAACACGCAAGTTGTCCTATTTTGACACGAGGGTTAGCTATGGAGGCAAGAGTCGGGAAACGTGCTCTCCATCACGCTTGCCCAATTGGCCGGGATCGGGACCAAGGACCCGGTCAGGTCCAGTCCAAACCCCGTTCCCGGGATAAGCGTTCGGTAAGGGTACACATCACCACGTGCGGGTCAAACGCGCGTTCAGCTCGCGTACTGCAGCTCGCGCACCCCGCGCCAGCGGGCGGTCAGCCGGGCATAGGTCTCCGCGGCCCGGGCGCCGTCGCCCTCGCGCAGCGCCGCGAGCCCCTCCGCCACCTCCGCCGCGCTGTGGTCACCGGCCAGACGGCTCTCCGGAATCGCGTGCACCAGGCCGCCGTAGTCCAACTCCACCAAGGAGCGCGGGTGGAACTCCTCCAGCCAGCGGCCGACGTCCACCAGGCCGTCGATCAACGGCCCCTCCTCCAGGCTGTCCCGCAGCACCCGCAGCCCCCGCGCCACGCGGCGGCGCGCCTGCACCATCGGCGCCCGGTAGCGCAGCACCGGCGCGCTGCGCCGCTTCTCGTCGCCGTCGTCGTCCGATGCGCAGACGCCGCCCGGCTCGAACTCCCGCTCGGCGTCGTCGAAAAGGACGAACCAGCGCACCGGCACATGCCAGGTGGCCGATCGGATCCACGGCCGGGCGTCCGGGTTGGCGACCCGCCACAGGTCGTAGTCGGCGGCCGTCTGGCGCCGTACGAGCGGCGGCAGCACCGCGTCCAGGACCGGGGCGGGCAGTTCCTCCTGGAGCTGCTCAAGGGCCAGCCAGGCGCGCAGCCGGGTGCGCCACGGACAGATGTGGGTCACCTCGTCGGCCACCACGACGAACGCGTCCTGGCTCTCGTGCACCGGAACCGGTACCGGCGGCACGGGCACCAGATCGGCCAGCGACTGGCGCAACTCGTCCTGGGCGGTGGGCAGATGGCCCGCCGCGGCGTACCGCTTCCAGTGGCTGCGCTCGGGCTCGGGAAAGGCCGCGAGAGGCTCGTAGACGCGCAGATACGAGGCGTACGGCACCGCAACCGCAGACCAGCCCACACCAGCTCCCTCGTCGCCGTCTGTATGCCGCATCGTGCCACGCCCGCCGCCCTTCCGTCTCCCATCCACCGGCCCGCTGGGCAAGGCTTTCGTCAACCCCGGGGGTGATCCGTGACACGGCAGGCGCTACAGCGTGTGAACGGGCCTAGTCTTCTGTTCAACGGGCCCTCCCCTACCCTCCCGGAGGGCTTATTCACCGACCTCGGGAGTCACCACCGTGACCGACGTACGTCCATCAGATTCCGTGGTCTCCAAGCTGTTCCGATCGGAGCAGGGGGGACACGAACAGGTCGTGCTCTGCCAGGACCGCGACACCGGCCTGAAGGCCGTCATCGCCATCCACTCCACCGCCCTGGGCCCCGCGCTCGGCGGCACCCGCTTCTTCCCGTACGCCAGCGACGAGGACGCCGTCGAGGACGCGCTGAACCTCGCCCGCGGCATGAGCTACAAGAACGCGCTCGCGGGGCTCGACCACGGCGGCGGCAAGGCCGTCATCATCGGTGACCCGGTGGTCGACAAGACTCCTGAACTCCTGCGCTCCTACGGCCGGTTCGTCGCCTCGCTCGGCGGGCGCTACGTGACCGCGTGCGACGTCGGCACCTACGTCGCCGACATGGACGTCGTCGCCGCCGAGAACCCGTGGACCACCGGCCGTTCCCCGGAGAACGGCGGGGCGGGCGACTCCTCGGTGCTCACCGCCTACGGCGTCTTCCAGGGCATGCGGGCCTCCGCGCAGGTGCGCTGGGGCGACCCCACGCTGCGCGGACGGCGGGTGGGCATCGCGGGCGTCGGCAAGGTCGGCCACCACCTGGTGGAGCACCTGCTGGCGGACGGCGCGGTCGTGGTGGTCACCGATGTGCGGGCCGACGCGGTGGAGCGGATCCGCGCCGCCCACCCCGGGGTCGAGGCCGTCGCGAGCACCGACGAACTCATCGGCGCGCAGCTGGATGTTTACGCACCGTGTGCACTGGGTGGCGCCCTGAACGACGACAGTGTGCGCAACCTCACAGCCTCGGTGGTTTGTGGTGCCGCCAACAACCAACTGGCGCATCCCGGCGTGGAGAAGGATCTGGCCGACCGCGGAATCCTTTACGCGCCGGATTACGTGGTGAATGCCGGTGGCGTGATCCAGGTGGCCGACGAGTTGCACGGGTTCGATTTCGACCGGGCGAAGGCAAAGGCCACGAAGATCTTTGACACAACTTTGGCAATATTCGAACGCGCCGCGGCCGATGGAATTCCGCCAGCCGCCGCCGCGGACCGGTTGGCCGAGCAGCGGATGGCCGACCGCACCCCGGCCGAGAGCTGGTTGCGCCCAACGGTTGACTGACGGGGTGACCCGTACCACGACCCGGCCGTCGCCCCGCCGCGAAAGAAGGTAAAATCGTGGCTGACCAGCTAGGACGGGGCCGTTAACGGCCCCTGCTTCGACGCGCGTCGTGCGGGCGACGTACCGTGTGGGCGCGGAAGCAGGTACCGTTGAAGCCCTACGGGCCGGTCTTCGCCATGGAGACCGTTCCCATTCATGAACGCGTGTCAAGACTCGGGGCCGTCGAGCCCCGCCGTTGAGGGGGTCGAGCCATGGGGCGCGGCCGGGCCAAGGCCAAGCAGACAAAGGTCGCCCGCCAGCTGAAGTACAACAGCGGCGGAACGGATCTCTCACGTCTGGCCGAGGAGCTGGGCGCATCGTCGCCGACGCGACCGGTGAAGCCGGAGCACGACGACGATGAGCGGAACAACGACCCGTACGCACGGTACGCGGATCTGTACAACACCGACGAAGACGACGATGACGAGGACGCCGAGGGGCACCACTCGTCGCAACAGCGTCGCCGCGCTTGACCCTTCGTCTCGCTCACCCGGTCCGGGCCTCGCCCGGACCGGGTTTCGTCGTGCGCCCTACCGGTGCCCTAGGCCGCGTAGTCGCCGGTGAGCGCCACCGCCTCGGTACGGTCGCCGCGGTCCTCGATCCCGCCCGCCACCCAGGCGTCCACCCCGCGGTCGGCGAGGGTCGTCAACGCCACGTCCACCGACTCGGGCGGCACCACGGCGATCATGCCGACGCCCATGTTCAGCGTCTTCTCCAGCTCCGGACGGCTGACCTCGCCCAACCTGCCGACCAGGTCGAAGATCGGGTCCGGGGTCCAGGTCGAGCGGTCGACCACGGCGTGCAGCCCGTCGGGGACCACCCGGGCCAGGTTGTTGGCCAGCCCGCCGCCGGTGATGTGGGAGAACGCGTGCACCTCGGCGGTGCGGGTGAGCGCCAGGCAGTCCAGCGCGTAGATCTTGGTCGGCTCCAGCAGTTCCTCGCCCAGCGTCCGGCCGAACTCCGGAACCTCCCGGTCCAGCGCCCAGCCAGCCCGGTCGAACAGCACATGGCGAACGAGTGAGTACCCGTTCGAGTGAA
Source organism: Streptomyces silvisoli (assembly GCF_029269905.1). Classification (NCBI taxonomy): domain Bacteria; kingdom Bacillati; phylum Actinomycetota; class Actinomycetes; order Kitasatosporales; family Streptomycetaceae; genus Streptomyces; species Streptomyces silvisoli. The sequence continues at coordinate 196,956 of NZ_JARJBC010000012.1, read as the reverse complement.
GTCCGGAGGACTCGATGGCGATGACCACGTCACCCTTTCGGATGCGATCCGCGCCCAGCAGCCGGTCCGCCTCGACCACACCGGTACCGGCGCCGGCCACGTCGAACTCGTCGACGCCGAGCAGCCCGGGGTGCTCCGCGGTCTCACCGCCGACCAGCGCGCAGCCGGCCAGCGAACAGCCCTCGGCGATGCCCTTGACGATGGCGGCGACCCGCTCGGGGAAGACCTTGCCGACACAGATGTAGTCGGTCATGAACAGCGGCTCGGCACCGCACACCACCAGGTCGTCCACCACCATGCCCACCAGGTCGTGGCCGATGGTGTCGTACACGCCCATGCGGCGGGCGATGTCCACCTTGGTGCCGACGCCGTCGGTGGCGGAGGCGAGCAGCGGGCGCTCGTAGCGCTTCAGCGCGCTGGCGTCGAACAGCCCGGCGAAGCCGCCGAGTCCGCCGACCACCTCGGGGCGGGTCGCCTTGCGCACCCACTCCTTCATCAACTCGACGGCGGTGTCGCCCGCCTCGATGTCGACTCCCGCGGCGGCGTAGCTCGCACCAGTGGTCTCTGAAGACATTGCCTTGAGATCTTTCGTTGAGGGGATACGAGCCCTACGGGCGGCGGAGCGCGTTGGCCGCGTCCGGGCCGCCCGCCAGCTCGGTCTCCAGCAGCTGCTTGCCCAGCAGCTCCGGGTCGGGCAGCTCCATCGGGTACTCGCCGTCGAAGCAGGCGCGGCACAGGTTGGGCTTGGCGATCGTGGTCGCCTCGACCATGGCGTCGATGGAGATGTAGGCCAGCGAGTCGGCGCCCAGCGACTTGCCGATCTCCTCGACTGACATGCCGTTGGCGATCAGCTCGGCGCGGGTGGCGAAGTCGATGCCGAAGAAGCAGGGCCACTTCACCGGCGGCGAGGAGATGCGTACGTGCACCTCGGCCGCACCGGCCTCGCGCAGCATCCGGACCAGCGCGCGCTGGGTGTTGCCGCGGACGATCGAGTCGTCCACCACCACCAGGCGCTTGCCCCGGATAACCTCCTTGAGCGGGTTCAGCTTGAGCCGGATCCCCAGCTGGCGGATGGTCTGCGAGGGCTGGATGAAGGTACGGCCCACATAGGAGTTCTTCACCAGGCCGGAGCCGTACGGAATGCCGCTCTCCTCGGCGTAGCCGACGGCGGCCGGGGTACCGGACTCCGGCGTCGCTATCACCAGGTCGGCGTCGACCGGCGCCTCCTTGGCCAGTCTGCGGCCCATCTCGACGCGCGAGAGGTAGACGTTGCGGCCCGCGATGTCGGTGTCCGGGCGCGCCAGGTAGACGTACTCGAAGACGCAGCCCTTCGGCCTGGCCTCGGCGAACCGGGAGGAGCGCAGCCCGTTCTCGTCGACGGCGATCAGCTCGCCCGGCTCCACCTCGCGGATGAACGTGGCGCCCACGATGTCCAGCGCGGCGGTCTCCGACGCGACGACCCAGCCACGCTCCAGGCGGCCGAGCACCAGCGGACGGATGCCCTGCGGGTCACGCGCCGCGTAGAGCGTGTGCTCGTCCATGAAGACCAGGCAGAACGCGCCCTTGACCTGCGGCAGTACGCGCTGCGCGGCGTCCTCCACGGCCAGCGGCTTGCCGTCGTCGTCGGTCTGCCCGGCGAGCAGCGCGGTGACCAGGTCGGTGTCGTTGGTGGCCGCGACGTTGGTGGCCCGGCCGTCGCCCTGCGGGAGCTTGGCGACCAGCTCGGCCAACTCGGCCGTGTTGACCAGGTTGCCGTTGTGGCCCAGGGCGATCGAGCCGTGGGCGGTCGCCCGGAAGGTCGGCTGGGCGTTCTCCCACACCGAGGCACCGGTGGTCGAGTAGCGCGCGTGACCGACGGCGATGTGGCCCTTGAGGGAGCCGAGGGAGGTCTCGTCGAAGACCTGGGACACCAGGCCCATGTCCTTGAAGACCAGGATCTGGGAGCCGTTGCTCACTGCGATGCCCGCGGACTCCTGTCCGCGGTGCTGCAGGGCGTACAGCCCGAAATAGGTGAGCTTGGCGACCTCTTCACCCGGGGCCCAGACGCCGAAGACGCCGCAAGCGTCCTGGGGGCCCTTCTCGCCGGGAAGGAGATCGTGGTTGAGTCGTCCGTCACCACGTGGCACGAGACCGAGTCTAGGGCAGGCCCCCCGATGGTCCGAACCGGGGATCGATCGAAACCCACAGGGTGACCTGCGCGGAACGCCAGGTCACCCCAGTACCGGCAGGTACCCGGAGAGATCGGCCCGCTCCCCGCTGGCCGACAGGCGCGCGGAATCCAGCGCCTCCGCCCAGGTGAGACGGCCGGTGGCCATCCGGATCCAGGTCAGCGGATCGGTCTCCACCACGTTCGGCGGGGTGCCGCGGGTGTGCCGCGGCCCTGTGACGCACTGCACGGCGGCGAACGGCGGAACCCGGAGCTCGACGGAGTTGCCAGGCGCGGCCTCGGCGAGCGCGTCGGCGAGCAGCCGGGTGGTGGCGGCCAGTGCCTGGCGGTCGACGGGGATGTCGAGGCCGGTGGCGTCGGCCAGGTCGTCGGTGTGCACGACGAGTTCGACCAGCCGGGTCACCGCGAAGTCGGCGGCGGTCAGCGAGCCCAGGGTGATGCGGACCAGCCGGTCCGGTAGCGGACCGGCCACAGCGGCTTCCAGGGCCGCCACGGCGCGGGCCAACCGGTCCGCCACGTCCGGGGATTCGTCCGCCGCCTCGCGGGTGTCCGCGTCCAGCCGGTCGGCCAGGCTCGCGGTCGAGCGGGCCCAGCGGGTGAGCGTGAGGTCCGCGGCGGCGGGGGCCTCGGCGGCCAGTACCCGGGGCATCACCTCCACCTGCCGGGCGAGGTGCGCGACGAGTTCCCGCACCGTCCAGCCACCGACCCTGGTCCGCCGCTGGAACGCCTCGGGGGCCAGCCCCCGCACCGCCTCCGCCACGGCCCCGGCCTGCGCCACCAGTGCGCGGCGGGTCTTCTCGGGGTCGTAGGAACGGCTCTTACGGCTACGAGACGGCATGGCCGCAGCGTATCCACCTGCGGCGGGGGGCGACATGTCCTTTCCAGGGCCGGGCGGCCCCGGCGGGTGCGGAGGGTTCGGACACCGCCGGGCTCCGGCGGGCTCCGCCGCGGGAGTCACCCGCCGTCGCGGCGGCCGGAGGGAAACGGCAGGCGACGCGGACGGCGTGGACCGATGGGGTCACGCCGTCCGCGATCCCGGAGGGCTCAGCCCAGCAGCGCGGGGATGGTGCCCTCGTGCGCCTCACGGAGCGCGGACAGCGGGACGGTGAACTGGCCCTGCACGTCGAGAGCGTCGCCGTCGACCACGCCGATGCGCGTGGCCGCCAGGCCGCGCGCCCGGCACATGTCGGTGAACCGCAACTCCTCGCTGCGCGGTACGGAGACGACCGCCCGCCCGGCGGACTCGGAGAACAGCGTGACGAACGCGTCCGCCCCCTCCGGGATCACGATCCGGGCGCCGTTGCGGCCCTTGAGGCAGGACTCCACCAGCGCCTGCGCCAGTCCGCCGTCGGACAGGTCGTGCGCCGCGTCGATCATGCCGTCCCGGGATCCGGAGATCAGGATCTCGGCGAGCAGCTTCTCCCGCTCCAGGTCGACCTTGGGCGGCAGCCCGCCGAGGTGACCGTGCGCGACCTGCGACCAGGCGGAACCACCGAACTCCTCCCGGGTCTCCCCCAGCAGGTAGATCAGCTGCCCCTCCTCCGCGAACCCCATCGGAGTGCGGCGGGTGACGTCATCGATCACGCCGAGCACCGCGACCACCGGCGTCGGGTGGATGGCGGTCTCGCCGGTCTGGTTGTACAGCGAGACGTTTCCGCCGGTCACCGGAGTGCCCAGCACCTGGCAGGCGTCGGCGAGACCACGCGTCGCCTCGGCGAACTGCCACATCACGGCCGGGTCCTCGGGCGAGCCGAAGTTGAGGCAGTCGGAGACGGCCAGCGGCCTGGCGCCGGTAGCCGCGACGTTCCGGTACGCCTCGGCCAGCGCGAGCTGCGCTCCCGCGTACGGGTCGAGCTTGGCGTACCGCCCGTTGCCGTCGGTGGCCACCGCCACGCCGAGGTTGGTCTCCTCGTCGATGCGGACCATGCCGGAGTCCTCCGGCTGCGCCAGCACCGTGTTGCCGAGTACGTACTTGTCGTACTGAGCGGTGATCCAGGACTTCGACGCCTGGTTGGGGCTGGCCACCAACTGCAGGAGGGCGTCGCGCAGTTCGTCGCCGGTGGCCGGGCGCGGCAGCCTGTTGGCGTCGTCGGCCTGGAGCGCGTCCTGCCACTGCGGCCGGGCGTACGGCCGCTCGTACACCGGTCCCTCGTGGGCGACGGTGCGCGGCGGCACGTCGACGATCTGCTCGCCGTGCCAGTAGATCTCCAGCCGGTCGCCGTCGGTGACCTCACCGATGACGGTGGCGATGACATCCCACTTCTCGCAGATCTCCAGGAAGCGGTCGACGTTGCGCGGCTCGACGACCGCGCACATCCGCTCCTGGGACTCGCTCATCAGGATCTCCTCGGGGCTGAGCGTGGCGTCGCGCAGCGGCACCGTGTCCAGCTCGATGCGCATGCCGCCGGTACCGGCCGACGCCAACTCACTGGTGGCGCAGGACAGTCCGGCACCGCCGAGGTCCTGGATGCCGACCACCAGCTTCTCCCGGAAGATCTCCAGGGTGCACTCGATGAGCAGCTTCTCCTGGAACGGGTCACCGACCTGGACCGCGGGCCGCTTGGTCGGTCCGGTCGACTCGAACGTCTCCGAGGCGAGCACCGAGACACCGCCGATGCCGTCGCCGCCGGTGCGGGCGCCGTACAGGATCACCTTGTTGCCCGGCCCGGAGGCCTTGGCGAGGTGGATGTCCTCGTGCTTCATCACGCCCACGCACAGCGCGTTGACCAGCGGGTTTCCCTGGTAGCAGGAGTCGAAGACCACCTCGCCGCCGATGTTGGGCAGGCCAAGGCAGTTGCCGTAGCCGCCGATGCCCGCGACCACACCGTGCGCGACGCGCTTGGTGTCGGCCTCCTTCGGGTCACCGAACCGCAGCGGGTCCATCACCGCGACCGGGCGGGCGCCCATCGCCAGGATGTCGCGCACGATGCCGCCGACGCCGGTGGCCGCGCCCTGGTAGGGCTCGATGTACGAGGGGTGGTTGTGCGACTCGACCTTGAAGGTGACCGCGTAGCCCTGGCCCACGTCGACCACGCCGGCGTTCTCGCCGATGCCGACCAGCATCGCCGAGCTCTCCGGGGCCTTCTCGCCGAACTGCCGCAGATGGACCTTGCTGCTCTTGTACGAGCAGTGCTCGGACCACATGACCGAGTACATGGCCAGCTCGGCGCCGGTCGGACGGCGGCCGAGGATGCCGGTGATCCGCTCGTACTCGTCGGGCTTGAGGCCGAGTTCGGCCCACGGCAGGGCGGTGTCGGGGGTCTGTTCGGCGTTCTTGACGGTGTCGAGGGTCATGCTGCGTCCTTTGGTGCCCTCGCTGCGCTCGGTCACGTGTTCACCAACCGCTTGAGGATCGAGGTGAAGAACCCGAGGCCCTCGGTCGTCGGGCCGGTCAGCGGCTCCACGGCGTGCTCGGGGTGCGGCATCAGGCCGACGACGTTTCCGGCCTCGTTGGTGATGCCGGCGATGTCGCGGCGCGAACCGTTGGGGTTCAGCTCCAGGTAACGGGCGACGACCCGGCCTTCGGCCTCCAGCATGTCCAGGGTGCGCTCATCGGCGACATAGCCGCCCTCGCCGTTCTTCAGCGGGACGGTGATCTCCTGGCCCTGCTCGTAGTCCGCGGTCCAGGCGGTCGAGGCGTTCTCGATCCGCAGCTTCTGGTCGCGGCAGATGAAGTGCAGATGGTCGTTGCGGGTCAACGCGCCGGGCAGCAGATGGGATTCGCACAGGATCTGGAATCCGTTGCAGATGCCCAGGACCGGCAGACCCTGCTTTGCGCCCTCGATGATCATCTCCATGATCGGCGAGAACCGGGCGATGGCGCCGCAGCGCAGATAGTCCCCGTAGGAGAAACCGCCCGGCAGTACGACCGCGTCGACCTGCTGGAGGTCCTTGTCCCGGTGCCACAGCGAGACCGGCTCGGCCCCGGCGAGCTTCACCGCGCGCAGCGCGTCCCGGTCGTCGAGCGAACCGGGAAAGGTGACAACTCCGATCCTGGAGTTACCGAGGCCCGAAGGGCCGCCTTTGGGGGTGGTGGGCGACGGGTGGGCGGTCACGAGTCGACCCTGACGGTGAAGTCCTCGATCACGGTGTTGGCGAGGAAACTCTCGGCGATCTTGTGGATACGGGCGAGGGCGTCGTCATCGATCGGCCCCTCGACTTCGAGTTCGAATCGCTTGCCCTGGCGAACGTCCGAGATGCCTTCGAAGCCCAGGCGAGGAAGTGCGCGCTGCACCGCCTGTCCCTGGGGGTCGAGGATCTCGGGCTTGAGCATGACGTCGACTACGACGCGTGCCACGTGCACTCCCGGTGGTGTGGTGCGTGAGGTGACCTCGAAGGTGGCGACTGTGACGACCTCCGAAGTGCTCTCAGCGTACCCGGCCGAAAAATCTACGCGCATAGATATCCCCGTCACCCCATCACGGTTATGCATCGACCGGGGTAACCTCTGTGGAAAGCGCAAGGAAAACCGTATGGTCCCGATTGCGGCGCGATGAGGCAGGGAAATATGCCACAGCTTCCGCTCGTAATACCGTCCCTTGCGCAAATCAAAACGCATTGACCCCGACCAGTCGGCTACGGCACATCTCCGCACGTCAGGGCGGACGACATGGGTACCTGGTACGTACCCGTGCAGCCGTTGCCGCACGAAAGGACCGATATCCATGGCGCAGCGCGTGGTGGTCTCCCTCTCCGACGACATCGACGGCGGCGAAGCAGAGGAAACGGTCGCGTTCGGCCTTGACGGCAAGTCTTACGAGATCGACCTCTCCGCCGCGAATGCGGACAAGCTCCGCGACGCGCTGATGCCTTACCTGCAGGCGGGGCGCCGCCGCAGCCGGTCGGGCAAGACGTACAAGCGGACGTCGGTCGCGCCGGACCCGGCGGCGGTGCGGGCCTGGGCGCGGTCCCACGGGTTCGACGTGCCGCCGCGAGGGCGGATCCCCAAGAAGGTGTACGAGGCGTTCGACGCCGCGCGGTGACGGTTCGATCCCCTGCGGCCGGAAGCCGGGGGCGGCCTCCCGTCCCCGGCCGGGGGTTGCGGTGGGTTCGGTACCGCCGAGACCGCGCCGTCCAGGCTGTTCGCCATCGCGGATTTCTTGGGGCGAGGGGGCAAGCCCCCCGAGCCTGTCCGGAGACCCTGGGCGGCCCCGAGCCCCCAGACGGACAGAGGTGGGCGACTGCGACCTGGCGCCCACGGCGCCGGGTCGAATCGGACTTAAGCCTCCATATGCAGCCATCTGCCCGGCAGTTGAGGGCTCGATTGGACAGCAGCCCCCGGTGATCAGCTAAAGTCTGAAGCGCGCCGGGGGCGAGGCCGAAAGGCCGAACCACCGAACCGCGCGGGTGTAGCTCAGTAGTAGAGCGCCCCTTTTCCAAAGGGGAGGCGCAGTGTGCGATTCCTGTCACCCGCTCCGACGGCCCTACCGGTCGATTCGATCAGGTAGAGTGGTCAGCGCGCCGGGCGGTGAAAGCCGCTCGGAGGCAACCTGCGGACGTAGCTCAGTTGGTAGAGCGCAACCTTGCCAAGGTTGAGGTCGCGAGTTCGAGCCTCGTCGTCCGCTCCAGCGAAAGGGATCCACCTCGTAAGAGGCGGGTCCTTTTCTTTTTGCGTTACTCCGATGACAAATGTCATCAGCACTGATGACACCGCGCACCGTCCAACGCCCCGCCGCGGCGGAACGCTGATGTCATGCACACCGACACTGACCGGCAGGTGATCGAGGTCACCGCACTGCGCCGCCGCTACGGTTCGTTCCGGTCCAGGACCACCAAGAGCGCCACAACCGCCAACGGCACCAAACGCCCCATCGGCACCGCCACCCCCACCGGCTTCGAAGCCGTCCGCGGCATCTCCTTCACCGTCGCCCGGGGCGAGCTGTTCGCCCTGCTGGGCACCAACGGGGCGGGCAAGACCTCGACCGTCGAACTGCTAGAGGGGCTGGCCGCACCCTCCGGCGGCCAGGTCCGGGTACTCGGCCACGACCCGTACCGGGATCGCGCCGCCGTCCGGCCGCGGATCGGTGTCATGTTGCAGGAGGGCGGGTTCCCGTCCGACCTGACTGTCCTGGAGACGGCCCGCATGTGGGCCGGGTGCACGACCGGCGCGCGGCCGGTGGCCGAGGCGCTGGACATGGTCGGCCTCACCGCGCGCCACCAGGTGCGGGTCAAGCTGCTCTCGGGCGGCGAACGGCGCCGACTGGACCTGGCGTTGGCCCTGCTCGGCAACCCGGAACTGCTGTTCCTGGACGAGCCGACCACCGGCCTGGACGCCGAAGTGCGCCGGGAGACCTGGGAGTTGGTGCGGCGGCTGCGTGACCAGGGCACCACCATCGTCCTGACCACCCACTACCTGGACGAGGCGGAGGCGCTGGCCGACCGGCTGGCGATCATGCACCGGGGCCGGATCGTGGCCTCCGGCACCCCGGCCGAAGTGACCGCGGCGCGCCCGGCCCGCATCCGGTTCGAGCTGCCGCCCGGCGTCTCACCGGCCGAGCTGCCGCTGTCCGTACCCGCTGCGGCGACCGGCCGCAGGGTGGAGGTCCGCACCGAGCGGCTGCAGGCGGCGCTGACCGAACTCCTGCTGTGGGCAAGGGACAAGCAGGTCGAACTCGTCGGCCTGGACGCCCGGTCCGCCTCGCTCGAAGAGGCGTTCCTGGACATCGCCGCGGGCGAGAGGGGGGAGCTGGCGGCATGAGCACCACCACGATGACGCGGATGGCGGCGCTGGGCCGGGCCGAGGCGACCTTGCTGTGGCGCAACCGGTCGGCGGCGTTCACGGCCCTGGCCATGCCGCTGGTCATGATCTACGCGATGCACGCCACCACCGCCAAGGTGAACGTCGGCAGGGTCGGCATGACCGCCACGGGGGTGTCGGTGACCGGCGGGATCGGCATGATCCTTGCCTTCGCCGTCTACGCGAACCTGGTGCCCGCGTACGTCACCCGGCGCGATGAGCTGGTGCTCAAGCGGCTGCGCACCGGAGAGCCGACGGACCTGGAGATCCTGGCCGGTACCGCGCTGCCCTCGGTGGTCGTGGCGCTGGCGCAGTGCGCAGTGCTGGTCGTCGCGGGAACCGCGATGCTCGACCTGTCCGCACCCCGGCGGCCCGAAGTGCTGCTGCTCGGCGTGGTGTTGGGCATACCGCTGATGGTGGCCTGCGCCGCCGCGACGACCATCGTCACCCGTAGCGCGGAGGTCGCCCAGCTGACGACGATGCCGTTGTGGTTGGTCTCGCTCGCCGGTTCCGGGCTGTTCGTACCGCTGGAGATCATGCCGCACCAACTGGCCGACGTCTGCCGTCTGTTGCCTATGACCCCGGTCGTGGACCTCTTCCGGGCGGGCTTCCTGGGGGGCGCCGGCGCGATGCGGGTGGTGCGGGACGTGCTGACCGCGGGGGTCTGGCTCGGTCTCGCGGGGTGGTCTGTGCGACGGTGGTTCCGCTGGGAGCCGAGGCGTTGAGGGGTAGGTCCGGTGTTGGGTTGGGGGAAGCGGAGCGGTGCCGGGCGGGTGGAGCTGTACAGCCGCTGTTCGATGTACGTGACGTTCGGGCTGTTCACGCTCGGTGGGATGTCGGTACTCCTCCCGGGCCTGGCCACCTTCCGCCGGCACCCGTGCGCGCTGCTGCTCACCCCGCTGTCGATGCTACTGCTGCTCTGCCAGGGCGCCTTGGCCATCGCCTTGAACAGCCAGGCGCTCGACCACTACCTGAAGCTACGCGAGGCTCCGGGCCGAAGGCTGACGATCGGGTTGGCGGCGGTGTCCGCGGCGGTGCTGTCGTGTGTGGCGGTGTCGCACGCGGCCGGAGTGCTGGCCTCCTGGGTGGTGGTGGAGGCCGTGATGTTCAGCATGGCCCTGCTCACCGGTCCGTTCTCGCTGCTGATGCCGATCCGGCGCACCGTGTGGGTCTCCGCCCTGGCAGTGGTGACGGTGTCGGTCGTGGTCGGGGTCACCGGACGGGGAGTGGCGCCCCTGGCCGGCAGCCTGTTCATGGGCGCGGTCGGCAGTGCGTCGTTCGGCTTCTCCTCCAGAGGGTGCGGCTGGATCCTGTCGGTGCTGCGCGAGTTGGAGCAGGCCCGTGACGTGCAGGCGCGGCTCGCGGTGGCCGAGGAGCGGCTGCGGTTCGGGCGGGACCTGCACGATGTGCTCGGCCGCAACCTCTCGGTCATCGCGCTCAAGAGCGAGCTGGCGGTCCAACTCGCCCGCCGGGAGCGGCCGGAGGCGGTGGAGCAGATGATCGAGGTGCAGCGCATCGCCCGGGAGTCGCAGGGCGAGGTACGCGACGTGGTGCGCGGCTACCGAACCGCCGACCTCGACACCGAACTGGCGGGCGCCCTGTCGGTGCTGCGCGCCGCCGGGGTGGACTGCCGGGTGCACGGCGACGACGCGTCGGCGCTGCCCGAGCGGGCGCAGTCGGTGCTGGCCTGGGTGGTCCGCGAGGGCACCACCAACGTGCTGCGGCACGGCGACGCGCGGCGCTGCGCGATACGGCTGCGGGCGTGTCCGGACGGCGCGGCGGTGCTGACGATGGAGAACGACGGGGTGGACGACCGGCCGACGGGCAAGGGAAACGGCATCGACGGACTACGCGAGCGGCTCACCGCGGTGGACGGCACACTGACCGCCGAGCGCCGGACGGGCGGGGTGTTCCAGCTGACCGCCGAGGTGCCGAGGGCGACCGCGCCGGACGAACCGCGGTCGTACCGAGCGGTCACGGCAGGGGGAGCGGGATGAAGGCGCAGGACCAACCAGCCGGGGACACGGCGCCGGTGCGGGTGCTGCTGGCCGACGACGAACACCTCATCCGGGGCGCGCTGGCCGCGCTGCTGTCGTTCGAGGAGGATCTTCGGGTGGTGGCGGAGGCGGCCTCGGGGCCGGAGGCGTTGGCGATGGCCCGGGCACACCGGCCGGACGTCGCCGTACTGGACCTGGAGATGCCGGGCGCGGACGGTGTGACAGTGGCCACATCGCTGCGCTCCGAACTCCCCGACTGCCGAACCATGATCGTCACCGGGCACGGCCGCCCCGGCCACCTCAAGCGCGCGCTGTCCGCGGGGGTACGCGGTTTCGTACCGAAGACCGTCTCCGCGCAGCGGCTCGCCGAGATCATCCGTACCGTGCACGCCGGAGGCCGCTATGTGGACCCGGAGTTGGCGGCCGACGCGATCAGCGCGGGCGACTCCCCGCTGACCGCCAGGGAGACCCAGCTGCTGGAGCTGGCGGCGAACGGCGCGCCGATCGCGGAGATCGCCGAGCGCGCCGCGCTGTCGCCCGGAACCGTCCGTAACTACCTCTCGTCGGCGGCGGCGAAGCTCTCCGCGGAGAACCGCCATGCGGCGGTGCGCATCGCGCGGTCCCAGGGTTGGCTATGATGGTGCTCAGCAGCGCACGCGGACGTAGCTCAGTTGGTAGAGCGCAACCTTGCCAAGGTTGAGGTCGCGAGTTCGAGCCTCGTCGTCCGCTCCAGTAAGCGAAGGCCCCGGTTGGCTGACCAACCGGGGCCTTCGTGTATTCCGCTTCGGCGTGGGCCATGATCAGAACGTTGACATGGGCCTGACCTGGGCATAGTTTCCGCAGAATGCTGAGTACGGTACGGGAGCAAGCGCGCGGCCTGACCAAGGACCAGCGCAACGCGTTCGTCGCGGCCTATCTGGGCTGGGCGATGGACGCCTTCGACTACTTCCTCGTGGTCCTCGTCTACAGCGAGATCGCCGACGAGTTCAAGGTCTCGCTGACCGACATGGCGTTCCTGACCACCGCGACGCTGATCATGCGGCCGGTCGGCGCGCTCGTCTTCGGACTGTGGGCCGACCGGCGCGGGCGCCGCGTACCGCTCATGGTCGACGTGCTGTTCTACTCCGTCGTCGGCTTCGCCTGCGCCTTCGCCCCGAACTACACGGTGCTGCTGGTGCTGCGGCTGCTGTACGGCATCGGCATGGGCGGCGAATGGGGTCTCGGCGCCGCGCTGGCGATGGAGAAGATCCCGGCCGAGAAGCGCGGCTTCTGGTCCGGGATGCTCCAGGGCGGCTACTCCTTCGGCTATCTGCTGGCCGCCGTCGCGTTCCTCTTCATCGAACCGGCCTTCGGCTGGCGCGGCCTGTTCGCGTTCAGTCTGGTCCCGGCGCTGGTGGCGCTGTTCGTACGGACCAGGGTCGAGGAGAGCGAGGTCTGGGAGCGCACGGTACGGCTGAACGCCACTCCGGCCCGTGAGGTGTTCCGCAACCCGACCGTGCTGCGGCGGTTCGTCTACCTCGTCGCGCTCATGACCGCGTTCAACTGGATGTCGCACGGCACCCAGGACGTCTACCCGACCTTCATCAAGAAGGGCCTGGGGATGTCCGCGGACACCGCGATCGTGATCGCCATCATCTACAACACCGGCGCGATGATCGGCGGCCCGCTGCTGGGCGCGTACTCGGAGCGGCTCGGCCGCCGCCGGGTGATCACGATCGCCGCTGCGGCCGGGCTGCTGGTGGTTCCGGCCTTCGCCCTGTCGACCACCGCCGGGTGGCTGGCGGTCAGCGCGTTCCTGATGCAGTTGTGTGTGCAGGGGGCCTGGGGTGTGATTCCGGCGCACCTCAACGAGCTGAGCCCGGACGCGATTCGGGGCTTCTATCCCGGCGTCACGTATCAGCTCGGCAATCTCATCGCCGCGCTGAACCTGCCGATTCAGGAGGCGCTGGCGAAGCAGTACAGCTATCCGACGGCCCTGATGGTGACGATCTTCCCGACGCTGGCGGTCGTCATCGCTCTCAGCGCCTTCGGCAAGGAGGCACGGGGCGTCCGCTTCGGCACGGAGTCGGCTCCGTCGGGGCTCACATAGTTCTTCGCGGGGCGCCCCGACCCACAACCAACCGTGCGCAACGCCGGGTGAGGGCCGACGGGAGAGGCCCCCTACGCCCAGGGCGTACCCGTGAGCCGCTCGTACGCCTCCACATACTTCGCCCGGGTCCGCTCGACGACCTCCTCCGGCAGCGCCGGAGGAGGAGCGTCCGCCGACCGGTCCCAGCCGGAGGCGTCCGACGTCAACCAGTCCCGCACGTACTGCTTGTCGAACGACGGCTGCGCGCGCCCCGGCTGCCAGCCGTCCGCCGGCCAGAACCGCGAGGAGTCCGGCGTCAGCACCTCGTCCGCCAGCACCAACTCCCCGCCCTCGTAGCCGAATTCGAACTTCGTGTCCGCGAGGATGATCCCCCGCTCCCGGGCGATGTCACGAGCCCGCCCGTACACCGCGAGCGTCGTCTGCCGCAGCAGCGCCGCGGTCTCGGCGCCCACCTGGCGGGCGACCTCCTCGTAGGAGACGTTCTCGTCGTGCTCACCGACCGCCGCCTTCGTCGCCGGGGTGAAGATCGGCGCGGGCAGCTCGGATCCGTCGACCAGCCCCTCGGGCAGCGCCAGTCCGCAGACGGTACGGTCGCGCTCGTACTCCTTGAGGCCGGATCCGGTCAGGTAGCCGCGGGCCACACATTCGACCGGGACCATGCGCAGGGACTTGCAGACCATCGTGCGGCCCGCCCAGTCGGCGGGCGCCCCCTCGGGCAGGTCGGTGGAGATCACATGGTTGGCGACCACGTCGGCGAGCTGCTCGAACCACCACAGGGACAGCTGGGTGAGGATCCGCCCCTTGTCCGGGATGGCCGTCGGAAGCACCCAGTCGTACGCCGACATGCGGTCGCTGGCGACCATCACCAGCCGCCCCTCGGCGTCCTGGTAGAGGTCACGGACCTTGCCGGTGTGCAGATGCACCAGGCCCGGTACCTGCTCGGGCTCGGGCTTCTCGACGAATCCGGACACGGTTCCTCCACGTGGGTTGGTCCAAGTGCCCTGATTCTCCCGTACCCGCCGTCCGGCCGCGCGGCCCGGGGTCGGTCACCCTTTCCAACCCCGGTTCAGTCCCGCTTGCAGATGCGGTCCAGCAGGTTGGCGGTGGCCCGCTGCACCCGGGGGTCGACATGGCCGGGCCGGTCCAGCGCCGGCGACCAGGCGAAGGTGCCGGAGGCGAAGACATACGCGCCGCTGGGCGCCCGGTACAGCGAGGTCTCCTGGTGCACCCGCGCCCCCTGGGTGTCCTCGTACGGGGAGTGTGCGAGCAGGATCCGGTCGGTGTACTCCGGCAGCGCGGTACGTGGGAAGTAACGGTCCGCCTCGCCCGCGACCAGGCCGGGCAGTTCGTCACCCTCGTCGGCGCCGGTCGCCTGCCACAGCCAATGGTCGGCGTTGCGCACCACCAGCGGCGACGGTTCGGGTACCCGGCCCGCGTACTGCACCCCGAGCAGTTGCTGTTCCGGCTCGCCCATGTCCCGCCACAGCGCGGTGCGCCAACGCGGATCACCGGGGTCGCGGCGCCGCTTGCGGCAGGTGAGCAGCCGGTCGGGGGCGGACGCGGGAGAAGGCCCCAACTCGATCTGCCAGTACATGGTGTTGGCGGACAGGAACACCAGCGAGGTGCCCTGGTCCCGGGCCCGCTCGACGGCCCGGCGCATGGACACCGACCAGTACTCGTCGTGACCGGGGAAGACCATGCCCCGGTAGCGGCCGGGGTCGATGCGTCCGGCGTGCAGATCGCGGGTGTCGGCGTACGCGAGGTCGTAGCCGTAACGTTCGGCCCAGCGGATGAAGTCGTAGGCGTGGCCCACGTGCAGCGGCAGGCCGGCACCCGCGTAGGGGCGGTCGAAGGAGACGGTCACCGCGGCCGCCTCCTCGCCGAGCAGTCGGCCCTCCTGGTCCCACGCGTGGTAGAGGCTGGCGCCGGTGCGGCCGTCCTCGGGATAGAGGTTGTACGCCTGCCAGGTGATGTCTGGCAGCACCAGCAGCAGATCGGCGGGCCGGGAGTCTCGAACGGTGAACGGGACGTGGCTGCGGTAGCCGTCGGCGGTGGTGAGCACCGCGACATAGGCGCCGGTGTTCCAGTACGAGGGGACCTGCAACCGCCAGGACAGCCACCAGTGGTGGCAGGAGACGGTGCGCCCCGCGGCCAGCGGCGGCGGCTGGACGATGCCGGACAGCCGGGGGCTGGTGGTGATGTGGGCGGCGCCGTCACCGCCGTAGTGCCCGATCCGGTAGACGTCGACGCTGAACTGCTGCGGCGGATCGACGGTGATGTGGAAGTCGACGCTCCCGCCGGGCACGACGGAGCCGGACGAGGCGAAGCCCTTGATCTGCAGGCGCACGTCATCGGCGTTGCGCGGTCCCGACACATGCCTGCGCATCGAGCGCTGCTCGGGAACGCGTTCGCCGTCGAGGGCGTCCATCGCGTCGATGGCGGCCAACTCCACGTACCAGGGCAGCAGTTGCCCCGATCCGTCCAGGTAGTACTCCCGGCCGCGCAGCCAGGGCAGTGGCCCCTGGCCGAAGGGGTCGGTCACGGCGTGCGCGAGGGCCCCGGAGTCCCAGCGCCGGATCTGGTCCGTCCCCACGAAAATCCCCTCCCCGCCTTGTCCTGCTGGCGGTGCGCCTGCTGTTTGCCCCAGCACATCACACAATGCGGTCCGTCCATCACCCTTAGTGGCTAATTATCGGAACAGATTCGCGGTGAAGGGTCCATTTCCGGTCATCTGTGCTGTCTGCCGAGATGTGACCGATGAGACCGATGTGAGGTGAGCCGGGCAGTGTGGCGGCCGCTAGCGGGCCGTCGGTGGAGCCACCAGCCGTCGAATCAGACAAGCCGCACCGGCTTCTCCAGGCGGACCCCGACCGCGTTCAGCCAGGACCGCAGTGGCGCGGCGTCCCCGTTCTCCACCAGCCGCAGCACCGGCCAGGACAGGTCAGACCGAGGTGTGCCGCCGACCAGCAGCGCCGGACCGTCCAGCCAGTCGAGCCCGGGGGCGGCGCCTGCGGTGTCCACGGCGGCGCAGCACACCATCGCGGTGACGTGGTCGGTGAGCAGCTCACGGCCGGTGCGCGGCGGAAGCAACTGGTAGACGGGGGTGGCCGGGTCGCCCTCCGGGCCCACGGCGGCGGTCGGCACGGTGGGCCCCACCAGCGTTTCGGCCTGCGCCTGTTCACGTTCCTCGCGCGCCTGCAACACGCTGATCCGGGCCGCGAGTTCCTCGCTGCCGCCCTGCGAGAGCCGGTCCAGCACACGGGCGAGGGTCGCCTTGGCAGGGCCGTGCCCCTCGCCGATCCCGGCGCCGTCCGGCACTCCGGCGGGCGGCGACAGCTCGTCCAGCACCCGGTGCAGCCGCGCGGCGTCGCTGCGCCATATGCGGTCGACCACCTCTTCGGGGTACGCCTCCCAGGCGACCGGGGACCAGCCGATGGCGGGGCGCGACGGGACGCCGTGGAAGAGGCGGGCGGCGAGCAGGGAGGCCGCCTCGTCGATCGTGCCGGGCTCTTCCAGCAGGTCGCAGGCGGGACGTTCACCGAGTCTGCTCTCGAAGCCCTCGGCCAGCCGGTCCCGGCGGGACAGCTCGGTGAGCGCCGAGACCACGCCCGCGTCCAGCCGGGACGGCCAGCGGCCCATTCGCCAGGCGGGCAGCGCCACCCGGGTGAGCAGCCGGTCCCACCCGGCGTACGCCAGGCCGACCTGCTCCTGGGCGACGATCCGCAGCCCGTAGTCCACCGCCTGCGCGCGCTCCGAGGCCGCCGCCGCGACCGCGCGCTCCATCTCGGCGATGTGCGCCCGGCAGCCGCGCAGCAGCAGCCGGGCCACCCAGCCGATGAACGCCAGCGCCGGGCGCCGGACCATCCGGGTCAGCCCGCCGCGCCCGCCCGGCACGGCGGCACCCTGCGCCGACACCGCAACGGCGGCGTCCAGCCCGCGTACGAAGCGCCGGGCGGCGGCTATGTCCGGGTCGGCGGACGGGCCGGTGCCCGCGACGACCGGGGCGAGCAGCGCGCGTAGCTCGGCCACCCGCATCCACCACATGAACGGCGAGCCGATGACCAGCACCGGGGCCTGCGGCGCCCGGCGCGCCAGCCGACGGCCGGCACGGCCCGTGCGGTGCCGCTGGTGGCTGCGGTCCTCCAGCCAGCTGTCGCAGTCCGGGGTGAGCGCTATCGCCGACGGCGCCGGTACCTGGAGGCGTCCGGCCAGGTCACGCACCATCCGGTACAGCTCGGGCGCGGAGGACTCGGCCACCGGGACGGTCGGGCTGACGGCGGGCCTGGCCCGTACGATCACCGCGGCCACTCCGCCCGCCAGCACCAGCACCGCAAGCGCGCCGCCCAGTACGGCCCAGCGCAGCGCGTCCCAGCCCCCGCCGCCGATCCGGCCGGTGGCACCGGCGACCAGCAGCACCACCGCGAAGGCGGCGGGCAGCAGGGCGACCGCCAGCGCGGTGCTGCGGATGCGGAGCACCGCGAGGGCGCGGGTGCGTGCTGCGTCTTCACCGGCCACCGAGCTGTTCACCCCCTAGCTGAGAAGGCCCCGCTGAGAACGAGACGCCGACGGCGTTGCTTCATCCCCCCACTGTGGCACTGCCCACTGACATCGCAATGCGGTGCGGCCAGTTGCCTTAAGGGCACGGCTGGAGTCCGCATGCGGGGCACCCTAGTTGCGAGCGGGGGCCGCGTCAGCCGGATGGGCAAGGGCTCACCCGATGGTGGCGCTCCGGAGCAGGAGGCTCCGTTTCAGCCCTCCGCCGCCGCCTTGGCGATGTCCCTCCGGTGGTGTGATCCGTCCAGGTGGATCAGGTCGACACCGGCGTACGCACGCTCCCGAGCTTTGGCCAAATCCGTACCCGTCGCGGTCACGGACAGTACCCGGCCGCCCGCGCTCACCACGCGTCCCTCTGCATCACACTTCGTACCCGCATGCAGTACATACGTATGAGGGTCGTTGGACGGCACCGCCTCAAGCCCCTCGATGGGGT
Source organism: Streptomyces silvisoli (assembly GCF_029269905.1). NCBI lineage: Bacteria > Bacillati > Actinomycetota > Actinomycetes > Kitasatosporales > Streptomycetaceae > Streptomyces > Streptomyces silvisoli. Next base: position 178,977 of record NZ_JARJBC010000012.1, on the reverse strand, counting down.
CACCGGTGCGGGGGGTGGCGGGGTAGTTGTGCGAGGCGATCACGACGGTCACCGCCGCGCCGTCGCTCCACCGCAGCGGCGGCTCCTCGTCCAGCCGACCGGTCGCCGCGTTCAGCAGCACACTCGCCAGCGGGGTCTTCAGCCGGGCGAGCACGACCTGGGTCTCCGGGTCGCCGAAGCGGGCGTTGAACTCGATGACCCGCACCCCGCGCGAGGTGATCGCCAGGCCCGCGTACAGCAGACCGGCGAACGGCGTGCCGCGCCGGCGCAGTTCGTCCACCGTGGGCTGGAGCACGGTCGACATGACCTCGTCCACCAGCTTCGCGTCGGCCCACGGCAGCGGCGAGTACGCGCCCATGCCACCGGTGTTCGGGCCCTGGTCCGCGTCGTACGCCCGCTTGAAGTCCTGCGCGGGCTGCAGCGGCAACACGGTGGTGCCGTCGGTGATCGCGAACAGCGAGACCTCGGGGCCGTCCAGGAACTCCTCGATGACCACGCGGTCGCAGGCCAGCGCGTGCTCCCTGGCGGTCGCCGGGTCCTCGGTGACCACCACGCCCTTGCCCGCGGCGAGCCCGTCGTCCTTGACGACGTACGGCGCGCCGAAGGCATCGAGCGCCCTGTCGATCTCCTCCCGCGTGGTGCACACGTAGGAACGGGCGGTGGGCACCCCCGCGGCGGCCATCACGTCCTTCGCGAATGCCTTGGAGCCCTCCAAGCGGGCCGCCTCGCGGGACGGTCCGAAGCACGGGATGCCGCGGGCGCGCACCGCGTCGGCGACGCCGGCCACCAGCGGGGCCTCCGGGCCCACCACGACCAGGTCGGCGGCGAGCCGGGCGGCGAGGTCTGCGACGGCCCCGCCGTCGAGCACGTCCACCGGGTGCTGTTCGGCGAGCTCGGCGATTCCGGCGTTGCCGGGCGCGCAGTGCAGGGAGGTGACGTCGGGGTCGAGGGAGAGGGCGCGGCACAGGGCGTGTTCGCGGGCGCCACCGCCGATTACGAGGACCTTCACGGGGTCAGCCTAGTTGCGGGGGTCTTCCCCCACCCAGCCGCCCTTTCTCCCCGCTTCACTCTTTCGGGTAACACGTCGAGGCGCATATACCCGACCACACGGCACTTTCGGGCGGAATTCCGTCGATCGTGCCCCCGTGGTCAGCCGTTCGGCGGTAAGAAGGGGATTTCGGCGGGACGACGCGAGTGCGAGGGAGTTCTACGGGTGAGCCAACCGGACAAGCACCCCGAGGGGACCCCTCAGGAGGGGAACGGCCCGGGGCGCGGCCTGTGGCCGCTGGGCCGGGCGGGTGGCGACGCGGCACCGTCCGGTCGGCCGCCCGTGGGGCGGGTGGACGGCACTCCCCGGCGCGGCGGTCCACCGCAGGGGGATCTGCGCGGCGTCCCGTTCCCGCTCGGTGACTGGGGCGACCCGGCGCGCCGCCTCGGCGAGCTGTACCGCTGGGCTGAGGACAGCGCGCTGCGCACCGCCGACTGGTACCTGGCGGACCGGGTGTGGAAGCGCCGCTGGGCCCGCGCGCTGCGGATCGCCACGGTGCTCGGGGTGGCCACCGGACTGGCGCTGCCGCTGGTGCAGTTGACGCACACCGCGAGCGACCTGGCGGCCTGGGGCTACCTGGGGCTGCTGGCCGCCGCGGTCTGCGTGGGCGTCGACCGGTGGTTCGGCCTGACCTCTGGGTGGATGCGCGACGTGGCGACCGCGCAGGCGGTGCAACGGCGACTGGAGAAGCTGCGGTTCGACTGGGCGTCGGAGAGCGTACGCGAGGTGCTCGGCCCCACGGAGGGCACCGCGAGCGAGGCCGCCGAGCGGTGCCTGGCGGTGCTGCGCGGGTTCAGCGAGGACGTCTCGGAGCTGGTGCGTGGCGAGACCGCCGAGTGGATGGTGGAGTTCGGCGCAGGAACCGCGCCGCTGCGCACCCAGGCCCTGGTGTCCTGGCGGCGCGGCGAGGGCGGGCAGCAGCTCGGGCGGTTTCCGCTGCCGCCCGGAAACCGCCCCAACATGCCCCGGCAGCGCCCACCGGAGGGTCCTGGGAGGTAAGGGTTCTCCTCGCAGGCCCCCGGACCGCACCGCCGCTCAGCTGAACATGATCATCGAGCCCTGGGCCAGGCTGCGGGTCGCCGCCGCGTGCAGCCCCAGCCAGACGTGCCGCTCCCGGGCGAACGGATGGTCCTCGTACGGGATCTGTGCGGCCGGTTCGTCGAGCGCCGTCGGCCGCTCCGGTGGGGCCGGCGCCAGCGGCGGGTTGGCCGGGTCGACGCCGATCGCCGGTGCCACCGACTCCAGTTCGCGCAGCAGCCCATGGCTGGACCCCAACGGCCCACCGCCCGCGAGGAGTTCGTCGTTCACCACCGGTGCGGGAAAGTCCAGCGGTACGTACGCGCCCGCGTGGTCGTAGTGCCAGACCAGGTGCGACTGCTGCGCCGCGGACTCGAACATCTCCAGCAACTGCTCGTAGTCTCCGCCGAGTTCACCGACCGGCGTCACCTCAAGCCCGCACAGCATCAGCATGTGGGCGCGGCGCAGGAAGTGCAGGGCCGCGTAGTCGAACCCGGCGACCGGGGCGACGTCCCCCGACAGTCCGGGCATGTAGCCGTGGATCGGCACCGGCGGCAGGCCCGCCTCACCAAGTGCCTTGTTGTACGCGCCGATCTCTTCCGCGAACGGGTTTTCCGGGCTGTGACACAGCACATCGACCAGGGGGACCAACCATAGGTCGCAGGCCACGGGCGCTCCAGGAGGTGGTAGGAGGCAGGATCGCCAGCGTAACCGCAGCTCGGCGTCGCGTCAGGGGTACGTGACGGACCCGTGCCGTACGTCAGGGGGGCGTCAGCCGGCAGTCAGCGGCCGTCGCCGTGCCGCTCGACGAGTCGCCGCATCAGGGAGAGCGAGTGCTCGTTGTACGCCTCCACTATGCGGCGCGCGCCCTGCGTGTCGCCGTCCCGGATGGCGTCCGCCAGTGCGACGTGCTCGGTCCAGCACACTCCCGCCAGATCCGGTTCGCGACGCAGCAGAGGAACCGCGAACACCCACGACTGCACCCGCAGCCGGTCCAGGAACTCACACACGTGCGTGTTGGCGGTGAGCACCGCCAACTCCCGCCAGAAGCGCAGGTCGCAGCCGATCAGTACGTCCAGCGCACCCGCCCGGGCGGCGCTCGCGGCGGCCTCCGCGCGGCGGCGCACCGACGCCATGCCCTCGTCGGGCAGCAGCAGCGGGCCGTGCGCGGCCAGCCGGCGGAATATCCCCTCGCTCACCAGCGTGCGGGCCTCGACCAGGCCGCGGTAGTCGTCGTGGGTGAACTGCCGCACCTGGAAGCCGCGGTGGTGTTCGACGTCCAGCAGGCCCTGCGCCGCGAGGTCGACCAGCGCCTCGCGCACCGGGGTGGCCGAGACGCCGTACAGGTCGGCGATCTCCTTGACGGTGAAGTGGCGTCCGGCGGCCAGCCGTCCGGTGAGGACCTCGTCGCGCAGCGCGTCGGCGATCTGCTGGCGCAGACTGCTGCGCCGAACCGGCGTGCTGCCCGGCATGCCGCCTCCTCGCTCCTGGGCCCCGGGGGCCTGATGTGCCCGGGACAAGATATGCGAGGCGGCTACCCGGGCCGACGGCCGGTACTCCGCCACGTGACCAGCGCCACCACCCGTTCGGCCCGCGGGGCGGGTGCGCGGCGCCGCGCGGCCGGACGATGGGCTACGTGCGGACGCTGATGACGATCCAGATCGAGGCCGAGGCGGGGAGCCGGGCGCTGGAGTCCGGGACGCTGCGCGAGACGCTGCGGCGCTTGGCCGAGCGGGTGCGGCCGGAGGCGGCGTACGCGTTCTACGCGGACGGGGTACGGACGGTTCTGCTGGTCTTCGACCTCCGCGACGCGACGCAGCTGCCCGCGGTGACGGAACCGCTGTTCCGCGAACTCCAGGCTCGGGTCAACGTCTGTCCGGCGATGCCCCTGGGGGACCTGCTGGCCTCCTGGCACTGATGCCGCGGCGAACGGGCGGGATCATCGCGGGTCCACGACGGACAGCGCCGCGTCCAGGACGGCGAGCCCCTCCTTGGCCTCCGCCTCGGAGACGTTGCACGGCGGCACCGCATGCGTCCGGTTCATGTTCACGAACGGCCACAGCCCACCCCGCTTGCACGCGGCGGCGAACTCCGCCATGGGGGCGGCGTCCGCGCCGGAGGCGTTGTAGGGCACGAGCGGCTCCCTGGTCGACCGGTCCTTGACCAGTTCCAGCGCCCAGAAGACACCCATCCCCCGCACCTCCCCCACGCACTCGTGCCGCGCGGCGAGCTCCCGCAGGCCGGGCCCGAGCACCCGCTCGCCGATCTCGGCGGCGTTCTCCACGATCCGCTCCTCCCGCATCGCGTTGATCGTCGCGATGGCCGAGGCACAGGCCAGCGGATGGCCGGAGTAGGTGAGTCCGCCCGGGTACGGGCGGTGGGCGAAGGTCTCCGCGATCCGCTCGGAGATCGCCACCCCGCCGAGCGGCACGTAACCGGAGTTGACGCCCTTGGCGAAGGTCATCAGGTCCGGGACGACCCCCCAGTGGTCCGCGGCGAACCACTTGCCGGTGCGCCCGAAGCCCGCCATCACCTCGTCGAGGACGAAGACGATCCCGTACCGGTCGCAGATCTCCCGTACCCCCGCCAGATAGCCGGGCGGCGGGACCATGATCCCGGCGGTGCCGGGGACCGTCTCCAGGATGATCGCGGCGATGGTCTGCGGGCCCTCGAAGGCGATCAGTTCCTCAAGGTGCTTCAGCGCCCGCTCGCACTCCTGCGCCTCGGTGTCGGCGTGGAACTGCGAGCGGTACAGGAACGGCCCCCAGAAGTGCACCACCCCGGCCGAGCCGGTGTCGGACGCCCAGCGGCGCGGGTCACCGGTGAGGTTGATCGCCGCCGCGGTCGCCCCGTGGTACGACCGGTAGGTCGACAGCACCTTGTGCCGCCCGGTGTGCAGCCGGGCCATCCGCACCGCGTTCTCCACCGCCTCGGCGCCGCCGTTGGTGAAGAAGATCTTGTTCAGGTCGCCCGGGGTCAGCTCGGCGATCAGCCGCGCCGCCTCGGACCGTACGTCGATCGCGAACGCGGGCGCGAAGGTGGCCAGCTTCCCGGCCTGTTCCTGGATGGCGGCGACCACCTTGGGGTGCTGGTGCCCGATGTTGGTGTTCACCAGCTGGGAGGAGAAGTCCAGGTAGCGGTTGCCCTCGTAGTCCCAGAAGTAGGAGCCGTCGGCCCCGGCCACCGCCAGCGGGTCGATGACCGCCTGCGCGGACCAGGAGTGGAAGACATGCGCACGGTCCGCGGCCTTGACGGCAGCGCCGCGCTCGGGATCTGCGAGAGGGGCTGTCATGCCGCCCAGCGTAAGGAGCCGCGACCGCACGCCGAAATGCTCAGCCTGTATGGCTTCGGCCACTGCCGTCGACATGTTGTCAACGGCAGTGGCCGAAGCGGTGCCAGGCCGGTGCCTCAGATGAACGAGTTGATCTCGATCGTCTCGTCCCGGCCCGGGCCCACGCCGATCGCGGAGATCGGGGCGCCGGACATGTCCTCCAGGGCCTTCACATACGCCTTGGCGTTCTTCGGCAGGTCGTCGAAGGTCTTCGCCTTGGTGATGTCCTCGTTCCAGCCGGGCAGCGTCTCGTAGACCGGCTTGGCGTGGTGGAAGTCGGTCTGGCTGTACGGGAGTTCCTCGACGCGCCTGCCGTCGATCTCGTACGCCACGCAGACCGGGATCTCCTCCCAGCCGGTGAGCACGTCGAGCTTGGTGAGGAAGAAGTCGGTGAGCCCGTTGACCCGGGTGGCGTACCGGGCGATCACCGCGTCGAACCAGCCGCAGCGGCGGTCACGGCCGGTGGTGACGCCCCGCTCGCCGCCGATGGTGCGCAGCTTCTCGCCGTCCTCGTCGAACAGTTCGGTCGGGAACGGACCCGCGCCGACCCGGGTGGTGTACGCCTTGAGGATGCCGATGCTGCGCGAGATGCGGGTCGGGCCGATACCGGAACCGGTGCAGGCACCGCCGGCCGTCGGGTTGGAGGAGGTCACGAAGGGGTACGTGCCGTGGTCCACGTCGAGCAGCGTGCCCTGGCCGCCCTCGAGCAGCACGACCTTGTCCTCGTCCAGCGCCTGGTTCAGCACCAGGGTGGTGTCGGCGACGTAGTCGCGGATCTGCTCCGCGTAGCCCAGGTACTCCTCGACCACCTTGTCGGCGGAGATGGCCCGGCGGTTGAAGATCTTGACCAGGATCTGGTTCTTGTCGTTCAGCGCGGCCTCGACCTTCTGCCGCAGGATCGACTCGTCGAACAGGTCCTGCACCCGGATGCCGACCCGGTTGATCTTGTCGGCGTAGGCCGGGCCGATGCCGCGGCCGGTGGTACCGATCTTGCGCTTGCCCAGGAAGCGCTCGGTGACCTTGTCCAGGGTCTGGTGGTACGGGGTGATCAGATGGGCGTTTCCGCTGATCAGGAGCTTGGAGGTGTCGACACCACGCGCTTGGAGTCCACTCAGCTCAGAAAGCAGGACCGCCGGGTCGACGACGACTCCGTTGCCGATGACGGGGGTGCACCCCGGGGAGAGGATCCCGGATGGGAGCAGGTGCAGCGCGTACTTCTGGTCGCCGACGACCACCGTGTGACCGGCGTTGTTGCCGCCCTGGTAGCGGACCACGTAGTCAACCGAGCCACCGAGCAGGTCGGTGGCCTTTCCCTTGCCCTCGTCACCCCACTGAGCACCGAGCAGCACAAGTGCGGGCACAGGCGTACACCCCTTCCGGGCGGGGCATGTCCAACGTGCGTAAGAGCCGTCGAACCGGTGCCCCGGAATAGACGAAGCCCCTGGCGCAAAGGCGCAAGGGGCTCTTGCACCGAGATTTTACCTGAGGAAGGACGAAGGTGTCGGCTCAAGCCTCGGCCGGGCTTCCGCTGCTGGTGGTCATCGACCCCGCGGCCCGCACATTGGACGGTGAATCGGTGCGCATCGCGAAGGACGTCCTGCGGGCGGGCGCGTCGTCGCTGAAGGTCTGTCTTCCGGACAGCGGCGAGGAACTGCGCCGGGCGCTGGTGCACCGCGGTCGCCGCCGTCCGGTGGTGATCGGCGACGATCACGCGCTGCTGCGCACGGTGCGACTGCTGCATCTGGAGGGCGCGCTGGGCGAGGCGGCGCTGTCGATGGTGCCGGTCGGTCAGCGCTCCGAACTGGCGCTGTCCCGACGGCTGGGTGTGCCGGCGTCCACGGTGGCGGCGGCCCGCGCGGCGCTGGACGGCGCGGTGCGCGACCTCGACCTGCTGCTCGACGAGAGCGGCGGGATCGTGCTGGGTACGCTGCGGATCCCGTCCTGGCCCGCCCCGCCGCCCCGGCGCAACTGGCTTGAGCGCGGCGCCCGTTCGCTGCTGCGCACCCTGACCGGCGGCCCCGGCCAGTCGCCGGGGCACCGGCTGCGGGTGGAGGCGGACGGGGTGCTGCTGGCCGACCTGGACCGCCCGGTGCACGAGGTGTCGGTGCGCTCCCCGACCGGGGGTCTGGCGGACGTCTACGTGCAGCAGACCAGCGGCCGCCCGCTGCGGGTGCGCGCCCAGGCGGTGACGATCTCCGGCCGGGACTTCCGCTACCACGCCGACGAGTCGCTGACCGGCCCGGTGCGCACCAGGACCTGGACGGTACAGGCCGACGCCTGGCGGCTGACGGTTCCCCGTTAGCCGCCGGGGGATCACGCGGTCGGGGTTGCGGTTCGTTCGACGCCGCCGGTCTCCGCCGCCGTGGTCGGACGAACCGCGATCCGCCAAGAACCGCCGGAGTCCCTAGCGGCCCGAGCGTTCCGCGCGCCAGCGCTCCATCGTTTTGGTCCACTCCCGTTGCAGGAAGGCGAAGAAGTCGGCGGTCTCGGCGATCCGCTCCCCCGCCGGGGTCCTGCCGCCGACCGCATCGACGCCGGAGGCCAGGGTGCTCTCCAGCCGGGTGAGGAAGCGGTCGCGACGGGTGAACGTCTCGTACCACTGGTCGCTGTGCAGCCGGTACCGCTCGCGCCGTGAGCCGGGTTCCCGCTCCCGGCTGATCAGGCCGACCTGCGCGAGGTAGCGCACCGCGCCGGAGACGGCGGCCGGGCTGACCTTGAGCCGTTCGCCGACTTCCGCGGAGGTCAGCGCACCGTCGTCGGCGACCAGCAGGGCGGCGAACACCCGGGCGGGCATCCGCTGCATGCCCGCCTCCACGAGTTCGGAGGCGAATCGTTCCACGAACCGGTCGACGGCTTCTTCGTCCCGTTGCTGGTCTGCCATGGCGATCACTATACGATTCTCTAACTTCACAACTTTCTGAAACCAGCGTAGCTTCGAAACCATGAACTCGGCAATCGAGGTGACCGGCCTGCACAAGGCGTTCGGCCGCACCCAGGCGCTGGACGGGCTCGACCTGACCGTCGCACGCGGTGAGGTCCACGGCTTCCTGGGGCCGAACGGCGCCGGGAAGTCCACCGCCATCCGGCTGCTGCTCGGCCTGCTGCGCGCCGACCGGGGCCAGGCGCGGCTGCTCGACGGCGACCCCTGGCGCGACGCGGTACGGCTGCACGCGCGGCTGGCGTACGTCCCCGGAGACGTCACCCTGTGGCGCAACCTGTCCGGCGGCGAGGTCATCGACCTGCTCGGCCGACTGCGCGACGGCCTGGACCAGCACCGCAAGCAGGAGCTGCTGCGCCGCTTCGAACTCGATCCCACGAAGAAGGGCCGCGCCTACTCCAAGGGCAACCGGCAGAAGGTCGCCCTCGTCGCGGCGTTCGCCTCCGACGCGGAGCTGCTCATCCTCGACGAACCGACGTCAGGGCTCGACCCGTTGATGGAGGAGGTCTTCCGCGAGTGCGTGCGCGAGGAGCGCGACCGGGGCCGCACCGTCCTGCTCTCCAGTCACATCCTCAGCGAGGTCGAGGCCCTGTGCGACCGGGTCAGCATCATCCGCAGGGGCCGCACCGTGGAGACCGGCACCCTCGCCGAGCTGCGGCACCTGACCCGCACCTCCATCACCGCCGAACTCGCCGGTCCGCCCAACGGACTCGCGCGTCTGCCCGGCGTCCATGACCTCGACGTCCACGGCGAGCGCGTCGCGTTGCAGGTCGACACCGACCAACTCGACGCCGTACTACGGCAGATCACCTCGGTCGGCGTCCGCGCCCTCAACTGCACCCCGCCCACGCTCGACGAGCTCTTCCTGCGCCACTACCGGAGCGAGACGGCGGCCCGATGAACGACCTCACCGGCACCCGCGCCCTGGTCCGGCTGGCACTGCGGCGCGACCGGATCATGATCCCGGCCTGGGTGCTCCCGCTCGGCCTGCTGGCCATCGCGATGCGGTCCGCCATCAGCGGCCTGTACCCCACCCAGGCCAGCCGCACCTCACTCGCCGCCAGCATGGCCGCCAACGGCTCGCTGCGCGCGCTCTACGGCCCCGTCTACGACACCGGCATCGGCGGGCTCACCGCCTGGCGCATGGGGTCGACAGGCCCTGCGCTGGCCGGGCTGATGGCACTGCTGCTGGTGGTGCGGCACACCCGCGAGGAAGAGGAGGACGGGCGGCTGGAGTTGCTCGGCGCGGGCGCCATCGGACGGCGGGCGCCCCTGGCCGCCGCACTGCTCACCGGCTTCGGCACCTCACTCGCCCTCGCCGCCATCGTCACCCTCGGCCTGCTGCCCCAAGGCGCCACCGGAGCACTGGCGTTCGGGCTCGCGTTCGGCGGCGCGGGCTGCTGCTACGCGGCCGTCGCCGCGGTCACCGCACAGCTCACCGAGAGCGCACGGGCCGCCAAGGGCATCGCGGGCGCCCTGCTGGGCGTCGGCTATCTGCTGCGCGCCACCGGCGACGCCGCCGGTCCCGGCGGTCCCGGCTGGGCCGCCTGGCTCTCCCCGCTGGGCTGGGCGGAGCGGCTGCGCCCGTACGCGGGCGAGCGGTGGTGGGTGCTCGGACTGTTCGCCGGTGCGGTGCCGGCCCTGGTCGCGCTGGCGCACGCGCTGGTCGCCCGGCGGGACCTGGACGCCGGACTGCTGCCGTCCCGGCCGGGTCCCGAGGGCGCCGGGCGGCGGCTGACCGGTGTGTTCGGGCTGGCCTGGCGGCTGCAACGCGGGGCACTGTGCGGCTGGTTGTCCGGCTACGCCGTCGCGGGCCTGGTGCTGGGGGCGATCACCAAGGGCGCGGTGTCCCTGGGCAACGGCAACAAGTCCGTCGCCGACGAGCTGAACAGCCTGGGCGGCACGCACAACCTGGTGGACTCCTTCCTGGCCACCATGGTCAGCTTCCTGGGCATGCTCGCCGCCGTCTACGCCGTCCAGGCGGTGCTGCGGCTGCGCGGCGAGGAGACCGGCGGGCGGGCGGAACCGGTGCTCGCCGCGGCGGTCGGCCGGATCCGCTGGGCCGCCGCGCAGCTGCTGGTCGCCGCGGCCGGATCCGCCGCGCTGCTGGCCGTCGGCGGGCTGGCGCTGGGCGTCGGCTACGGGGCGGCGGTCGGCGACGTGGGCGGCCAACTGCCGCGGATGGCCGGGGCCGGGCTGGTCCAGCTGCCCGCGGTGCTGTTCGTCGCCGCCGTCGCGGTGCTGATCCTCGGCGCGGTACCGAGACTGGCCCTGGCCGGCTGGACCGTGGTTTCGCTGACGCTCACCCTCGGGCTGTACGGGCCGCTGCTGAGGCTCAGCCGGTGGGCGCTCGACCTGTCCGCCTTCACGCACCTGCCGAGGGTGCCGTCCGCGCCGGTGGCCGCGGCGCCACTGGTGTGGCTCACCGCGCTGGCCGCGGTGCTGACGGCGGCCGGGCTCGCCGCCCTGCGCCGCCGCGACATCGGGTGACGGGTCAGACCTCGACCAGCAGCTCGCGCAGCCCCCGGATGACGTAGCCCGGCTGCCACTCCGGTTCGCGCACCAGCCGCAGGCCCGGCGCCGAACGCAGCAACGCCCCGAAGGACGCGGCGAGTTCGATGCGGGCCAGCGGTGCGCCCAGGCAGTAGTGGATGCCCGCGCCGAACGCCAGATGCGGGTTGTCGGCGCGGGCCAGGTCCAGCCGGTCCGGGTCGGCGAAGCGGACCGGGTCCCGGTGCGCCGAGCCGAACAGCAACGCGACCTCGCTGCCGCGCGGGATGGTGGTGCCGCCGATCTCGATGTCGTCCAGCACCCAGCGCTCGAACAACTGCAACGGGGTGTCGTACCGCAGCAGCTCCTCGATGGCGGTGGGCAGCAACCCCGGTTCGGCACGCAGCAGTTCGAGCTGGTCGGGGTGGCGCAGCAGCGTCCACCAGCCGTTGGCGGTGGTGTTGACGGTAGCCTCATGGCCCGCGTTCAGCAGCAGCACACAGGTGGAGACCATCTCCTGCTCGGAGAGCCGGTCCCCCTCGTCGTACGCGGCGATCAGCGCGCTGATCAGGTCGTCACCCGGGGCGGTCCGCCGCGCGGCGATCAACTCCCGCAGATAGGCGGAGAATTCCAGGCTGGCACGGACAGCGGCGGTGGCCGTGGCGTCGTCCGGGTTCAGCTCGTACATGCCGCAGATCGCCGCCGACCAGGGACGCAGCAGCCCCCGGTCGGCGGGCGGTATGCCCAGCATCTCGGCGATGACGGCGACCGGCAGCGGCTCGGCCACCCCGGCCAGCAGGTCGCCGCCGCCGTCGGCGCACAGGGCGTCCACGAGTTCCGCGGCGAGCTTGTCGATGGTGGGGGTCAGACGGCGCACCGTCGCCGGGGTGAAGGCCTTGGCGACCAACCGCCGGATCCGGGTGTGGTCCGGGGCCTCAAGGTCGAGCAACCCGTTGCCGTTGAGCGTGTGGAACGGTTCGTGTGCGGCGGGCGGCGGGGTGCGGCCGAACTCCTCGTGCGTGAAGCGGTGCAGGTACGTCCGCCCCAGGCGACGGTCCCGCAGGGCGGCGCTGACGTCCGCGTAGTGCGGGACCAGCCACTGGCGTGTCGGCTCGTACCAGATCGCTCTCCCCCGCTCCCGCAGCCGCCGGTAGGCGGGGTACGGGTCGGCGATGAACTCGGGCGACCGGGGGTCGAAATCCATGCGGGCTCCTTCCATCGGGGGGCTCGCCCCTAAGCCACCTCGGCCAGGGCCGCCAGCAGCCGCGGAAAGGCCGGGGACCCCGGGATCAGCGGCGCGTAGTGGCCGACGCCCGCCAGTTCGTGCAGCACCGCGCCGGAGGCACCCGAGTACCGGCGTGAGACCTCGACGGGAACGTCGCGGTCCGCCGTACCGTGCAACAGCACCGTCGGAGCGGTGAGCGGCAGCAGCCGCATCGGGTCGACGGACGCCAACTCGCCTTCGGCGCCCAGGAGTTCGTCCACCGCCCCTCCGCTGAGCCGCGACTCCCGCGCGTATCCGAGGTCCGCAACCGGCGACACCGCCACCACCGCGCTCGCCCCGCCCCGCGCGGCGGCCCACAGGGCGAGCTGACCGCCCGCCGAGTGGCCCAACAGCACCTGCGGCGCGCCGTCCCACGCGGTCTCGACCGCCTGGGACACGTCGTCGAACGTCGCGGGCCAGCCACCGCCCCCGCCGACCCGGCGGTACTCGGCCAGCGCCACCGCATAGCCGTGCCGCGCCAACTCAGCGGCCAGCGGCGACAGATGGGCGCGGTCGTACGCCTCCCGCCAGAAGCCGCCGTGCAGCACGGTCAGCCGCCGCCCGCCACCCGGCCCGTAGTAGTCGATGACCTGCGAGGGATGCGGCCCGTACCGCAGGCTCCGCTCCGCCGGGGCGGGCGGCAGCGCCAGCAGCGCCGCCTCCTCGTCCGGCGGCGTCACCGCAGCACGTCCGCGAGGGTGCGCGCGGCGCGCAGCGCGTCCACGTACCGCGTGTACAGCGGGGTGAAACCGAACCGCAGCACATCGGGGCGCCGGTAGTCGCCCACCACACCCCGTTCGATCAGCGCCGCCATCACCTCGCCCGCGCGCTCGCAGCGCAGCGACACCTGGCTGCCGCGCAGCGCGTGTTCGGCGGGCGTGATCGACTCGACCAGGCCGTCCGGCACGAGCGCGGCGACGCACTCCAGGAAGAAGTCGCTCAGCGCCAGGCTCTTGCGCCGCACCTCCTCGATCGCCACCCCGTCCCACGCCTCAAGTGCCGCCTCCAGCGCGAGCATCGACAGGATCTCCGGCGTACCCACCCTGCCGCGCGGCGCACCGTCCGCCGGTTCGTAGTCGGGTCGCATGCCGAACGGGTCGGTGTGCGAGTTCCAGCCGGGCAGCGGGGAGTCGAACCGCGGTTGCAGCTCCCGCCGGATGTAGAGGTAGGCCGGCGCGCCCGGCCCGCCGTTGAGGTACTTGTACGTGCAGCCGACGGCCAGGTCCACCCCGTCCGCGTCCAGCCGCACCGGCAGCGCCCCGGCGCTGTGGCACAGGTCCCACACCACCAGCGCGCCCGCGGCGTGCGCGGCGGCGGTGGTGCCGGGCAGGTCGTGCAGCCGCCCGGTGCGGTAGTCGACGTGGTTGACCAGCGCCACGGCGGTACGCGGCCCGATCTCGGCCGCCATGTCGACGGCGCGGACCGGGCGCACCGTACGGCCGGTCATCCGCGCCGCCGACGCGGCGATGTAGCCGTCGGTGGGGAAGGTGGCCGCGTCGACCAGCACCTCGTCCCGGTCCTGTGGTGCCATCCGCACCGCGCCGACCAGCGCCTTGAAGACGTTCACGCTGGTGGAGTCGCCGACCACCACCTGGCCCGGCGCGGCACCGATCAGCGGGGCGATCCGGTCGCCGACCCGCTCGGGCGCGGTCCACCAGCCGCTCTCGTCCCAGGAGCGGATGCGCAGCCGCCCCCACTCGCGCTCCACCACGTCCTGGAGCCTGGCGGCCACGCCGTGCGGCAGCGCGCCGAGCGAGTTGCCGTCCAGGTACACGCCCGCGTCGCCGGCCGCCTGATCAGATGGGGCCTCAAGGGCGAACCGCTCGCGGATCTTGGCCAGTTGGTCATCGGCGTCCAGCCGTTCAGCACGGCTAAGCAGTGCGTCAGACATGGCTTCTGGCCGTCCACAGCTCGGGGAAGACGTTCTTGCGGGCACGTTTCTCCAGCCAGGCCACGCCCGCGGAACCGCCGGTGCCCGGCTTGGCGCCCATCGCGCGGCGGGTGGCCACCAGGTGGTCGTTGCGCCAGCGCCACACCAGTTCGGCGACCTCGGTCAGCGCCTCGCCGAGCCGCGCCTCCGGGCTGTCCTGCGGTCCCGCGTAGATCCGCTGCCAGACCCGTTCCACCGCCGGGTCCGCCTCGTAGCGCTGCGCGACGTCGCGGTCGAGCGCCGCGGCCGGGACCGGGTGGCCGCGGCGGGCCAGGAAGCCCAGCACCTCGTCGTACAGGCTCGGTTCCTGTAGCGCCTTCTCCAGTTCGGCGTGCGCCCGCGAGGCACCGCGGTGCGGGACGAGCATCGAGCTGGACTTCTCACCGAGCAGGAACTCAAGGCGCCGGTACATCGCCGACTGGAACCCGGATCCCTCGCCCAGCGCGCTGCGGTACGAGTTGAACTGAACGGGCGTGAGATGGGCCAGCGGCTTCCAGGACGCGTTCAGCGACTCCAGCTCATAGGTGCTGCGCCGCAGCGCCGCGAGGGCGGTCGGCAGGTCGTCCTGGCGCAGCGCCTCGGCGGCGGTCTGCCATTCGTGGACGATGACGGTGAACCACAGCTCCATCACCTGGGTGGTCACCAGGAAGACCATCTCGCCCGGGTCGTCGGAGAGCGGGTGCTGCAGATGGGTGAGGACGTCGGCCTGTACGTAGTCGTCGTAGGGGGTGGTGCCCTCGAAGTCGAGGTTGGGTGTCTGCGCCCCCGCTTCGTCGGAGTCGGGGTGGTGGGACATCGCTGTCTCCTTGCTTGCGCCACCGGGTAGCGGTCTGCTCCTTCCCGATCGGCGTCGGAGCCCCGGTCCCCTCGGACCCGCGCACACGATCGACGTGCCGCCCGGCCCATGCGCATCATGCGGGCAGTGACCGGGATACGGCAAGACCTGCCTGGCGGCGGGGCCAGACAGGTCTTGGCGTACGGGGTTCAGCTCAGCGTGTCAGCTGCCGTCGGGGACGAGTCGCGCAGGAAGGCGGCGCAGCGCTCGTGCTCCTCGTTCTCGCCGATCGCCTGTGCGGCGCGGCCGAGGGCGTGCAGGGAGCGCAGGAAGCCGCGGTTGGGCTCGTGCTCCCAGGGCACCGGCCCATGGCCCTTCCAGCCGTTGCGGCGCAGTGCGTCCAGGCCGCGGTGGTATCCGGTACGGGCGTAGGCGTACGACTCCACCACCCGGCCGGCCTCGAAGGCGTCATCGGCGAGCTGTGCCCAGGCCAGCGAGGAGGAGGGGTACTTCGCGGCGACGTCCGCCGGCGAGGTGCCCGAGGCGAGCAGCTCACGCGGCTCCGGATCGTCGGGCAGATGGGTCGGGGGCGGCCCCCCGAGCAGGTTCTCATGAATGGCCATACCCCCAGTCTGCCCGCTCCCCGACCGCGGGCGGCCGGGGAGATGGGGGTTTCGGCGTCCGGGGCGCGGGCCCCGAGGGATTCGGGGGGCCGCGGCCCCCCGAACCGGGCCTTACTTCAGCTTGTTGCCCGCGGAGCGGAGGTTCTGCGCGGCGACGCCGACACGCGCCGCCATGCCCTCCTCAGCCGCCTTGCCCCAGGTGCGCGGGTCATAGGCCTTCTTGTTGCCGACCTCGCCGTCGACCTTCAGCACACCGTCGTAGTTCTTGAACATGTGCCCCGCGACCGGCCGCGTGAACGCGTACTGCGTGTCGGTGTCGATGTTCATCTTCACCACGCCGTTCTCCAGCGCCTCGTTGATCTCCTCGATCGTCGAGCCGGAGCCGCCGTGGAAGACGAAGTCGAACGGGTTGGGCTTGCCGTACTTCTCGCCCACCGCGACCTGAAGCTCCTTCAGGATCGACGGCCGCAGCACGACGTTGCCCGGCTTGTACACACCGTGCACGTTGCCGAACGACGCGGCCAGCAGGTACCGGCCCTTCTCACCCAGGCCGAGCGCCTCGGCGGTACGGATGCCGTCCGAGACGGACGTGTACAGCTCGTCGTTGATCTCGTGCGAGATGCCGTCCTCCTCGCCGCCGGTCGGGGTGATCTCGACCTCAAGGACGATCTTCGCCTTGGCGGCCTCGGCGAGCAGTTCCTGCGCGATGGCGAGGTTGTCGTTCAGGTTCTCCGCCGAGCCGTCCCACATGTGGGACTGGAACAGCGGGTTGAGGCCCTTGGCCACCCGCTCCTGGGAGATGGCCAGCAGCGGACGGACGTAGCCGTCCAGCTTGTCCTTCGGGCAGTGGTCGGTGTGCAGCGCCACGTTGACCGGGTACTTCTCCGCGACAATGTGCGCGAACTCGGCCAGCGCCACCGCGCCGGTCACCATGTCCTTCTTGTACTGGCCGCCCAGGAACTCCGCGCCACCGGTGGAGATCTGGATGATGCCGTCGCTCTCCGCCTCGGCGAGGCCGCGCAGCGCGGCGTGCAGCGTCTGCGACGAGGTCACGTTGATGGCCGGGTAGGCGAACTTGCCTGCCTTCGCCCGGTCGAGCATCTGGTTGTAGACCTCGGGGGTTGCGATGGGCATGTGTCCGCTCCTTGGGGGTCCGCGGGTCTCGTACAGACGTGGCTACGTCATCGTCGCCCTCATCTTCGCAGACTCCCGCTCAACCTCCATACGGCAGCTATCACACTTACGCGTGAGCGGTGGCCGTTTCACGTGAAACAGCCACCGCTTCCCGATAAGCGCAGGTCAGGAGCGTGCGCCAGCGATCAATCCAGGCCGAGGTCGGCCAGGCTGTACGCCTGGAAGTACGGCAGCCCGGTCTCCGCGATGGCCGGGGCCGCACCGCGCTCCACGATCACCGCGACACCGACGACCTCGGCGCCCTCCTCGCGCAGCGCCTCGACCGCGGTCAGCACCGAACCGCCGGTGGTCGAGGTGTCCTCGACCGCCAGCACCCGGCGGCCCTTGACGTCCGGACCCTCCACCCGGCGCTGGAGCCCGTGCGCCTTGCCGGTCTTGCGGACCACGAACGCGTCCAGCCTGCGCCCGCGCGCCGCGGCGGCGTGCAGCATCGAGGCGGCGACCGGGTCGGCGCCGAGGGTCAGCCCGCCCACCGCGTCGTAGTCGAGGTCGGCGGTCAGGTCCAGCATCACCTGGCCGACCAGCGGCGCCGCCTCGCCGTCGAGGGTGATCCGGCGCAGATCGACGTAGTAGTCGGCCTCCTTGCCGGAGGAGAGGGTCACCTTGCCGTGCACCACGGCCTTGTCCTTGATCTGCTGCAGCAGGGCGTCACGGGCGTCAGTCATGCCCATGAGACTAGCCGAGCCGCTCCCACGCCCAGACCGTCGTGATCTCCAGCGGATCGATCGGGGTGACCAGCCGCGGATGGGTGTTGAGGCCGTTCGGCGGCCCCGACTGCGGCTCGACGCAGATGGCCTCCGGCTGCTCGTCGTAGACCACCACCCACTCGGCGGGGCTGGTCACCTTGACCCTCAGCTGGCCCGGCCAGGTGAGGGTCACATCGACGCCGTCCGGCATGCCGAAGCAGTCGTCCCACGGGCCCGGCTGGGGGTCGATCCGGCGGCCGGTCGGCAGGTGGTCGTCGCCGCGCTCCTCCTGCCAGGCGGGCGCGAAGTCGATGGTGGCGTCCTGGCCGCCCGCGCCGAGATTGCGCAGGAACCACGGGTGCCAGCCTGCCTGTGCCGGAAAGGACACCTCGGCGGTCTCCACTCCAAGGGTGAGCCGCAGTTCGTTCTCGGTGAGCTCGAAGACCTGTGTCACGCGGCCCTCGTACGGCCAGGGGTCGGTGAGGTCGTAGTAGAACGAGGCGGTGCGCTCCCCCTGTGTGGACTGCGTCCACGTCGCATGGCGTCCAGTGCCGTGGATGGCGTGCGGGGCGGCGTCGATGGGCAGTTGGTGGGTCACGCCGCCGTTGCGGAACCGCCCGTTATCGGTGCGGCCGCACCACGGGACCATGACGAACGAGCCGTAGCGCGGGCCCTGCCGCAGCAGTTCGGTACCGCCGACGCGCAGGCCGCTGATGCCGCAGCCGGCGTCCGGCCGCACGGTCAGTTCGACGTCTCCGGCCGTGAGCCGGACCGGTTCTGGTGTCTGGTGCATGCCCTCGAATCTAGGGCCTGTCAGCGGCGGCGGCGCAGCACCCGGCCGACCACCACGGCCGAGGCGAGCAGCGCGGCGGCGGCCGGTGCGGCCCAGCGCAGGGTGTCGCCGGTCGAGCTGGTGGTCGGCGCGGCCACCGGGGCGTAACGGCCGCGCGGCGGCGCGTGGTCGACCTCCTCCGCACTGCGGCCGATCATGGTGCGGCGCGCGTGCGCGGCCTCGGCGGGCACGTCGGCGCGTGGATGCGGGTCGTCCTCCAGACCGGCGGGGGTCTCCGGTACGTCGACCTCGACCAGCTCCAACTCCTCACCCTCCTCGGAGAGTTCGGGCAGCTCGGAGAGCTCCACGTCCTCGGCGTCGTCCATGTCGTCCATGTCGACATCGCCCGGCAGCAGCACGCCCTGCGCGGACGCCTCCTGCGCGGGCGGGGCGAACTCGGCGGGGGGTTCGGCTTCCAGATCCGTTGTGAGGTCGGAAACGAAACGATCCAGCAGACGGCGACCGGCGGCTTCCACGGTCGGCTGGTCGTACTCGGTGAGTCGGCCCTCGGCCTGCACGGCGCCGGAGAAGCCGAGCCGGGTGCCGCGGCCTTCCGGGTCGAGCCCGATGACCAGCGCCAGTTTCACCGTGCCACCGCCGCGGGCTTCGGCGCCCTCGCCCTCGATCTCGAAGCCGCCGTCACAGGCGGCGATCCGCAGGCTGCCGCGGTACGTGATGGTGGAGCCGCCGATGCGCAGCCGCAGCCGTCCCGCGAGCCCGCCGGGCACGGCGGCGGCCGCGTCGCGCTGTAGTGCGGAGACGCACCGGGCGACCCTGTCGGGCTCGCTCAGTGCCCGCCGCACGGTCTCGACCGGGAATGGGACGTACGACTCGTGCTCCATACCGCCGGAGCCTACCGGGACGCCGCGTTCATGGGCAGCGTCCCGGGTTCTGCCCCGGGGTCACGGGGCGGCGGCCGCGCGCCGCCGCGGCGGGAAGTCGTTGCCGTCTCAACCGCCGCGCTGGAGGCAGGTCAGTCTCCGTACCGGGGTCGCATCAGCGTGGACGGGGAGGAAGGGGTTGGCGGGCGGGAAATCGCGGCCAGGCGGACGGCGGCGCGCAGGGTGGCCGGGGTCAGGGACCGCAGGGGCGGGGCGTCTGCCGACAGGTGGGCGGCGACCGGATCACGGGCGGCCAGCAGGAAGCACCAGGGCGTGGCGCCCGCCGGGACCCAGTAGTCCGTGGTGCGCAGACCCGCGGAGCGAGCCGTCGCGTCGACCGTCCAGAACCGCTGCGGGCGGCCCGCGTGCACCGCGAGACGCCCGCCGGGGGCCAGATCCGCCGCCGCCAGTCCGAAGAACTCCTGCGAATACAGCTTGGCGCTACGGGAGATGCCCGGGTCCGGCAGATCCTCGATCACCACGTCGTACGTGCCGGGCCGGCGCCGCTCCCACAGCCAGTCGAAGGCGTCCGCGGTCACCACCCGGACCCGCGGGTCAGCGAAGGAGTGACGGTTCAGCGCGCTCAGGCCGGGGTCACCGCGCGCCAGGTCCACCAGTTGCGGGTCCACCTCCACCAGCGTCACCGCCGCCACATCCGGGTACCGCAGCACCTCGCGCAGCGCCAGCCCGTCGCCGCCGCCGAGGATCAGCACCCGCCGGTGCGGCCCGGCCATCGCGGGGTGGACCAGCGCCTCGTGGTACCGGTACTCGTCGCGCCCGGAGGCCGACAGCCGCCCGTCGAGGAAGAGGCGCAGCGGACGCCCCGCGGGCGAGCCGGTGAGCACCACCTCCTGTACGTCCGTGCGCACCGCCAGCCGTACGTCGCCCCCGTAGACCGCCTGCCGCGCGGCCCGCTCGAACGGCCCCGCGAACACCGCGGCGGTCGCCAGCACCACCAGCACCGCGATGTTCACCCCCATCAGCCAGCCGCGTGCCCGTCCGCTCAGATCACGCCGGAACAACCCGAGCACCGTCGCCGCGCCAGCCCCCGCGTTCACCGCCCCGGTCAGCAGCACGCCCGTCACCTGCCCCAGGAACGGCAGCAGGACGAACGGAAAGGCCAACCCCCCGACCAGCGCGCCCACGTAGTCCGCGGCGAACAGCTCGGCCACCGCGCCGCCCGCGTCCTGCCGTCTGATCCGCTGGATGAGCGTCATCAGCAAGGGCACCTCGGCGCCTATCAGCAGCCCGATCGCGAAGGCGAACACCGTGAGAGCCGAACTGGACTGCCCGAGCCAGGCGAAACTCGCGTAGAGCGCCATCGCGGACAGCCCGCCGATCAGCGCCAGCAGCGACTCGATGAGCGCGAAGCCGACCGCGGCCCGGCACCGGATGGTCTTGGCCAGCAGCGAGCCGATCCCCATCGCGAAGACCATCACGGAGAGCACGACGGACGCCTGGGTGACCGAGTCGCCCACCAAGTACGAGGCGAGCGCGACGAGTTCGAGTTCGTAGACGAGTCCACAGGCGGCGCAGACGAAGACCGAGCCAAGCACCAGCGCACGCCCGAGGCTGACCGAGACCGGCAACCGGGCAAAGGACGGGGGCACGTCGATCATGAGTGCACGCTACGTCACTCTGCGCGTCGCCCCGGTCACCCACAGGGGTGCAATCGGCAGTTGCCGACGGCGCGTTGACGGTCGGCCGCACCACCGGTCGCGCCCCGCGCAACGCCCGGCCGCGGAACCGTTCACCGCAACCCCGTCACCCGTGACCTCGTGGTCACCAGCCGCCCCTCCGTCGGGTAGGCGTGCCAGGTGCGCCAGTGCACCTCGCCGCCGCCGTCCGGGTCGCGCTGCACCAGCATCGCGGTGAAGGCGTTGGGGTCGCCGGGGAAGCGCCCGGCGAGCCCGTGCGGATGGTCGGCGACCAGCGCCAGCAGCTCCTGGGCACGGCCCGCGAACGAGCCGCGGGAGAGCGTCTCCACGCGCGCCGCGAACTCGTACTCCCAGTCCCCGATGCGCTCCGCGACGCCCAGCGGCAGCGGCGTCCTGCTGCCCGGCATACAGGCCACGGTCTCCGAGCAACCGCCGTTCGAAGCGTTCAGCAGCACCTGGTGGGAGGCGCCAAGCAGCCGCATCTGCACCTGAATTCGGCAATTGCCCGCGGTACGCGAAGGACGCGGCCCCAAGTCGAGTTCCAGGTTGACGACGGCGAGCGCGGGCAGCGGTTCCTTGCCGAGCCGCCAGGCGAGATCCCCGGCGCGGGTGTCGATATAGGCGGTTTGAAGGGTCCTGAGCATGGGTCGGCTCCGCAAGCACGCGAGGGTCACGCAGGGGCTGGTGGGCCGGCCCGTCCCCTGGCTCCCTCGCGGGGACGCGCGGGAGGGCATGTGGAGGACCGGCCCAGGGGGACGTCCACCGGTTCGTGTCCACGGGGGTCCGGGAATCAATACGGAATCATGAATTTCGTAGCGCGCGTAGCGGTTTTACCCATCCAAGTGCGGTTTACATCCCCACGGGCACGTACCTGTTCAGGTGTTCACCACATCCGCTCCAGCCGCATATGCGAAGCGGCAAGCGCCACGCGCAGTTGTGCTCGCCCGGCCGCTACCGCTCCTCTGACGCCCCGTCGGCAGACCCCCCGCGCGCCTCCGTGCGCCCCCGGCGGGACGCCGCGCCGTCGAGATCCGGCCGGGTGGCCGACGCTATGGCCGCGACCACCATGAACGCGATGCACGCACAGATGACCAGTCCCACCAGGTAGGGCATGTCGCCCACCTCACCTTCCCCAACTCCCCCGAACTCCCCCGAAACGAGGCGCTTCGATCCGTGCTCCGGGTCATGCCCGCGACGGCGCGCCGGTAATGGGGAGTTGAGGAAGTCCAGAGGTTCGCCGGAGGATAGCTGGCATGACTCGGCCTCTGCTCAATCGGCGCCTCGACGGTTTCGGCACGACGATCTTCGCGGAGATGTCCGCGCTCGCCGCCCGCACCGGGTCCATCAACCTCGGCCAGGGCTTCCCCGACACCGACGGCCCCGAGGAGGTGCGCGAGGCCGCGGTACGGGCGCTACGGGACGGCCGCGGCAACCAGTACCCGCCGGGTCCGGGCATCCCGGAGCTGCGCACCGCCATCGCCGACCACCAACGCGACCGGTACGGGCTGGAGTTCGACCCGGACACCGAGGTGCTGGTGACCGCGGGCGCGACGGAGGCGATCGCCGCCTCGCTGCTCGCCCTGGTCGAGCCGGGCGACGAGGTGATAGCCCTGGAGCCGTACTACGACTCGTACGCCGCCTGCATCGCGATGGCGGGCGGCACCCGGGTGCCGGTCACGCTGCGTCCCGAGGGGTCGAGGTTCATGCTGGACCTGGACGAGCTGCGTGCCGCGGTCACCGACCGCACCCGGCTGATCCTTCTCAACACGCCGCACAACCCCACCGGCACCGTACTGACCCGCGACGAGCTGGCCGCCGTCGCCGAGCTGGCGGTGGAACGCGATCTTCTGGTGATCACCGACGAGGTGTACGAACACCTGGTCTTCGACGGCGAACACCTGCCACTGAGCACATTCAGAGGAATGCGCAACCGAACTGTGACCATCAGTTCCGCGGGCAAGACGTTTTCGTTCACCGGCTGGAAGGTGGGCTGGGTCACCGCTTCACACGATCTGGTGAACGCAGTGCGAACAGCGAAGCAATTCCTCACGTACGTCTCGGCCGGCCCGTTCCAATACGCGGTGGCCGAGGCGCTGCGGCTGCCGACCAGCTATTTTCTCGATCTTGCCGCCGACCTGCGGACCAAACGGGACCTGCTGGTGGGAGGTCTGCGGGAGGCCGGCTTCGGGGTCTTCCGCCCGGCCGGCACGTACTTCGTGACCACCGACATTCGCCCACTCGGCGCAACCGACGGATTCGACTTCTGCCGCTCCTTGCCGGAACGTTGCGGGGTGGTCGCGATCCCCAACGCGGTGTTCTACGACGCGAAGGAAAGGGGAACTCCCTACGTACGCTTCGCGTTCTGCAAGCGAACAGAGGTGCTCAACGATGCGATCTCGCGTCTGAAGCAGCTACGCTCCTGAGGCAACCCATCCTGACTTTCGATCGTCTTTCACCCGTGGGGGTGGATTGCTGCGCTACTCGGCACGACGGACCCGTACAACCCGACAATGCGCGCAAGGCAAGAACAGAGTCATTCAGGCTTGTCGTCAAGTACGGTGCCGATGAACGGACGCCCCGGGAGGAGCGGAACAGGTGTATACGGCCGAGCCGGTCTCGACCCCTCCTCGTGCTGCGGCGGGGGGAACCACCGCCCCGAGACCCGAGGTCCGCTCCCGCCTTGAGCGGGCGAGGGCCTCACTGCGGCGCGCGGCACCCGCGCTCATGGTGTACGCGGCGGTGCGGGCCACCGGCCTGCTGTTCCTGTCCGCGTACGCCTGGTACGCGGGCCAGCATCCGCGCAGCATCCTGGGCCTCGCCTGGGACGCGCGCTGGTACTTCCGGGTGGCCGAGTACGGCTACGGCACCCTGATCCCGTCCGCCACCCAGCACACGATCCTCTACAACGACCTGGCGTTCTTCCCGCTGTATCCGATGACCGTGCGGGTGGTCTCGCACATCATCCCGATCGGCGTGATCAACGTGGCGATCCTGGTCGCCTGGATCGCCACGCTGCTGTCGGTGTGGGCGATCTACCTGATCGGCGCCCGGCTCTACAGCCGCCGCGTCGGCATCGCCCTGGTGCTGCTCTACGGCCTGCTGCCGCACGCGATCATCCAGACCATGGCGTACACCGAGCCGGTGATGACCGCGCTGGCCGCCTGGTCGCTGTACGCCGTGCTGACCCGCCGCTGGCTCTACGCGGGCACGCTGGCCGCCCTGGCGGGCTGCACGCGGCCCAACGGCGTGGCGGTGGCCGCCGCGGTGGTGGCGGGCGTGGCCATGGACTACTGGCGGCGGCGCCGGGCGGGCAAGCCGATCGACTGGCGGGCCTGGATCGGCGCGGCGATCGCGCCGCTCGGCTGGTTCGGCTACGTGCTGTGGGTCGGCTGGCAGACCGGGGACATCAAGGGGTACTTCAAGGTCCAGGCGCGCTGGGGTTCGCGGTTCGACTTCGGCTGGAGCGCGCTGCGGTTCTTCAAGCACCTGGTGACCGGCACCGACTACTTCGCGTACTACGTCGCCGCGGCCATCGTGGCCGCCGCGGTGATCCTGCTGGCGCTGTGCATCACCGACCGGATCCCGGTGGCGCTGCTGGCGTACTGCGGGGTGCTGATGCTGATCGGTATCGGCGGCGCGGGCTTCTTCCAGTGCAAGCCGCGGTTCCTGATGCCCGCGTTCCCGCTGCTGATCCCGGCCGCGATCGCGCTCGCCAGGGCCAGGCCGCGCACCGCCTGGGTGGCGGTCATCTCACTGGCCGGGTTCTCGTTCTTCTACGGAACGTATCTGCTCACCATCGCGCCACTGGCGCTGTGAACGGGCTCTGAACGAAACGGACGCCGCGGCGGGGATCTCCTCCCCACCGCGGCGTCGGCGTTTCAACGAGGTGTCGGGATCAGTCCTCGTCGCCGTCGTCACCGTCGGACTCGGCGTCCTTCTCCAGCCCGAGCTGCTCGGTGACCCACTTGTCGAAGTCGACCGAGGCGCGCACCCAGCTCACCGTGGACGACACGAAGTGCTCCAGGCCGACGCCGAGCCCCAGCAGCATCTGGGCCTCGCCGATCAGCCGCACCGAGCCGTCGTCGTGGGTGTGCGAGTAGACCTTCGGCCACAGCGTCTGCCGGTTCCAGCCGTCGGCGATCTCCAGCAGCTTGTTCTTGTCCTCGATGGAGTAGGCGCGGTCGTAGAAGGTGCGGACCGCGAAGACCTCCTGCTCCCCCTCACCGCGGAACATGAAGTACGTACG
Organism: Streptomyces silvisoli; assembly: GCF_029269905.1. Classification (NCBI taxonomy): domain Bacteria; kingdom Bacillati; phylum Actinomycetota; class Actinomycetes; order Kitasatosporales; family Streptomycetaceae; genus Streptomyces; species Streptomyces silvisoli. The sequence goes on along the minus strand of NZ_JARJBC010000012.1, from coordinate 154,064 downwards.
GAAGTCCTCCCACGGCGCGGCGAGGTCTCCCTCCTCGTCCACCACGTACTTCAGCTCCATCTGGTCCAGCAGCTGCTTGACCAGGTCCTGGTTCGGCCGGATCACGCCTCCTCCCGGGGGCCCGGCCGGGGGCTGGTCGGACGGGCCTTGGCCGAAGTTCGGGATGGAGGACGGGTCGATGCTCACCGTGTGGTTCCCTTCGCGACGATTGCCGCCATCCTCCCCCATCCCGGCCCCCGTCTGGCAAGCCCAGCCCTCATCGGACCGGCCGTACGGTCAACCCTTCACCCTCGCGGTCCACACGAACGGTGTCGCCGTCGTGCACCTCACCCGCGAGGATCGCCTTCGCCAGCCGGTCGCCGATGGCGGTCTGCACCAGGCGGCGCAGCGGCCGGGCGCCGTACGCAGGGTCGTTGCCCTCCCGGGCCAGCCAGGCCAGCGCCCCGGCGGAGACGTCCAGCTCCAGGCGGCGGTCCTTGAGGCGGTCGCGCAGCCGGTCGAGCTGGAGTCCGGCGATCCGGCCCAGCTCGTCCTCGCCCAGCGCGCTGAAGACCACGATGTCGTCCAGCCGGTTGAGGAACTCCGGCTTGAAGGACGCCCGCACCGTCTCCAGTACGGCGTCGCGCTTGCGCGCCTCGGACAGCTCCGAATTGACCAGGTACTGCGAGCCGAGGTTGGAGGTGAGGATGAGGATGGTGTTGCGGAAGTCAACGGTCCGCCCCTGGCCGTCGGTCAGCCGGCCATCGTCCAGCACCTGGAGCAGCACGTCGAAGACCTCGGGGTGCGCCTTCTCCACCTCGTCCAGCAGCACCACGGTGTACGGCCGCCGCCGCACCGCCTCGGTGAGCTGGCCGCCCTCCTCGTAGCCCACGTAGCCGGGCGGGGCACCGACCAGCCGGGCCACCGAGTGCTTCTCGCCGTATTCGCTCATGTCGATGCGGACCATCGCCCGCTCGTCGTCGAACAGGAAGTCGGCCAGCGCCTTGGCCAGCTCGGTCTTGCCGACACCGGTCGGGCCGAGGAACAGGAACGAGCCCGTCGGCCGGTCCGGGTCGGCGATGCCGGAACGCGACCGGCGCACCGCGTCCGAAACCGCGGAGACCGCCTCGCTCTGCCCGATCAGCCGCCTGCCCAGTTCCTCCTCCATGCGCAGCAGCTTGCGGGTCTCGCCCTCCAGCAGCCGCCCGGCCGGGATGCCGGTCCAGGAGGCGACGACCTGGGCGATGTCGTCCGGGGTGACCTCCTCGCCGACCATGCCCTCCAGCTGCCGCTGCGCCTCGATCGCCTCGGCCAGTTCCTTCTCCGCCTGCGGGATCTGCTCGGTCCTGATCCGGCCCGGGGTGACCCAGTCTCCGGTCTCGGGGGCCTTCAGCTCGGCCCGCTGGAACTCGCTCTCCAGCTCGTCCAGCCGCTTCTTCAGCTCGCCGACGCGGTTGTGGACCTCGCGCTCCTTGTTCCACTTCGCGGTCAGCCCGCGCAGTGCCTCCTCCTTCTCCTCCCGTGCCCTGCGCAGCGCCTCCAGGCGTTCGCGGGCGTCGGGGGCGAGCGCCTCCTCCTTCTCGGCCTGCTTCTTGGCCTTCTTGTCCTTGGCGCCGGAGATGGCGAGCAGCGACTCCTCCTCCATCCGCAACCGGTCGACGGCGCGCTGGAGTTCGTCGATCTCCACCGGCGAGGAGTCGACCTCCATGTGCAGCCGGGAGGCGGCCTCGTCGACCAGGTCGATGGCCTTGTCGGGCAGGAAGCGCGAGGTGATGTAACGGTGCGACAGGTTGGCGGCGGCCACCAGCGCGGAGTCGGCGATCCGCACCTCGTGGTGCGCCTCGTACCGCGGCTTGAGGCCGCGCAGGATGGCGATGGTGTCCTGCACGCTCGGCTCGGCCACCAGCACCTGCTGGAAGCGGCGCTCCAGCGCCGGATCCTTCTCGATCCGCTCCCGGTACTCGTCCAGCGTTGTCGCGCCGACCATCCGCAGCTCACCGCGGGCCAGCATCGGCTTGAGCATGTTGCCCGCGTCCATCGCCGAGTCGCCGCCCGCGCCGGCGCCCACCACGGTGTGCAGCTCGTCGATGAACGTGATGATCTGGCCGTCGCTCTCCTTGATCTCGGCCAGCACGGCCTTCAGCCGCTCCTCGAACTCACCGCGGTACTTCGCGCCCGCGACCATCGCGCCCAGGTCCAGCTGGACCAGCCGCTTGCCCTTGAGCGCGCCGGGCACGTCGCCCTTCACTATCCGCTGGGCAAGCCCCTCGACCACGGCGGTCTTACCGACGCCCGGCTCGCCGATCAGCACCGGATTGTTCTTGGTACGGCGGGACAGCACCTGGATGACCCGCCGGATCTCGTTGTCCCTGCCGATGACCGGGTCGAGCTTGCCCTCGCGGGCGATGGCGGTGAAGTCGGTGCCGTACTTCTCCAGGGCCTTGTAGGTGGCCTCCGGGTCAGGGGTGGTCACTCGGGTGCCTCCGCGGGCGGTCTCGAAGGCGTCCAGCAGCTTGGCGGCCGTGGCGCCCTGGCGGTCCAGTAGTTCTGCGGTGTTGCCGCCCTTGGCGGCCAGCCCGATCAGCAGGTGCTCGGTCGACACGTAGGCGTCGCCCAGTTCCTTGGCGCGCTGCGAGGCGTCGGCGATCACCGAGAGCAGGTCGCGGCTCGCCTGCGGCGGGGCGACGGTGGAGCCCTGCACCGTGGGCAGTGCGCTCAACTGTGCCTTCGCGCCCTTGAGCAGGGCGTCCGGATCGGCGCCCACGGCGGCCAGCAAGTCCTTGAGGTTGTCGTTCTCCGGCTGCTCAAGCAGCGCGGCGAGCAGATGCGCCGGGGCCAGGTCCGCGTGGCCCGCGGACACCGCCCGACTGTTGGCGCCGCTCAGCGCCTCCTGGCTCTTGTTGGTCAGCTCTGCGTTCACGTGCGCGGACCTCCTCCATGGCGTCGCCATCATCCTGCCAGATCAAGTGTAAGACAACTTGAGTCGATGAGACTCAATTCTTTCTGGGGAACGAAGTAGGCGCCGAAAGGTCATCGACCACGCGGGACGGATCGGATGGGAAGATCACCGGATGCCGATCAACCCCCTGCACCCCGGCGAGGCCTTCATCGCCTTCTGGCGCGAAGCTCACTACGCCACCCTCACCACCCCCCGCCCCAACGGCACCCCCCACGTGGTGGCGGTGGGAGCGACGTACGACCCGGAAGCGGGCCTGGCCCGCGTGATCACCCGCAAGCAGAGCGTGAAGGTCCGCAACGTGCTGGCTGCCGGCGAGCAGGGCACCCGCGTCGCCCTCTGCCAGATCGACCGCGCCCGCTGGGCCACCCTGGAGGGCCTGGCCACCGTCTCCACCGACCCGGCCGCCGTCGCGGAGGCGGTGCGCCGCTACGAGGAGCGCTACCAGCGCCAGACCACGCCGAACCCGGACCGCGTGGTCATCGAGATCGCCCTCACCTCGGCGATGGGCCGCGCCTGAGGCGGCTCGGCCGCGCCCAAGGCGGCTCGGCCGCGCCCGGCCGAACGCGAGGCCGGGCCAACGCGAAGGGGCCCGGGGCGAAACCCCGGGCCCCCTTGCGCATGAGGAAGCGTCAGTCCTGCCGCTTGGGCCGCCAGACCACCAACGCGCTGGCCTGCCGCACGTCCTCGTACGGCACCAGGTCCCGGCGGTACGAGGCGTGTACCGCCGCCTCGCGCTGGCGCATCGCGGCGGCGGCGCCCTCAAGGCCGGACTGGAGTTCGGCGACCCGCGCCTGGAGCACGGCCACCTGGTTCTCCAGCTCGATGATGCGCTTGATTCCGGCGAGGTTGATGCCGTCCTGGCTCAACTGCTGTACCTGGCGCAGCAGTTCGATGTCCCGCGCCGAGTACCTGCGGCCACGTCCGGCGGTACGGTCCGGGGACACCAGTCCCAACCGGTCGTACTGCCGCAGGGTCTGCGGGTGCAGCCCCGACAGCTGAGCGGCGACCGAGATCACATACACAGGTGACTCGTCCGTCAGCTCGTACGGGTTGCGGCGTGCGCCCCGGCCGTCCATCTCAAGCTCCCTTCGCGGCCTTGAACAGCTCTGCCCGCGGATCCTGATCCACGGTCGCCTCTCGATACGACTCCAGCGCGTCCAGCGCCTTGCCGTCCACCGATTCCGGAACCGCCACTTCTACCGTGACCAGCAGGTCACCGCGGGTACCGTCCTTGCGGGTCGCGCCCTTGCCACGGGCCCGCAGCGTACGGCCGTTCGGGGTACCCGGCGGGAGCTTCAGCGTCACCGGCGGACCGCCCAGCGTCGGCACCTTGATCTCGGCACCGAGCACCGCCTCCGGGAAGGTGACCGGAACGGTGACCGTCAGGTTGTCCCCCTTGCGCCCGAACACCGGGTGCGCGTCGACGTGTACGACGACGTAGAGGTCCCCCGCCGGGCCGCCGCGCTCGCCCGGCGCGCCCTTGCCGCGCAGCCGGATCCGCTGGCCGTCGCTGACACCTGCCGGAATCCGCACCTGCATGGTGCGCGCGCTCTTGGCCCGGCCGCTGCCCTTGCAGACGTCACAGGGGTCCTGGGCGATCATGCCCCGGCCCTTGCAGTCCACACAGGGATCCGTGAGCGAGAACCCGCCGCCGGAACCCCGGGAGACCTGCCCGGTGCCCACACAGGTCGGGCAGACCCGCGGCGTACCGTTTTTGTCACCGGTGCCCGCGCAGCTCTTGCACGGTGCCGAACTCGACATCCGCAGCGGCACGGTGGCCCCGTCCACGGCCTCGGTGAAGCTCAGCGTCACCTCGGACTCGATGTCCTGACCACGCCGCGGCTGGGTACGCGTGGCGCCCCCGCGCCCGAAAAGTCCCCCGAACACGTCACCGAGACCGCCGCCGAAGCCCCCACCGCCGGTAGTGGTGCCGGTACCGGTGTGGGCGCCGCCGAACAGGTCGCCGAGATCGAAGTTGAACCCGCCCGGTCCGGCGGGACCCCCCTGCCGGAAGCCACCGTTGCCGAACAGGGTGCGCGCCTCGTCGTACTCCTTGCGGCGCTTGGGGTCCGACAGCACGTCGTTGGCCTCGGAGATCTCCTTGAAGCGCTCCTCGGCCTTGGGGTTGTTCTTGTTGGCGTCCGGGTGGAACTCGCGGGCGAGCTTCCGGTACGCCTTCTTGATCTCCGCCTCGGTCGCGTCCTTGGGGACGCCGAGAACCTTGTAGTAGTCCTTCTCGATGAAGTCCTTGGTGCTCATCCCCGGCGTCCCTCCTCTCCTACCTCAACTGCCGACGCGTCAGCCCTGTTCCGGGCCACCGCTCTCCTCGTCAGAGTCCGCCGCGGCCTCCTTGCCCGGAGCGCCCGGCTGCGGTTCGGCGACCGCGACCCGGGCCGGACGGATGGTCCGCTCGCCGATCCGATACCCCGGCTGCAGAATCTGCACGCACGTGGTTTCGGTGACGTCCGGCGAGTAACTGTGCATCAGCGCCTCGTGCACCAGCGGGTCGAAGGGCTCACCCTCCTTACCGAACTGCTGCAGACCGAGCTTGGCGACCACGGTCTCCACCGACTCGCCGACCGACTTGAACCCGCCGACCAGCTCACCGTGCTCCCGCGCCCGACCGATGTCGTCGAGCACCGGCAGCAGTTCGCTCAGCAGGTTGGCGATCGCGATCTCCTTGACCGCGATCCGGTCGCGCTCCACGCGGCGGCGGTAGTTCTGGTACTCCGCCTGGAGGCGCTGGAGGTCGGCGGTGCGCTCGGCCAGTTGGCCGCGCAGCGACCCCAGTTGCTTGTTCAGGTCCTGGTCCGCGCCCTGCTCTGCGTCCCCGGCCGGGGCCGCCGGGCCCGCCTGCTCGGCGGGCCCGGCGCCCTGCGCCGCGTCGTCTGCGTCAGCCGTCGCGGCGTTGACGGGGACGTCAGCAGGCTCCTGCGGGAAGCCCTGCGACTCCTCCGTCACGCGGCACCACCCTCACGCTTCTTCGGCTCCTCGTCCACGATCTCGGCGTCCACGACATCGTCGTGCGCCTCGTCCTTGGACATGTTGACGTTCTCACCGGCGCCGGACGCGGCCTGGGCGGCCTGGGCGTCGGCGTACATCGCCTGGCCGAGCTTCTGGCTGACCGCGGCGACCTTCTCGGTGGCGGTGCGGATCTCGGCGACGTCCTCGCCCTTGAGCTTCTCCTTCAGCTCACCGATGGCGGTCTCGACCTCGGTCTTGACCTCGCCCGGGACCTTTTCCTCGTTGTCCTTGAGGAACTTCTCGGTCTGGTAGACGAGCTGCTCGGCCTGGTTGCGGGTCTCGGCCGCCTCGCGGCGCTTGTGGTCCTCCTCCGCGTACTGCTCGGCCTCGCGCATCATGCGGTCGATGTCGTCCTTCGGCAGCGCGGAGCCACCGGTGACGGTCATCCGCTGCTCCTTGCCGGTGCCGAGGTCCTTGGCGGCCACGTGCATGATGCCGTTGGCGTCGATGTCGAAGGTGACCTCGACCTGCGGCACGCCGCGCGGCGCCGGGGGCAGACCGGTCAGCTCGAACATGCCGAGCTTCTTGTTGTACGCGGCGATCTCGCGCTCACCCTGGTAGACCTGGATCTGCACCGACGGCTGGTTGTCCTCGGCCGTGGTGAAGATCTCCGAACGCTTCGTCGGGATCGTGGTGTTGCGCTCGATCAGCTTGGTCATGATGCCGCCCTTGGTCTCGATACCGAGCGACAGCGGCGTGACGTCCAGCAGCAGGACGTCCTTGACCTCACCCTTGAGCACACCGGCCTGGAGGCTGGCGCCGATCGCCACGACCTCGTCCGGGTTGACGCCCTTGTTCGCCTCCTTGCCGCCGGTCAGCTCGCGGACCAGCTCAGCGACGGCGGGCATACGGGTGGAGCCACCGACCAGCACCACGTGGTCGATCTCGGACAGCTGGATGCCGGCGTCCTTGATCACGTTGTGGAACGGGGTCTTGCAGCGCTCCAGCAGGTCTGCGGTGAGCTGCTGGAACTGGGCGCGGGTGAGCTTCTCGTCCAGGTGCAGCGGGCCCTCGGCGGACGCCGTGATGTACGGCAGGTTGATCGAGGTCTCGGTGGACGAGGACAGCTCGATCTTGGCCTTCTCCGCGGCCTCGCGCAGCCGCTGGAGGGCCATCTTGTCCTTGGCCAGGTCCACGCCGTGGCCGGACTGGAACTGCTTGACCAGGTAGTCGACGATGCGCTGGTCCCAGTCGTCGCCACCGAGGTGGTTGTCGCCGTTGGTGGCCTTCACCTCGACAACGCCGTCGCCGATCTCCAGCAGCGAGACGTCGAAGGTGCCGCCGCCGAGGTCGAAGACCAGGATCGTCTGGTCGTCCTTGTCCAGGCCGTAGGCGAGCGCGGCCGCGGTGGGCTCGTTGACGATGCGCAGGACGTTGAGGCCCGCGATCTCACCGGCCTCCTTGGTGGCCTGGCGCTCGGAGTCGTTGAAGTACGCCGGGACGGTGATCACCGCGTCGGTGACCTTCTCGCCCAGGTACGACTCGGCGTCCCGCTTCAGCTTCTGCAGGATGAACGCCGAGATCTGCTGCGGCGTGAAGTCCTTGCTGTCGATACCGATCTTCCAGTCGGTACCCATGTGACGCTTGACGGAGCGGATGGTCCGCTCGACGTTCGTCACCGCCTGCCGCTTGGCGACCTCACCGACGAGCACCTCGCCGTTCTTGGCGAAGGCGACGACGGACGGCGTGGTCCTGGCGCCCTCGGCGTTGGTGATGACGGTGGGCTCACCGCCTTCAAGAACACTGACGACGGAGTTCGTCGTGCCCAGGTCGATGCCGACCGCACGTGCCATGGTGGAATCCTCCAGCTACTTGAGTGGAACTGACTCAAGAGTGCCGGACACTCAGACGGGTGTCAACAGACATGAGTCGGCCGGACTCAAGTCTTCTGCGAATAAGCGGCGCATAAGGATCGTCCACCCGGTGTCCCCAGCGACACAGATCACCGAGTGAGCGACTGTATGACCCAGCACAGAACGGGTAATCTCGGAAGACCACTTAAGTTACTGCTTAGTAATCACCCTTTATCGACCCCGCTCTCGCAGGCCCGAGGAGCCCTCATGCAACTCGCCGCGATCGTCGTTTCGCTGGTGCTAGCCGCGGTCGGCGTTGCGCTGTTCGCCCGAGCCATCGCGCAGATCATCCGCTTCGTACGGCTCGGTCAGCCGGTGCCCGCCGGCACCCGCACCGACGACCCGAAGCAACGGACCGTCACGGTGGCCAAGGAGTTCCTCGGCCACACCCGTATGAACCGCTGGGGCGCGGTCGGCGTCGCGCACTGGTTCGTGGCCGTCGGCTTCTTCACCCTGATCCTGACCATCGTCAACGCCTTCGGCCAGCTGTTCCAGGCCGACTGGGTGCTGCCGATCATCGGTGACTGGCTGCCGTACGAGATCTTCGTCGAGTTCATCGGCACCACCACGACTCTGGGCATCCTGGCCCTGATCATCATCCGGCAGATCAGCAAGCCGAACCGCCCGGGCCGCAAGTCCCGCTTCGCGGGCTCCAACTTCGGCCAGGCGTACTTCGTCGAGGCCGTCATCCTCATCATCGGCATCTGCATCATGACGCTGCGCGCCCTGGAGGGCGCGCTGCACCACGTGGACGGCTACCAGGCCGCGTACTTCGTCTCGTACCCGCTGGCCGCCGCCCTCAAGGGCCTGAGCCTGAGCACGCTGCAGAACGTGACCTACCTGGTCGCGATGGTCAAGATCGCCACCTCCTTCATCTGGATGATCACGGTCTCCCTCAAGACCGACATGGGTGTGGCCTGGCACCGCTTCCTCGCGTTCCCCAACATCTGGTTCAAGCGCGAGTCCAGCGGTGACGTGGCCCTGGGCGCGCTGCAGCCGATGGTCTCCGGCGGCAAGCCGATCGACTTCGAGGATCCGGGCGAGGACGACCAGTTCGGCGTCTCCCAGGTCGAGCACTTCTCCTGGAAGGGCATCCTCGACTTCTCCACCTGCACCGAGTGCGGCCGCTGCCAGTCGCAGTGCCCGGCGTGGAACACCGGCAAGCCGCTCTCCCCCAAGCTCCTGATCATGTCGCTGCGCGACCACTCGCACGCCAAGGCTCCCTACCTGCTGGCAGGCGGCGGCAAGAACGCGGAGGGCGAGGAGAAGGCCACCGCCGAGCAGCTCGCCGGTGTGCCCGCCGCCGCCCTCGCCGAGGCCGAACGCCCGCTGGTCGGCACCGCCGAGGACAACGGCGTCATCGACCCGGACGTCCTGTGGTCCTGCACCACCTGCGGCGCCTGCGTCGAGCAGTGCCCGGTGGACATCGAGCACGTCGACCACATCGTCGACATGCGCCGCTACCAGGTGATGATCGAGTCCTCGTTCCCGTCCGAGGCGGGCACGATGCTCAAGAACCTGGAGAAGAAGGGCAACCCCTGGGGCCTGCCGAAGAAGCAGCGGCTCGCCTGGGTCAAGGAAGTCGACTTCGAGGTGCCGATCGTCGGCGAGGACGTGGAGGACCTCACCGAGGTCGAGTACCTGTACTGGGTCGGCTGCGCGGGCGCGCTGGAGGACCGGGCCAAGAAGACCACCAAGGCCTTCGCCGAGCTGCTGAACATCGCGGGCGTCAAGTTCGCGATCATGGGCGGCGAGGAGAACTGCACCGGTGACTCCGCCCGCCGCCTGGGCAACGAGTTCCTGTTCCAGCAGCTCGGCGCCGAGAACGTGGCGATGCTGAACATGGCGTTCGGCGAGGCTGCCGACGACAGCGCCTCCGGCGCGGGCTCGGCCCCGGCGACCAAGAAGCCGAAGTCCAAGAAGAAGATCGTCGCGACCTGCCCGCACTGCTTCAACACCATCGCCAACGAGTACCCGCAGCTCGGCGGCGAGTACGAGGTCATCCACCACACCCAGTTGCTGCAACACCTCGTGGACGAGGGCAAGTTGGTGCCGGTCACCCCGGTCGAGGGCATCATCACGTACCACGACCCGTGCTACCTCGGCCGCCACAACAAGGTCTACACGCCGCCGCGCGAGATCATCGCCAAGGTGCCGGGCCTGCGCAACGAGGAGATGCACCGCCACAAGGAGCGCGGCTTCTGCTGTGGCGCGGGCGGCGCACGGATGTGGATGGAGGAGCGGATCGGCAAGCGCATCAACAACGAGCGCGTCGACGAGGCGCTGTCGCTCAACCCCGACATCGTCTCCACCGCCTGCCCGTTCTGCCTGGTCATGCTGACCGACTCGGTCAACGGCAAGAAGAACGACGGCAAGGCCAAGGAGTCCGTCCAGGTGGTGGACGTGGCCCAGCTGCTGCTCGACTCGGTGAAGGCCCCGGCGGACCCGCCCGCCGGTGACCCGCAGTCCACCAAGCAGCCGGAGCCCGAACCGGCCAAGTAGCACTCCGCGAGGCCGACACGGCCGGGACCGCGTTAACTCGCGGTCCCGGCCGTTGCCTTGGCGGCACTCGGCCGCCTGCCCTGACTTGTCACAGCTTGGTAGTAAACCCCGGCCGAAAACGGGGGACGGGATACGCCCGACGCCGCGAACGGGTACGTTCGGGAGCGTGGCAGGATTCAGGATCGGACGCGGACGTAGCCAGGCCGAGGCCCAGCGGCCCCGTCCCACGCAGCAGAACGGCGGTTACCCGCCGCCCCCGCACCAGCAGCCAACCCAGACCGCGTACCGGCCTGACATGCCCCCGTCCGGCCAGCCGGAGTACTTCGGTGACACGCGCACGTCGTTCGGCAGGCCCTCCGGGTACGACGACGCCCCCGGACACACCCAGTCGTTCGCCATCGGCGAGGCCCCGGACGCGTACGGCCAGGGCAGCCCGTACCAGCAGTACGACGGCGGACAGTACGGTGCCGGCCAGTACGACGACGGGCACGTCGCCACCTACCGCGCGGGCCAGGCGAGTGCCCCGCCCGCCGGACCCCGGCTGCACTGGAAGGAACTGCTCAGCGGCATAGCGCTGCGCCCCGGCCAGACCTTCTGGCAGATGCGCGACTACCAGGTGTGGGGCCCGGCGCTGATCGTCACGTTCGTCTACGGCCTGCTGGCCGTCTTCGGCTTCGACACCGCGCGCAAGGACGTCCTCAACTCCGCCTTCTCCAACAGCATCCCGTGGGTGCTGAGCACCGCGGTCGCGGTGGTGCTGAGCGGTCTGATGATGGGCGCGGTCACCCATGCGCTGGCCCGGCAGCTCGGCGGGGACGGCGGCTGGGCGCCGACCATCGGCCTGTCCATGCTGATCACCTCGCTCACCGACGCCCCACGGCTGCTGTTCGCCATCTTCCTCGGCGGCGGCAACGGCCTTGTGCAGGTGCTGGGTTGGGCGACCTGGCTGGCCTGCGGGGCACTGCTCACCTCGATGGTGAGCAAGTCCCACGACCTGCCCTGGCAGAAGGCGTTGGGGTCCGCGTCGATCCAACTCATCGCACTGCTGGTGCTGTTCAAGCTGCCGACGCTGTAGCGCCTCCGCCGGTACGCGCGGTACGGGTCAGGCGTCGAGCACCTGGCCCGTACGGCGCACGACCGGTCACGCGTCGAGCACCTGGCCCTTACGACGCACGACGGGCGGCTGCACACTCCACGGGAAGTTGATCCACCGGTCGGTGCGCTTCCACACGTACTCGCACTTCACCAGCGACTGCGGCTTCTCGTAGATCACCGCGCACCGTACGTCCGCGACGTGGCCGGCGCAGAAGTCGTGCACCAGCTCCAGGGTGCGCCCGGTGTCGGCCACGTCATCGGCGACCAGCACCTTCTTCCGGCTGAGGTCGACCACGTTGGGCACCGGCGGCAGCATGACGGGCATGTCGAGGGTGCTGCCCACCCCGTCGTAGAACTCCACGTTCATCACATGGAGGTTCTTGACCCCCAGCGCGTAGCCCAGCGCGCCCGCGACGAACAGCCCGCCGCGCGCGATCGACAGGATGATGTCCGGCTCGAACCCGTCGTCCGCGATGGTCTGCGCCAGCTCGCGCACCGCCTCGCCGAACAGGGGGTAGGTCAGGTTCTCCCGCTCCTGCGTCACGTCGGTCACACCTGCGTCCGGTGGAAGTTCAGATACGACCGGGACGGCGTCGGGCCGCGCTGCCCCTGGTAGCGGGAGCCGTACCGGCCGGAACCGTAGGGGAACTCGGCGGCCGAGGTCAGCCGGAACATGCACAGCTGCCCGATCTTCATCCCCGGCCAGAGCTTGATCGGCAGTGTGGCGACGTTGGACAGCTCCAGCGTCACGTGCCCGGAGAAGCCCGGGTCGATGAACCCGGCCGTCGAGTGCGTCAGCAACCCGAGCCGCCCCAGCGAGCTCTTGCCCTCCAGCCGCGAGGCGACGTCCTCGGGCAGGCTGATCACCTCGTACGTCGAGGCGAGCACGAACTCCCCCGGGTGCAGGATGAACGCGTCATCCCCTTCCGGTTCGACCAGCCGCGTCAGGTCGGGCTGCTCGACCGCCGGGTCGATGTGCGGGTAGCGGTGGTTCTCGAACACCCGGAAGAACCGGTCAAGCCTCACGTCAATGCTCGACGGCTGGATCATGGACTCGTCGTACGGGTCGATGCGCACCCGCCCGGCGTCGATCTCGGCCCGGATGTCCTTGTCTGAGAGAAGCACGCCACGAGGATACGTGGAGAACCGGACCTCCGGGGTCCGGCCCGTCCAGGGCCGGACCCCGGGCCTGGTCAGCGCGCCTGCCGAACCGTTTCGACAGGTACCGCGTGCCGCAGCCGCGCACAGCGCGGACACCGGATCAACCGCCCCGGCCCAAGCCGGTCGGCGCCCAGGTTCTGCAGCGGGAACGTAGTGGTGCTGAACTGGTGCCCATCGGCACAACGAACGACGGTGCGCTCCATCGCTCCCCTTCTTTTCCCCACGGACTCGCCCTGCCGCCCAACCGCGGCAGCGGACGAAAGCCACATTAGGGGATGAACACCCCGCACCTCACGCGGCACTCCGACCCCTCACCGTACCGCCCCAACCCCCTTACCCCACACGACAAAACCCCCGGGGCAAATGCACCAGGGGCCAACGATGGGGTACAGTGAGCGACGACGAGCCGCCCCATGAGGGCGACTTACGCGGGTGTAGTTTAATGGTAGAACATGAGCTTCCCAAGCTCAGAGCGCGGGTTCGATTCCCGTCACCCGCTCAGAGAGAAACCCCAGGTCGGGTGGCCTGGGGTTTGTTGTTTTCTGGACCTGTCGCGGGGCACCGTGCCGCGCCCTAACTCACCATGTACCCGCCGGAGGCCGCATACATAGCGCCGTGCGGGGTCTACGGCTCCTGCCGCCCCTGTCCCCGGCTACCTCGCCTACCGCCGCTTTCCGGGTCAGGCATTGCCCCTCGCCGTTTACTGCCGAACCGCGGGGACTTCGACCAACGGTGACCCGGAGGAGCCACCCCTGTGCCCGCCCGGTTGTGATCGGGCGGGCACAGGGGTGGCGCCAAGCGCCGCTCAGGAGGCGTTGCGCCAGGTGTTACTGGCCCACAGCGAGCCACCTGTGCTCGGCCCGCCACCGCTCTTGTAGATCACCAGGTTTCCGTCATCCTGCATGATCGCGTAGGCCCCGGGGTGGCCGTGGGTGCCGCTGGCCCACAGCGACCCCACGGTGCTGGGCCCGCCGCCGGAGCGGTAGACCACGAGATCGCCGTCCTTCTGCATCATCGCGTAGGCGCCCGGATGGCCATAGGTGCCGCTGGACCAGATGGCCGCGCCGTCGCGCTTGCGGTACATCACCAGGTTGCCGTCCGACTGCATCACCAGGAAGGTGCGCTGGCTCCGCGTCCACCAACCGGACTTCAGTGTCGCGTTCGAGGCGATGGTCTGCGGCCGTGCGTACGATCCGCTGGACCACAGCGCATTGCGCGAATCGGCGCTGGCCTGTCGGTAGACGACGAGGTTCCCGTCGTCCTGCAGAACGGCGTAAGCGCCCGCATTGCCCCCGGTGTTGCTGGACCACAACGCGCCTCCAGTGCCGGGCCCGTCATTCGGTCCGTAGACGACCAGATCGCCGTCCGGCTGCATCACCGTGTACGCGCCGGGGTGGCCGTGGGTACCGCTGGCCCATACGGCGGGCGCGGAGGTGCCGCCGGTCTTCAGGTGCGCGACGAGGTTCCCGTCCGCCTGCATCACCAGCCGCACGCTGCCGCTGGTCAGGCTGTCGCCGGAGTTGAGGCGCTGGTTCGGCAGCAGCACGCCGCCGGAGGCGGGCGAGGCGGGAACGTGCGGGTCGAAGATGTGGATGTTCTCCTGTGCGTCGGTGTACGCGATCCCGCCACCCGGGAACTTGTCCACCGCCCAGGTCACCCGTCGGTCATCGGTCAGCCAGTTCTGAGCGGGCAGCGTGGCGAGGTCGCTGGTCACCGCGGTATCGGCGTGCACATCAGTCAGCTCCAGCTTCCCCGAGCCGGTGTCATGCTCGACCAGGTAGCCGTCCCCGAGTTGGGCAAGCCCGGAGGGCGGGACGGAGATGTGGGCGCCGGTGACGAGGTCGTAGACGCCGGCCGGGCCCGAGGTCCCGCACGACCAGTAGATCCACCGGCCCGCGGCCGCCTGCAACTCGCTCGGCACGCACGGCGCCCCGGTGCTGACGGTCTTTGTGGTCCGCTGCGTCGGAAGGCTGATCGCGCTGAGCGATCCGGGTGTGGGGTTCGCGACCCACAGCGTGGACTCCCACAGCGCGGCCCCGCTGATCGGACGCGAGAACAGCACATTGGTACCGGTGCCGAGATCGACATCGCCGATGTACTGCGTGCCCGTGCCGCTGCTGTCGTAGATGACGTACCGGCCGTCGGAGTCCACGAGCGTACCGCCCGGCCCGGCGACGGTGACCTCGGAAGAGCCGGTGCGGCTCTGCACGGTGGCGTAGTCGTTCGGTGAGCTCGGGATCCCCTGCGAAATCCGGCCGTCCCCGGTTGCCAGAGGCGGCGCGCAAGAGACGGCTGAGCTGTGCGGGCCGGCGGAGCAGTCGCTCGGTTCGAGAGCCTTCCCGAAGGCCGTGTGCGGCCCGTACGACGGTGTACCGCCGAGCTGGATCGTTCGGGTGAACACGTCCGCGTCGGGATCGCTCCCGGACTCCACGGTGACGAGCTGGCCGTCGGCTACTGACAGGCCGTTGAGCGGTGCGGGACCGCCGCCCGGATCGGAGAAGACGGTGGTGGGCTTTGTGGTTCCGTCGGAGCTCGGCGTGATGCGACGGTCGCCCCAGTCACTGAGGGACGAACCGCCGAGCACCACGGCACCGTCCGAAGACGCGCCGAAGGCCCAGTCCGTCTGGACGTGGTCGACGACCGGGGTCGCGGTCCCGCCCGTAAGCGGTGCCACGTACAGCCCGTGGCCGAGCTGCTGGTCGGCGGGGGTCGAAGCGGAGGTGTTCCAGTCGTAGTTGACCAGCAACGAGTCGCCGACGACGGCGAGATGACGCACATCGAAGGCACCGTACGGCGTCGGCACCTGGACAGCGGTCTCCGGCGCGGTGAGGTTCGGTCGTGACAGCAGATGCAGGGTCGTTCCCCCGAGGTACCACCCGACGTACTTGTCCAACAGAACCACGTTGGCATTGGACGGTATTTCGCCGAAGACCGGGGTCATGTGCCCGCTCGCCAGGTCGATGAGCGCGAGCCGACCGCTGGTGCCGTCGGTGCTGTCGGTGTACTTCACCACCACGGAGTTCGCGTCGCCGACCGCGACCTCCGTTCCGACGGTCGCGCCGGTGGGCCAGCCGGTTACCTGGGTATCGGTCAGTTGCCCGCTCGACACGGTCAGGACGTGGAGGGACACGCTCCCGTCCGCGGCCCTGGTGAAGGTGAGGACCTTTGACCCGAAGGTGCCCAGGTAGTACTGGCCGGTCGGCAGTGTCACGGTCGTCGTGGTGCCGGAGTCCATGTCCTGGAGCCTGACGGTGGTGAAGCTGGTTTGCGTTGCCACCACGTCAGAGCCCGCCCCCGAGTTTCCGGGCTGGAGGGTGTGACGCCCCGGCATGGGGATGTCGGGGCCTCCTGAGTACTTCGTCCATATCCACCCGGGCTTGCCCGCCTGCGTGTGCAGAAACCCACCGGGCCCCGCGAGCGCGATCCACTCCTGCGGCGGATAGTAATCCGTGGCGGCCGGGATGACCGTCTCGGTGGGGGTGTCCGCGAGCGCGGACGGCGCGGTGGCGCAGGCGAAGCCCGATGCCATGGCGAAAGTCGCGGCTATCGCGATCGAGCCGCGTATGAGGGCGGGTTGAGCCACCCATTCCTCCCCTGAAGGCGTTGAAGGCATGGGGAGGGCGAGCATCGATGACGCCCTGCGATGGCCGTCCTGTCGGCTCGTCGTGTTTAGCCCCCGGCAGCTGCGGTCAGCCAGCCCATGCAAGTGGCGGGACAGTAGCAGCACTTTCAACTACCGCGGAAGACGCGGCAGTGACTGCTCGGTCCAACTGGCCTTGCCGACGCCCGTCAGCCCGGCCTGGCGATCTCCCCTCGCGCCGGGACGCCCGTGCCAACTACGTGCCATTCACGGTCAGCGCCGGGCCGCGGTAGGCGGTTGGCGGACCGGGGTGGTTCTGTCAGTGGCTGAGGTGAGCCATGTGCTGGGGGTCGACGATGCGGTCGAAGTCCTCGGGGCTGATGTAGCCGCTGGCGAGGGCGGCCTCGCGGAGGGTGGTTCCCTCGTCGTCCGCCTTGTGGGCGATGCGGCTGGCCTTGTCGTAGCCGATCTCGGGGGACAGCGCGGTGACGAGCATCAAGGAGCGTGAGAGGTACTCGTTGATCTGGTCGCGGTGCAGTTCGGCGCCTTCAACACAGTAGGTGCGCAGCTTCTCGCTGGCGTCTCCGAGGATGCGGGCGGAGTGCAGGAAGTCGTTGATGATGACGGGCCGCATGGCGTTGAGTTCGAAGTTGCCCTGACTTCCCGCGAAGGCGATGGCGCTGTCCTCGGCCAGGGCCTGGATGCAGACCATCACCATCGCTTCGCACTGGGTCGGGTTGACCTTGCCGGGCATGATGGAGCTGCCTGGTTCGTTGGCGGGCAGGGCGAGTTCGCCGATGCCGCATCGGGGGCCGGAGGCGAGCCAGCGGATGTCGTTGGCGATCTTCATCAGCGGGACGGCGAGGGCGCGCAGCCCCGCGGAGGCAGCCACCATGGCGTCCAAACCGCCTTGGGCGGCGAAGGAGTTGGCCGCCCTGCGGAAGGGGTGGCCGGTCAGCGTCGCGATCTCCCGTGCTACCTGGGCGCCGAAGGATTCGGGGGTGTTGAGGCCGGTGCCCACGGCGGTGCCGCCGACGGCGAGTTGGTGGAGGCCCGGCAGGGTGGCCTCGATGCGGGCGATGGCGTCGGTGAGCTGGGCGGCGTAGCCGGACCACTCCTGGCCAACGGACAGTGGCACGGCGTCTTCCAGGTGGGTGCGGCCGATCTTGACGATGTCCCACCACGCGTGGGACTTGGCTTCCACGGCCCGCTGGAGTTCCCGCACTTGAGGGAGCAGGTGCTCGTGGAGTTGGCGGACCGCGGCGATGTGCATCGCGGTGGGAAATGTGTCGTTGGAGGACTGGCCCATGTTGACGTGGTCGTTGGGGTGGATCGGCGTCTTGGATCCCAGGGCGCCGCCGACCAGTTGGACGGCGCGGTTGCTGATGACCTCGTTGACGTTCATGTTGCTCTGGGTGCCGGAGCCGGTCTGCCACACGTACAGCGGGAAGTGGTCGTCCAGCGCGCCGGAGATCACCTCGTCGGCGACGCGGGCGATGAGGTCGGCCTTCCACTGAGGGAGGCGGCCCTCGCGGCCGTTGACGAGTGCGGCGGCCTTCTTGACGTAGCCGTAGGCGTGATAGACGGCCTTGGGCATGCGGTCGTCGCCGATGGAGAAGTGGATCAGGGACCGCTGGGTCTGGGCGCCCCAGTACCGGTCGGCGGGTACCTCGATGGCGCCCATCGAGTCCGTTTCCCGCCGGGTCCCTGTGGCGTCGATGCCGATCGGGACGTCCCGCACCTTCGGCGGTTGCCCGGTGTCGGCGCGCCGGTGCCCGGTGGTCATGTCGATGCCTCCTGCCCATCGGGCAGTGGCCCGTAGGCCGGCTGCCACATGGCGTCGTGCACGGCCTGGGCAAGATCGTCCGGCTGGCGGTTGGCGACCTTGTCCGCAACCGCGGCACGCACGACCGCCTTCGCGACGACGGCCGAGGAGGCGCGCAGGTTCTTCACCGGGGGCAGCAGGGGCGCGCCGGGAGCCCGGGCGTCGACCTGCCCGGCCACCGCCTCGGCGGCGGCCAGCAGCATTCCGGCGGTGAGCCGGTCGGCGCCGGCGACGACGGTGCCCAGGCCGAGGCCGGGGTAGAGCAGCGCGTTGTTGGCCTGGCCGATGGAGTGGCGCACGCCGCCGTACTCGACGGGGTCCACAGGGATGCCGGTCGCGGTCAGGGCCTTGCCGTCGGTCCAGGCCAGCAGGTCTGCCGGCATGGCCTCGATCTTCTCCGTGGGGTTGGACAGCGGGAAGATGATCGGCCGTTCGACGCCCTTGGCCATGGCGGTGACCACCTGCCGGTCGAAGGCGCCCGGCGATGTCGAAGTACCGATCAGGATGGTCGGGTGGACATGCTGGACGGTGGTGAGCAGGTCGATCCCGCCCTCTGCCCAGCCTCGGACCTCGGCGACAGGCCGCGCGTAGGGGACCTGGTAATCGCGCAGGTCCGGCATGCCCTCCACCAGCAGCCCCTGTTTGTCGATCAGCCACACCCGCCGCGTGGCCTCCTGCGCGTCAAGACCGTCACGGACCATGGCGTCGCGCAACTGGTCGGCGATGCCCACCCCGGCGGTGCCCGCACCGAAGACGATGACGCGCTGCTCGCGGAACGGCACGCCGGTGACCTTCAGCGCCGACACCGCGGCGGCCAGGGTGATGGCGCCGGTGCCCTGCATGTCATCGTTGAAGATCCGGTAGCGGTCGCGGTACGCCTCCAGGATCCGGCGGGCGTTCCCCGGCCCGAAGTCCTCGAAGTGCAGCAGTGCGTTGGGATACAGCTCGGAGACCGTCTCCAGATAGGTCTCGATGAACGCGTCGTACTGCTTACCGCGTGCCCTGCTGTGGCGTATGCCCAGGTAGAGGGGGTCGTTGAGGAGGATCTCGTTGTCGGTTCCGACGTCCATGACCACTGGTACGCAGCGGCCGGGGTGCAGGCCGGCTGCGGCGGTGTAGACGGCGAGCTTGCCCACCGAGATCTGGATGCCCTGCACTCCCCAGTCGCCGATGCCCAGGATCTCCTCGGCGTCGGTGACCACGACCAAGTCGACCTCGTCGGGGTGGAGCTGGAGTGTCTCGAACGAGCGACGCACATCCTGTGGTCGGTCGATGGACAGGAAGACCCCGCGGGGTTGCCGGTACTCGTGGCTGAACCGCTTGATCGCCTCGCCCACCGTCGGGTCGTAGACGACCGGGAGCAGCTCGGCCAGATGGTCCCGAAGGACCCGGTAGTACAGCACCTCGTTACGGTCGTGCAGTTGCTCAAGATTGACGAACTTCGCCAGGTTGGTCGGCTCCTCCCGCAACTGCTCGTAGGCGCGCTCAGCCTGCTGGTCCAGCGTCAGCACCGCGTCGGGCAAGCGGCCCACCACCCCGAGACGCTCGCGTTCCTCCGCCGTGAACGCGGTGCCGCGATTGGTGAGCGGGTTCAGGAGGACGGGGGGCGTGTGCATGGGCATGACGACTTCTCCGTCGCTCTCGACATCATGCGTTTGCCGGGCCCGCCTCCATTGTCGGCCAGAAGGATGACGTAGGCCACTCGCCGGACGCTGGTCCGCCGACCTGCGACATCAGGCCCGAGACGACCGTCAACAGGCCACCGGCGGCAGATTCTCGCGTCGCCCCGGTGTCGAGGCGCGAGACACTGATGCAACGATGAGGCCGTCATGGATGCGGGGCTGGACTCTCGGGCGGCACGGGCTGCGATGTTCGCAGCCGTCTGTGTGCTGCTCGCCGCCCTCGGTCACGTGATGATGTCCGGCGTCGGCGTCCCGTGGTGGGCCCTGACCGGCGCGTTCACTGCCGCGGGGGCGGTGGGCTGGTGCTTCGCGGGCCGGGAGCGCGGCCCCGCCTTCGTCACGGCGGTCACGGTGGCGACCCAGTTGGCCCTGCACTCCCTCTTCGCGGTGAGCCAGGTCGCGGCTGGGGGGACCTCGCGCGGCGGCGAGTCCCTGGCCCAGCAGTGGGCGAGAGTGCTGCTGTGCGGCATGGACCCGGCGACCAAGCTGTCATCCGCTGATGCCGAACGTATCGTCCGGGCCGCTGGACTCGGCCACCAGTTGGGCGGTCCTCCACCCGGCATGGACTCCATGAGTTCCATGGGCTCGATGGGCTCGATGGGCTCGATGGGCTCGATGCCGGGAATGGGCTCGATGAGCCATATGACCTCAATGGGCATGCCGCACATGGCCGGTTACGGCAGTGCCTACGGAATGCTGGCGGCCCACCTGCTGGCCGCGCTGCTGTGCGGCCTGTGGCTCGCCCACGGCGAACGCGCCGCCTTCCGGATCGGCCGCGCCCTGGCCGCCCGGCTGTTCACACCGCTCCTGCTGCTTCTCCGGATCGCCGAGCCGCCACACCGGCCGCGAATCCGTACCGACCGCCGTCAACCGGCCCCACGCCTGCGGTCACTGCTTCTCGTCCACGCCATCACCACCCGAGGTCCACCTCGCGGGATCGCTGTCGCCTGACAGCCGAAGCCACTGACGCCATGCCGTGCAGCGGCGCCCCCGCACGGGCGCGCCGACGCTGTCGTGCGCCCGCGTCAATCCCCGCGACCGCCGCGAGGCGTACTCCGTAGGTACGTGTACGCCCGACCGCGGCCGTCTCACCATGTCACCGGGCTGCTGAGTGCTGCCCGGATTCAGCGAAGGACCCCAGGTGATGACCCCTGCCCTGACGCCCGTCCCGCCCGATCGGCGATCACTTCCAACGGGCACGCCCGCATCGAAACGAACGACTCCGGCGCGTGACGACGAGTCAACGACAGCGCTGGCGCTTGCCGCCCGGGACGGCGACCCCGACGCCGTCGAACGCTTCGTCCGCGCCACCCGCCAGGACGTACTGCGTTACGTCGCGCATCTGAGCGCCGATCCGCAGGCCGCCGACGACCTGACACAGGAGACGTACCTTCGGGTGCTGCGCAGCCTGCCCCGTTTCGAAGGCCGCTCCTCGGCCCGCACCTGGTTGCTGTCGATCGCCCGACGCACGGTGATAGACCGCTTCCGCTTCGCCGCGGCAAGGCCCCGCCTTTCGGACACCGCCGACTGGCAACTGGCCGCCGAGCTGGCCCAACCGCGCGGACTGCCCGGGTTCGAGGAAGGCATAGCGCTGGCCGAACTACTCGACGAGCTGCCCGACGAGCGCCGGGAGGCGTTCGTCCTCACGGGCCTACTCGGCCTGCCGTACGCGGAAGCCGCCGCGGCGACCGGTTGTCCCGTCGGCACCGTTCGCTCCCGCGTCGCGCGGGCCCGGACGTCCCTGATCGACGCGATCGAGGCATCCGAACGGGAGAACGGCTGGCGTAGGACCGCAACCCTCAAGGCCGCCGTCTGACCCGCTGTTCCGAGGGTGGGCCGTCGCTCCTGTGTCGGCCCACCCCTGGCGGAGCGACCGCACGGGAGGGGGCCCTCCCCAAGTAGTCGGGTTACAGGACCCGCTGGTTCCCGGCAGGCGCGGCACCGTCGAAGCATCGGGAGGAGCGCCGGAAGCACAGCGCAACGCCGGTGTGCTCCCGCATCCCGCGACCTTGGGCTTCTGGACCGACCCGCCGGGTATGACCAGGACAGTCGGCGCAGCCCAAGGCCGAATAACCATCGGGAGGTTGAGATGTCGGGCACAGAAGGTCTGGAGCAGGTCGCGACGTTCTGCGGCAAGTGCAACTGCGGCTGCCCCCAGCTTTTCGTCGACCCCTCGGCCACGGCCGACCGCCGGGTCGTACTCACCGACGACTTCGGCCAGCGCGTCCAGATGAGCGCCGACCAGTTCTCCTCCCTCGTCGAGGACGCCAAGGCCGGAAGGCTGGACGGCGTCATCACGGCCTGAGGCGGTACCGGGCCGCGGTCACGGGCGCCCTGCCGCTCCGGCGGCAGGGCCACCGCCGCGAACTGGACGAAGCGCTGTTCCGCCTGCCGATCAGCGGGGGTCGCGGTCGACCCGGCGACCGGCAAGGTCACCGCGAAGCTGCGGTTCGCCGACTACCCCCTGCTGGCCAAGCTCACCCGCTGGGGCATCGACGCCCACATGGGACTGCTGTTCGGCCTCCCCAACCAGATCGCGCTGGCGCTGCTCGCCGCTGGCCTCATCGCCATGATCCTGTGGGGGTACCGGATGTGGTGGCTGCGCAGGCCGACCCGTTCCACCGGGGCGGCCTTCGGCAGGGCACCGGCCCGCGGCGCCTGGCGGCGGAGCAGCGACAGCGGTCAACACCGGCCCGGACAAGCGCTGTTCGCCCCTAGCGGTACGGCCCCGTACAAGCTGCGGCCCTGGAACGGCGGGAGGGCACCGGTGAGAACCGGTGCCCTCCGTCGTGCGGGGCCGCTGCGTCTGCCGCCGAGGCGTGGTCGATGGACGGACGTCACACGGATTCGAAACGGTACGCCTAGCTCAGCGACTTGAGCGCCGCCGCGTCGTACGGCTGGAGCTCCTCGAACCGGTCGCCCAGGACCTTCGCCGCCCACTGCGGGTCCTGGAGCAGTGCGCGGCCGACGGCGACCAGGTCGAACTCGTCGCGCTCCAGGCGGTCGAGGAGGTTGTCGAGGCTGCCGACCGCGGCGCCCTCGCCCGCGAACGCGCGGATGAAGTCGCCGTCGAGGCCGACCGAGCCGACGGTGATGGTGGGCCGACCGGTGAGCTTCTTGGTCCAGCCCGCCAGGTTCAGGTCCGAGCCCTCGAACTCCGGGAGCCAGTAGCGGCGGGTGGAGGCGTGGAAGGCGTCGACTCCGGCCGCGGTGAGCGGGGCCAGGATCGCCTCCAGTTCTTCCGGTGTCTCGGCGAGCCTGGCCTCGTAGGCCTCCTGCTTCCACTGCGAGTAGCGGAAGATCACGGGGAAGTCCGGCGCGACGGCCTCGCGGACCGCGGCCACGATCTCGGCCGCGAACTTCGTGCGGGCCACGGGGTCGCCGCCGTAGGCGTCGGTACGGCGGTTCGTCCTCGACCACAGGAACTGGTCGAGGAGGTAGCCGTGGGCGCCGTGCAGTTCGACGCCGTCGAAGCCGATGCGCTCGGCGGCCGCGGCGGCCTCGGCGAAGGCGCCGACGACGTCGTCCAGGTCGCGCTGGGTCATCGCCTTGCCGGTGCCCTCGGTGCCGTCGACGCGGATGCCGGAGGGGCCGACGGCGGGGGCGTCGGCGTAGGGCGGCTCGCCCTGCTTGCGCACCATGCCGATGTGCCACAGCTGGGGCACGATCGTGCCGCCCGCCGCGTGTACGTCCTCGGCGACCTTCGCCCACCCCGCCAACTGCTCCTCACCGTGGAACCGTGGCACTCGGTCGCTCTGCCCGGCCGACTCGTGGCCGACGTAGGTCCCCTCGGTGACTATCAGGCCCACACCCGCGGCGGCGCGACGGGCGTAGTACGACCGCACGTCCTCGCCGGGGACGCCGCCCGGGGAGAACATGCGCGTCATCGGCGCCATCACGATGCGGTTCGGGACGGTCAGGCCGTTCAGCGCGACGGGCCGGGAAAGGATCTCGGCCGCGCGGGAGGCGGAGGAATCGGTGACGGTCACGGGGATTCTCCTTGTAGGTACCAGTCGGTATGTGAAACGGCAATGAATTCGTCGTAGCGGGCAACCGCCCGGGCGAGCGCGGCATTCCGCCTGTACGGCGAACCGTCCCGTGATCCCGGACACCGTCACCTACCGCGCCGCGGGGTGAGCCAGCTCCAGGTCGAACCCGTCCGTACCGCGGCCCTCGACGGCCAGCGCCGACGCCACGGGCGGGTAACCGCTGGCGATGAGCGAGTACTCGCCCGGGGCCAGGTCGGTGAAGGTGTACGCGCCGTCGGCGGCCGTGATGGTGGTGCGCACCACGTTCCCGGCGGCGTCCACCAGCGTCAGCCGGGCATCCGGCAGCGGACGGCCGCCCTCCGCGGCGCGTACGGTGCCCCGCACCCGCAGGCTCGCCGGTTCCGTGGCGCGGGGGAACCTGATGCCGTGGGTGACCGGGGTGGCCGCCGCCATGACCGTGTCGGCCTGCGGCTGGTGGCCGTCGGCGGCCGCGATCAGGACGTACGGGCCACCGGCTGGGGCGTCCAGCCCGTAGCGGCCGTCGGCCCGGGAGACCGCGCGGCCCACCTGCCGTCCGTCGGGCGAGACAAGGGTGAGGGCGGCACCGCCCAGCGGTTCGCCGTCGGCGTCGCGCACCAGGCCGTGGAACCCGGCCCCGGCCGGGGCGGCGGGCTCAGCGCCCGGCTCACCAACGGCCGTCTCCCCGGCGGGAGTTGCCGGGGTGCGTGAACGCGTGCCCCGCCCCGGCAGGAACGCGGCGATCAGCAGCGCCAACGCACACGCCGCGCACGCGATGACGAACGAGGTGCGGAAGCCGTTCATGGACGGCAGCGGCACACCGCCCAGCGGCTGGGTCATGTGGGAGAGCACAACTCCGAGGACCGCGCTGGCGGTTGAGGTGCCGATGGACCGCATCAGGGTGTTGAGGCCGTTGGCCGCGGCCGTCTCCGAGGACGGCACCGCCCCCATGATCAGGGCGGGCATGGCCGCGTAGGCCAGTGCGATGCCGCCGCCGATGATGGCGGAGACGATCAGCGTCTGCCATACCGCGTGCGTCAGGCCGAGCGCCGACGCATAGCCGATGGCGATGACGACGCTGCCAAGCATCAGGGAGACCTTGGGTCCGCGGGCCGCCGAGATCTTGGCGGACACCGGGCTGAGGAGGATCATCACCACTCCGCCGGGGGCGACGCACAGCCCCGCGACGACCATGGACTGCCCCAGTCCGTACCCGGTGGCCTTCGGTAGCTGGAGCAACTGCGGGAGCACCAGCGACATGGCGTACATCGCGAAACCGACGGCGATCGCGGCCAGGTTGGTCAGCAGCACCTGGCGGCGTGCGGTGGTCCGCAGGTCGACCAGCGGCTGCCGCACGCGCAGTTCGACGGCGCCCCAGGCGAGAAGGATCACCACCGAGGCGGCGAACAGTCCGAGCGTGGTGCCGCTCCCCCAACCCCAGTCACTGCCCTTGGAGATCCCCAGCAGCAGACAGACCAGGCCCGCGGAGAGCCCGACCGCCCCGATGACGTCGAAGCGCCCGGGAGTGCGGACCGGCGACTCCGGTACGAACAGTGCGGCGAGCAGCAGCGCGACCGCGGCCAGCCCGGCCGACCCCATGAACAGCACGTGCCAGTCGGCGTGTTCGGCCACGAAGGCGGCGGCCGGCATGCCGAGTGCGCTGCCGACGCCCAGCGAGGAGCTCATCAGCGCCATGGCCGAGCCCATCCGCTCGGCGGGCACCTCGTCCCGCATGATGCTGATGCCGAGCGGGATCACGCCCATCGCGCCGCCCTGCAGGACGCGGCCGACCACCATCGGCAGCAGGTCCGAGGTGAACGCGCAGACCAGCGAGCCGACGACGAGCAGCCCGAGGCTGCAGAACAGGATCCGCCGCTTGCCGAACATGTCGCCGAGCCGGCCCATGACAGGGGTGGCGACGGCTCCGGCGAGCAGGGTGGCGGTGATCACCCAGGAGGCGTTGGAGGTCGTGGTGTGCAGCAACCGCGGCAGCTCGGCGATGAGCGGCACCACAAGGGTCTGCATCACGGCGACGACGATGCCCGCGAACGCGAGCACCGCGACGATCGGGCCTCCGGTGCGCGAGCGCGCGGTGGAGGGCTCGGTTATGGGGGATGACACGCTTACCGCCTAGAGGTTCAGGCTCGGGCTCGCTTCAGGCCGGGGCCGAGAGAACGGCCTGGGGCCGACAGAGAGAAGTGCACGATGCACAACTTGTGCATCGTGCACATCGCACGATGATGTGTATCGTACACATCACCGGGCGGGAGCGGGAGACCCCCATCGCCGCGGTCGGAGCCGGACAACGCAGCCGGGAAGGAGCGGGAGGCGCGGTGCTGGAGAGACTGGAGCGGGAGCTGATGCTGCTCTCGCGGCACCAGGTGATGGCTCGCCGCGAGCGGGACGCTCAGCGCCTGGAACGTTCGGCCTACCTGCTCCTCAGCCGGATCGACACCCAAGGCCCCATGTCCATCGGACAGTTGGCGGAGGCCTTCGGGCTCGACACCTCGACGGTGAACCGGCAGACGGCGGCGCTGCTGCGCTGCGGTCTGGCCGAACGCGTCGCGGACCCGGAAGGCGGCATGGCCCGCAAGCTGCGGATCACCGACGAGGGCGGCCGCAGGCTCGCCGCCGACCGCGAGGTCAACCGCTCGTGCCTGGCCCGGGTGGTCGCGGACTGGTCGGCGGACGAGGTGCGGGAGCTGGAGAACGTACTGGTCCGGCTCAACCGCAGCGCCGAAGCGCTGGAGGGGCGGCACTGGCCGCGCTCGGAGGACACCGAACGCGAGCACGAGGGCCGGTAGCGGGATCCGGGGACCTGGGACCGCTGACTTCCGCCGGTGGACCGGAACGAACGCCGAGCTGGTCCGCAGCCGGGACGGACGACACCGTGCACAAGGACACCGCCCCTGCCCGACCATCGGCCAGTGGCGCGGATGGGCCGTCAAGGCTGCGGCGAAACAAGCAGGTTGCTGCGGGAGGGCAAGGCGAAGACTCTCAAGGTGAAACTGTTCACCAGGCAATAAAGGCGAAATCTCGCCCTATTGAGCGGCGCATGTACTCGCTCACTATCGGACATATGGGGGCCATAGGGAACCGCCACGTCGCCTGCCAGCGCTGCCAAGACCTCTGGCGACCCGCACGCGAACGCGGCCGAATCCAGCTGGCGGTGCTCTGTGACGAGTGCTGGGAGCAGTACGCGAACGAGATCGCCGAGTTGGAGGGAGCGACGGCGCCGCCGTGGCCGGAGCCGGACTCGGATGACGTGATGTGGACCGAACCGCCCACCTGCCCTGAGTGCGGCGGCCTCGTGCGGATCATGCCCACGAACTACGACCGCTGGGTGTGCCTGAGCCCGGTGGACAGGCCGGCCAAGGACGTCCCACGCCGTTACCGCTGGCGACTGCAACCGCTTCGCACCAGGTACTCAGGGACGGTTGTCGATGTCATCGCGGTCAAGGTCAGCGCGATCGAACCCATGCCAGCGGAACTGATCACTCCCGCGCACCGGGCCCTGTGCCCGACGCCGGATGCCGTGCGGGAGACCGAGCGGGAACGACTGACCGACCTCATGCGGGAGCGGTACAGCCCGGGGTGCGAGGGCCCCTGACCGTTGGCTCCCGGCATCGGCCGGTGCCGGATCAGGCGGTGAACGACGGCCAGCGAGCCGATGCCGGGCACCACGGTCACGGTGATCAGCGTCCGTCGGAATCGCGGCGTGGCCACCCAGCGGCGGTTCGGCTCGGCGAGGCGGGAAACGCCAGGCCACGTGGACCTGGGGTCGATTGTCGTACGGGCCTGTCACGGCCGTCGCGCTGGCCAGGCCCCGGAAGCCTCCCGACCCGCCCCGCTCGGCGCACGGGTCCTGTCGGGGCGGATCGGTGGTTCGGCGGGGTCAGGGCACGTACTGCCCCGTGTTGCTGGACCACAGCGCGGTGCCGCTGCTCGTGAGGACGACCAGGTTGCCGTCGTCCTGCATGGACGCGTGGGCGCCCGAGTGCCCGGAGGTGCCGGTGGCCCACAGCGCGCTGCCGGAGGTCGGATAGACCACCAGGTTCCCGTCGCTCTGCATGGACGCGTAGGCGCCGGAGTGGCCCGAAGTGCGGCTGGACCAGATGGCCTTGCCGTCGCTCTGGCGGTACATCACGAGGTTGCCGTCCAACTGCATCACCAGCCGGGTGTACTGGGCCTGGGTCCACCAACCGCCCTGCAGCTTCTGGCCTGAGCCGATGGTCCGGGACCGCGCGTAGGTGCCGTCGGCCCACAGCCCACCGCCCTTGCCGGTGCCGCCGGTGCTCTTGTAGACCACCAGGTTCCCGTCGTCCTGCAGGACGGTGTAGGCACCGGAGTTGCCTGAGGTGCCACTCGCCCACAGCGCACCGCCGCTGCCCGGACCGCCACCGCTCGCGTAGACGACCAGGTTGCCGTCGCTCTGCATGTACGCGTAGGCGCCGGAGTGCCCGGAGGTGCCGCTGGCCCACACCGCCGGACCGGTGCCGCTGCCGCCGGTCTTGAGGTAGGCCACCAGGTTGCCGTCGGACTGCATCACCACCGTCGTGCTGGCGCTGGTCAGGCTGTGTCCGGGTATGAGCCGCTGGCCCGGCCGCAGCGTGGTGCTGGTGGTCGGCCCGCTGGTGAAGGCGGCGGTGCCGTCAGGGGTGCCCAGGCCGGTCGGACCGTCGTAGCCGGGACCCGCGGTGCACAGATAGCCCGGTGAGCAGGTGCCGTTGGAGCCGGTCGTGACGTCGTTCAGCGCCGATGTCCGGCTGTACGGGTACGAGGCCGGATAGGTGCCCGCGGCCGGGGTGCCCGCCAGGGCGTAGGTGGCCGCGACGATCGGGGACGAGGCGCTGGTGCCGCCGAAGACGTTCCAGCCGGAGGCCGCGTAGCTGTCGTAGACCGCGACGCCGGTGGCCGGGTCGGCGACGGCCGAGACGTCGGCGATGGTGCGGTGCGAACAGCCGGTGTCGGTGGTCTGCCAGGAGGGCTTGGGTTCGTCCGCGGAGCAGCCGGACCCGGTGCCATGGGTGCCGCTGGTGCTCCACACCGACTCCGTCCAGCCACGGGTGTTGCCCGCGCGGCTGAGCGAGGTACCTCCGACGGAGGTGACGTACTGGGAGGCGGCCGGGTACGCGGCACCGTAGCCGCCGTCGCCCGCGCTGACGGTGATGGCGACCCCGGGGTGGTTGAAGTACTGGTTGTCCACGGTGGCTTCCGCCGGGTTCTCCGTGCCACCGAAGGAGTTGGAGACGTACTTCGCGCCGAGCGAGACGGCCTCGTTCTCGGCCGTACCGAGGTTGGACAGGCTCGGCGAAGCGGCCTCGACCAGCAGAATGCGGCACTGCGGGCAGACGGCGCTGACCATGTCGAGGTCGAGGGAGATCTCGCCCGCCCAACCCGCGTCAGCGGACGGGTAGTTGGTGCCTCCGGTCTGGTCGACCTTGCGGAAGCAGCCGTTCGCCGTGGTGCAGGCGGGCAGGCCGTACTGCGAGCGGTAGGTGGTGAGGTCCGACTCGGCGCTGGGGTCGTCCTGGGCGTCGACGATGGCCACGGTCTGGCCGGAACCGGCGGTGGTGGACGGCAGGTTGTAGGCGCTCTGCAGGTCCGAGGGGCCGTAGCCGGACGGTGTGGCGTTCGGGCTGACGCTCAAGTGCTGGACGATGTCGGTGCGGGCTTCGGCGAAGCAGGCCATCCGGCCGGGCTCGCTGGCTTGGTCGCAAAGGTGCTTGACGTGTGTCGTGGAGGCGGCGGCCGGGAGAACGGACGCCACGGACGGGGCCGCCGTGAGCAGTCCGCCGGACACCAGCGCCGCGGTGGACAGCACCGCGGTCGCGGCGGTGCCCGCCCGTCGTCTGTGTCTGTTGTACGGCCCTGCCTTGCGGTGTTCAGTCCTTGCGCGCAAGGAACCGCCCTTCTGTGTGCTGGTGACGCGGCCCATGCTCGCCCTGCCCATGACAGGGCAGCGGTGGGTGCGGGATGAACGGGGAAGGTGCTGCCGGTCAGCGCTCGGTGATGAGCGCGGCGCGAAGGCGGTGGCGTTCCGCTCCGGCTCGCGGACGAGGACGAGGCGTTGCGGCTAAGGCGAACCCGCCGCGGCCGAGGGCGCGTTGAGGCACCCGGTTCCTCCCGTGCGGAGCGATGGAGACATGCGTGGACACGGCTGGGACGACGGTTGCCGCCGTCCGGTCAGTCAAGTGTGAAGCCCCCGACCACCCCACCCCCCGTGCGATGGGCTGGAGGCTAACGCATGTCCGTCCGCGGCGGAAGATGCGAAGGAGGCACGGCTGTCCCCCTCCCCAGCCAAGAGGGGAATCCCAGGTCAGACGGCCTGGAATCGACTGTCGCTGGATGCCCGCCGGCCACCGGCGCTGCGGACCACCGCCGTGCCGTGCACCGGCACGCAACGCCAGTCCCCGGCCGGAGACATCGGTCTCGCCGGGGCTGGCGTGCGGTTGAGCCGCGACCGGTCGGGGCAGCCCGCGGCGATGCGGCAGGCCCGACGAGGGCGGCCCCGTTCAGCCGGGTCAGTCCTACCGGGCCCTCACCGCTTGACGAGCTTGCCGACGGCGTTGGCTTCCCATACCTGGTTGGCCAGGTAGTTCCAGGAGAGGTTGACGTATCCGCGGTCACCCCAGCCCTTCCCCCAGGAGTTCTCGACCCGCACACCCTTGCTGTTGTAGCCGACGATGGTGATCTCGTGGCCGCCCGCGTACTGTTCGCCGGAGGCGGGGTAGTACGTGTAGGAGGCGGCCTGCCGCGGGGTGAGGTAGAAGAAGCTGTCGTACACCGGAATCGCGATGGTGACCGGCTCGCCCTGGCTGAGGGCCGATTCCACATCGTTCTTGATCTGCTTGCCCGTGTGCAGCGGAGTGAATCCGGACAGCTTCCACTTCGCCGCGTTGGCTATCTCGCTCGTGGTCGGTTGGGTGGTGTAGTCGAAGTCGCCCTGCTGGTAGTCGGACTTGGCGTCGACACCTTGCGTGGTGGCGATCTGGAAGTGCTGCTCCGGCGAGGTGCCCACGTTCTGCCCCTGGACGATCTGGGAGTAGGTGTACATGGGTGCCTGGGGTCCGCCGGAGATACCCTGCTCGCGCTCCAGGATGCTGTAGGCGGAGTAGTCGATGGACCACGCGACGCAGGAACCGACCTGGCCCTGATCGCCTGGTGCTGCGGCGTACTTGGTCAGATCGACGCTGGCGGGAAGGGCCTGGCGCTTCTTCTTCCTCGGCTTGGCGGCCTCGCCATTCGGACTCGGAGCGGTGGCCTCCAGCCGCGGCTCGACGGACTGGCGCAGCATGGACTGGCGCCACGACGACTTGGACGGCACGGCGCCGAGACCGTACGGGTGCCTCTTTCCGCTCGCGGACTGCGGCGCCCGGACGGGGGCGTGGTCGTGACCGGGCGCGACGGTGCTCGCCGAGGAGACCCCGACGGTCACGGCCGCGATCGCTCCGGCCGAGGCAAGCGCGACGGCAGCGCGTGACTTACCACTGAGGGTCTTCCACTTGTGGGCAGCACGAGACATTGGCGTTCTCCCTGGATGGGCATGAGCCTGACAGTTCTGGTTGGGGGCGCCTCCACAGCGCCCTTGCGAGCCGACCGGGACGGTTGTCCCAGAGCCGGTCGGTCGGTGAAGACAGCTGCGCCCTCGGGGGCGCGATCCACCCGCTCGACAACGGCGAACGCTTCGCTCGCGGTCCCGGAGGGTGGGGGAAGTCGGCAGCGAACTCAGAGGAGTTCAGGGCTGCCGAAGCTCTGTGAACTGGACGCTTTCGAAGGCATGTCCAATGGGCAGAGGAAGTTAGCCCGGTAAGCCGCCGCGATCAAGCCCCAAGTGGCCTTCCTCACACCACGGTTGGCCGGAACACGGCCCACGGGGCGCACCGCGCTTCCGGCAACGCCGCAGCTCACGAGGGCTTGCTGGCCGCCTTGTCAGGTGACCGGTCGACGGGTCCTGGAGAAGCCCGAAGAAGAATTTTCTGGGTTTCTGTTATCCGAGCCGCCCTGGCAGGGTCTCCCAGGTATCGAAGGCATGCGGAAACGTTGCGGCAGGGAGCGAGGACGGACATGACACCAGAGCGTGAGGCCACGGTCATCGCGACCGCGCAGGCAGGGGACCAGCGGGCGCAGGACGAGTTGGTCGCCGAATACCTGCCGCTGGTCTACAACATCGTCGGCCGCGCGCTGCGCGGCCACGCGGATGTCGACGACGTGGTGCAGGAGACCATGCTGCGCGCACTGGACGGACTGGCCGGCCTGCGCAAACCCCACCGCTTCCGGGCCTGGCTGGTGGCCGTGACGATGAACGAGATACGTCGGCACTGGCACAGCAAACAGGTGTCGGCCGGCGATACCAGGGTCGACGAGGTGGTCGAACTGGCCGATCCCGGCGCGGACTTCGTGGACCTGACCATCATCCGCCTGGGGCTTTCCGGCCAGCGCCGGGAGGTCGCCGAGGCGACCCGGTGGCTCGACCCGGACGATCGAGCACTGCTGTCGTTGTGGTGGCTGGAGGCCGCGGGTGAGCTGACCCGCTCGGAAGTGGCCGCCGCCCTGAAGTCGCCGTCGCGGTTCGTCGCGGTCCGGGTGCAGCGGATGAAGGCGCAGTTGGAGACCGCCCGGTTGGTGGTGCGCGCGCTGTCGGCGACATCGCGCTGTCCGCGGCTGGAGCCCGTCGTGGCACGGTGGGACGGTGTTCCCTCCGCTCTGTGGCGCAAGCGCATATCCCGCCACGTCCGCGACTGCAGGACGTGCTCAGGTCGGCGCAGCGGCCTGATACCGGCGCAAAGCCTCCTCGTCGGCATCGCTCTGGTACCGCCGACCGCCGCTTTGGCCTGGTCCGCGGCCCAGGCGGGCCACGGCGCGCCGTCCTTCGGCCCGGCGGTCCAGTTGAGCGGTTCGACCACCAAGCTCCCCACGGCGGCGCGGCATGCGGCACACCGTCCGAACGGCCGGGGCGGCAGGCAGTTCGGCGGCCACCGGCGTCCACGGATCCGGCCCCGAGGCGCGCACATGCTCGCCGGCGGAGCCGTGGCGACGGCCGCGGCGGCCACGGTGATATCCGTGGCCCTCGGCTCACCGGCCGACACCCGCCAGGCCGACTCCTCCAGCACCGCCGCCCAGCCAGTGCTGGTGAAGACAGTGCCGATAGCCAGCCCGCCACCGCACACCCCTTCGCACCCGGCCAGCCACCCGCCCACGGCCTCCCCGCGCCGGACCCCGATCCCCGCGCCGCGCACAGCCGAGCCCTCCCCCACCACACCGACTCCCACCCCCTCGAACACGTCAGCCCCGCGACCGCCCGCCGAATCCGGCGCCGTCGCGCAGGTCCTCGCCCTGATCAACCAGGCACGGGCCGCCCACGGGCTGCCGGCGTACACCATCACCACCGGCCTCACCCACAGCGCGACCGGGCACAACGCCGCCATGGACAACGGATGCGGCCTGTCCCACCAGTGCCCGGGCGAAGCCCAACTTGGAGACAGGGAGACGGCCGCGGGCGTCCAGTGGGGCGCGGCGGGAGAGAACATCGGGCAGGCCTCCGCGGGAACGGACGCCCAGCAGATCGCCACGGCCGCCGTCAGCCTCACGCAGTCCATGCTGGACGAGCAACCACCCAACGACGGCCACCGTCAGAACATCCTCAGCAGCACGTTCACCCATGTCGGCATCGCCGTCTACCGCGACCCCAACGGCACCGTCTGGCTCACCCAGGACTTCTCCAACTGACCGCGCGCCTCGGGGGGTTGCCGGGCGCCGCGGCGAAGCGGCGTCCGGGGAAAGCACTCTCAGACCATCGGGGTGATCTGGTCCTCGATGCCGAGCAGGGCCCGGCCGTACATCTCGGTCGCGATGGCCGGGTTGATCATTGCGTGTCGGCTGGCGGTCTCCTGATCCCGCCAGATGCGCTGCAGCGGGTTCTCGTCGGCGAAGCTCCTGGCGCCTTCGACGCTGAGGAGGATGTCGAGCGCCTCTCGTGAGCGGCGGGCGACTGTGGCGATGTCCATGCGTACCCGGGTCCGGTTCCGCCCCTTCGCGAGTGAGGCCAGGACCACAGCCCGGCCTCGTCGAGTGCCGCGATGTTCTCCTCGGCAACCCGTCGGCCCTGCTCGGTACGGTCGGCATTGCTCCGAAGCAACTCGACCAGCGCGGCGGCCCGTTCCGGCAGGGAGCCCGCCGCCTCGCCCGCACCAGGCTCAGCGGCCCGGCCCTGCTCGCCCACCGTCATGAGGGTGCCCTCCTTCACGCCCAGCCGCGCCCTGCGGATTTGGCCGCCTGGCCTTCTACCCCTCACCCCCGCGCCCTGTTGAAGCGGGCGCCCCAGTCGTGGACCTGGGCGAGGAGTTCGGGTGGGGAGAGGACCCGGAAGTCGGCGTTGAGTACGCCCAGGGCCATGGTCGGCCAGTCTAGGGAGTCGGTGGTCATGCGTACCCGGCAGTGTTCGGCGTCGACCTCCTCGACCGTGCTCCATCGGCCGATCCGTTCGCGCACGGTGGCCGCCGGGGCGTCCACCAGAGCCTCCACCTGGTACGGGCGCGGTAGGTTCTCCAGGCTGGCGCGGACGAACTCGGCGGCGTCGGCGGCGGGCAGGTCGCGGGGGCGGAACCGGGACCCGGTGCCGTGCGGGGCGGTGAGCCGGTCGACCCTGAAGTTGCGCCAGTCGTGCCGGGCGAGGTCGTAGGCGACCAGGTACCAGCGGCGGCCGAGGCAGACCAACCGATGGGGTTCGACGTGCCGGTCGGTGTACTGGCCGTCGGCCGCGGTGTAGGAGAAGCGGAGTTGTTCGCCGTCCCGGCAGGCCAGCGCGACCGCGGTGAGCGCCCCCGGGTCGATGGCCGCCCTGGGCGGGCCGCCCCAGTCGGCGGGCACGGTCATCGCGCGCAGCGCCTCGACCCGGTGCCGTAGCCGGGCGGGCATCACCTGCGCCACCTTGGCCAGCACCCGGACCGAGGACTCGGCGATGCCCTCCACCGCGCCCTGGGCGGCGGCCTGTAGGCCCACCGCCAGGGCGACCGCCTCCTCGTCGTCGATCACCAGTGGCGGCAGCGCCGCGCCCGCGGCGAGCTGGTAGCCGCCGTCCACACCTCGTTGCGCCTCGACCGGATAGCCCAGCTCGCGCAGCCGGTCGACGTCCCGGCGCAGGGTGCGGACCGAGACCCCCAGCCGCTCGGCCAGTTCGGTGCCCGGCCAGTACCGGTGGGTCTGGAGCAGGGACAGCAGCCGCAGCGTCCGGTTACTGGTGTTCGCCATACCTGCGATTCTCTCTCGAATTCAGGTCAGAAACTGGCCGCTATGGCTCCTAGCGTGGTGCTTGTCCGAGGAAGAGGAACAACGGAAGGCGAAACATGACCGTCAACGAGCTGACCAACCAGGACCAGGCTGGCGCCCCGGCCGCCACCGGCGAGCGTGCCGACCTGCTGGCGGTCCTGGCCAAGCACCGGCACTTCCTGCGCTTCACCACCCGCGACCTCACCGACGAGCAGGCCGGGCAGCGGACCACCGCCAGCGAGCTGTGCCTGGGCGGCCTGATCAAGCACGTCACCGCGGCCGAGCGGAACTGGGCGAACTTCATCGTGGAGGGCGCGTCGGCGATGCCCGACTACACCGCCATGACCGAGGCCGACTGGGCCCGGCGGGCCGACCAGTTCCGGATGCTGCCCGGTGAGACGCTGGCCGGTGTGCTGGCCGAATACGCCGAAGTGGCCCGCCGCACCGACGAGTTGGTCACCACCCTGCCCGACCTGGACGCGTCGCACCCGCTGCCGAAGGCCCCGTGGTTCGAGCCGGACGCGCGGTGGTCGGCCCGCCGGGTGCTGATGCACGTCATCGCCGAGACCGCCCAGCACGCAGGCCACGCCGACATCATCCGCGAGTCCCTGGACGGCGCCAAGAGCATGGGCTGACCGCCGGCACGACGCACCGCTGCCACTCCCGCCGTGGTACTGCGTCCCACACCTGACGGCCTTGGGGATGCCACCGGCCCTCGCGGTCCAGCCGTTCACGTGTCACGGAGCGGGGGTCAACGAACGCGACTCCGCGAGGGCACCCGGGCCCCCGGCAAGGGTGACGGAATGGTGCGAACCGCCACCTGGCGGCATCGGCTCTCGTTGGGGGCGGCGTAACATGCGGCGGCACTCCCGGCTGTCCCTCACCCTGCTGTCCCTCGCGCTGCTTTCGGGTACGTCCGCGACCGCCGCAGCGCCCAACCGGTCGCCGTCATCGACCAGTTGGCTGTGCAGGCCCGGACTGGCCGACAACCCGTGCGACCAGGACGTCCGGGGAAACCCGCAACCCTGGTCTCCGCGTTCCTGCTGGGCGGCGACGTGACGACCACGACGTTCCGCCACATCCCCGCCTGCGAGCGGACGGGCAGCAGCGCACCGATGCCGACCGGCTGCGTCGTGGCCTACTCCAGCTACGCCCAACCCCCCGCCGCGAAGGACATGTTCGGCCACACCGGCTCGCCGGACGACCATGTGCTGTGCGTCGATCCCGCCGCGCTCCTCGACGGCAGGCCGAACGGCCAGCGGCACCCCCTCGACGCCTACATGCCCACCGGGCGCACCCTCGACGCCGGGGCCCGCCGTCCGCGTCCGCGCGGTACGCCCCCCTCGCTCTTGGCGCGGCCTCAACCGCCGACCAGCCGCGCGATCTCGTCGGCTACGACCCGCGCCGCCGGGGCCACCCAGCGCCGCCGGTGCCGGGTCAACTGCACCGGTACCGGGGGAACTTCCGGCCCCCGGACCACCGCCAGGACCCCGTCGCGCAGTTGCCGGTCGACCGTCGCCCGAGGCAGCAGGGTGAGCCCGAGTCCCGCGGCCACGCAGGAGCGGGCGGCCTCGATGCTGCCGAAGCGGGTGAGCCGGGGCCGGGCCCCGGGCAGTGCCAGCAGGGTGCGCACAAGGTGGTCGCTGTACGAGCAGCCCTCCTCGTGCACGAAGAAGCTCTCTCCGGCCAGTTCGTCCCAACCGGCCTCGCGCCCGGCGAGCGGGTGGTCGGGGGACGCCAGGTACACCAGCGGTTCGCGGGCGATGGGCCGAGCGGCCAGGTCGGCGAGGTTCACCTCGGGCTCCAGGAGCAGCACCATGTCGAACCGCCCCTGCCGCAGCCCCTCCACGGCCGCGGCGCTGCCAACGGCGCGCAGATGGACGTCGATTCCGGGGTGGGTGCGCCGCAGCGAGGCGATCACCCCGGGCAGTCGTGACGAACACAGCGACTCGCCCGCGCCGACGGTGACCTGCCCCTCCACCGTTCCGCCGCCGTTCCCGGCCGTCGCCGCGGCGCGCAGTCTGGCCTCGGCGTCGAGCATCGCCTCGGCCTCCTCGAGCAGCCGCCGTCCGGTGCTGGTCAGCAGCGCGCCGGTGGGCAGTCTGTCGAACAGCCGGGTGCCCAACTCCCGTTCCAGGGACCGGATCTGCACGGTGACGGTGGACTGGGCGAGATGCAGTTCGGCCGCCGCGGCAGTGAAGCTCCCGGTCTTCGCCAGGGCCGTGAACGTTCTCAGGAGTCGGGTGTCCACCCTCCGATGGTATCGGGATATCCGATCGCACCAAGCGAAAAGAATCGTTGGACGCGATATCGCAACGGCTGCGACGGTTGGTCCATGACCGCACTGAACACCGTCGGAGTACTGCGCTACTCCGCCTTCACCACCGACCCCTCGGGCGGCAACCCCGCCGGTGTCGTCCTCGACGCCGAAACCCTCGGGGACGACGAGATGCTGTCCATCGCCGCCCGGATCGGCTACTCCGAGACCGCGTTCGTCACGGCGCGGGACGACGCGGCGCGCAGCTACCGGCTGCGCTACTTCAGTCCCCGCGCCGAAGTCGCCTTCTGCGGGCACGCCACCGTCGCCACGGCCGTCGCCCTCGCCGAACACGCCGGTGACGGCGAGTTGGTCTTCGACACCCGGGCAGGCGCCGTCCCGGTGGCAACCGGCAGCGGCGGCGCGACCCTCACCAGCGTCCCCGCCCGCTCCCGCCCGGCGGACCGCACGCAGATCGAGCAGACGCTCGACGCACTGCGCTGGGCCGAGGGCGACCTGGATCCGGCCCTCCCCGCGCACGTCGCCTTCGCGGGCAACGACCACCTCGTCCTCGCCACTCGCACACGGGAGCGGCTCGCCGCCCTCGACTACGACTTCGCGGCGCTGGAGGCGGTCATGCGGCGGCACGGCTGGACCACTGTCCACCTTGTGTGGCGGGAGGGCGCCTTCGACTTCCACGCACGTGACCCGTTCCCGGTCGGCGGTGTCGTGGAGGATCCGGCCACCGGCGCCGCGGCCGCCGCCTTCGGCGGTTACCTGCGGTCCCTGGGCGTGGTCACCGAGCCGACGCGGGTCCGTATCCGTCAGGGTGAGGACATGGGCCGCCCCAGCGACCTCCTGGTGGAAGTGTCCGCTGACGACCCTCGCGTCCGCGTCACCGGCCAGGCCGTCCGGATCCCGCAGGAGTGAGACCACGATGAGGACGAGCTACTACCACCTGCCGCACTTCACCGGAGTCGACTCACTACGGCTGGACGAACGCGACCTGCGGGCTCCCGGGCCGCGTGAGGTGCTGGTCCGGATGCGGGCGTGGTCGCTGAACTACCGCGACCTGATGATCGCCGACGACGTCTACGGACGCACTCTGAAGCCCGGAGTGGTCCCCCTGTCCGACGGTGCGGGCGAAGTGGTCGAGACCGGGGCCGAGGCCACACGGTGGCGGCCGGGAGACCGGGTCGTGAGCGTCTTCATGCCCGGCTGGCTCTGCGGCCCGCCCACCGCGGAGAAGACCTCGGGCGCGCTGGGCGCCACCACGGACGGCGTCCTCTCGCAGTACGTGGTCTTCGACCAGGACGCCATCGTCGCCGCGCCCTCGCATCTGGACTTCGCCGAGGCCGCGACGCTGCCGTGCGCCGCGGTGACCGCATGGCACGCGGTGGCGGTCCGCGGCCGATCCGCCCCGGGACAGACCGTCCTGACCATGGGCAGCGGCGGCGTCTCGCTGTTCGCGCTGCGGTTCGCCGCGCTGGCCGGCGCCCGCGTGATCGCCACCTCCAGCAGCGACGCCAAGCTGGAGCGGCTGCGCCAACTCGGCGCCACGGACGGGGTGAACTACTCCCGCACCCCCCAATGGGGCGCAGTGGTAAGCGAGTTGACCGGGGGCGGCGTCGACCACGTCGTCGAGGTCGGCGGCGCCGGCACGTTGCCGCAGTCGATCACGGCGGTACGCACGGGTGGCCGCATCAGCCTCATCGGCGTACTCGCCGAAGGCAGCGGGATCGATCCCGCCCCGGTACTGCGCAAGGGCCTCACCCTGCAAGGGATGTTCGTGGGCAGCCGCGAGATGTTCGAGCAGATGAACCGCGCCATCGAGCAGCACCGGCTCCGCCCGGTCATCGACAGCGCCTTCCCGTTCTCGGACACCCTCGCCGCCTACCGCCACTTCCAACGCAGGGGCCACTTCGGCAAGGTCGTCATCACGGACGAATGACCGGAGGGCCCAGTTGCACGCGAGTAATACCAGAGCTTACGAACATGCATTTGCCGATATGTGCCGCCCTTCCTAGCGTGGCATCTGCCGCGATGAGAACCGTCCCGCGGTGACTCCCCGACTCCGAAGGACGGGACACCCATGTCCACGCATGCCGTAACCCTCGCGACCGACCGGGCGCTGCTGCCCGAGGCCGTCGCCGCGGTCCGCGCCGCGGGCGCGAAGCTGCGCGAGCGCTTCACCCCCGACGCGCGCCCCGGCGGCCACGAGGAACTCATCGCCGCGCTGCTCGCCAACGACCAGGCGTCACTGGGGGAGTTGCGGGCACCGCTGCACGCCGCCCGGCCGAACGCCGGTTGGGTGGTGAACGAACTGGAGGGCGGGGCGCTGCCGGACGGCGAGTGGTGGGTGACCGATCCGGCCGAGGGCAACATCAACCACGTCCACGGCATGCCGGAGTGGTCCGTGACCGCCACGTTGGTGCGCGACAACCAGCCCGTGGTCACCGCGGTGCACCTGCCGCTGACCGACGACACCTACACCGCGGTGCGCGGCGGCGGTGCCTTCCACAACGGGGTGCGGCTGCGCGCCTCGGCGAAGGAACGACTGGCCGACGGTTACGTGGGCACCGGCCAGGCAAAGCCCGGTGAGGACGCGCGGACGTTCCGGCGCATCGGCCGGTCGCTGACCGCGATGCTCGAATCCGCCCTGGTCACCCGGGTGTCGGTGCCCGCCACGCTGCAACTCGTCCAGGTCGCGGCGGGGCGCATGGACGCCTTCTGGCAGTACAGCGACGTGCGCTCCGGGCTGCTGGCGGGCGCGCTGCTGGTGGCCGAGTCCGGTGGAACGGTCACCGACACCCACGGCGACCCCTGGACCGTGGCCAGCCAGGACTTCCTGGCGGCGGCGCCCGCCCTGCACACCGCCGTCGTCCGCGTCCTGTCCTCCGTCAACTGACCACCGGGAGCACCGTGAACACCCTCGCCATCCTGGGATCGGGCCGCGTCGCGGCCACACTGGCGGACAAGCTGTCCGCCGCCGGCCACCGCATCGTCATCGGCACCCGAAACCCCACCGCCGCACCGGCCACCTGGACCGGCCGCCCCGTCGCCTTCGCCCTCCCCGAGGAAGCCGTACGCCGCGCCCCGATCGTCATCAACGCCACCCCGGGCGGCAGTTCACTGGACCACCTGAGCGCGCTACGCGAGGCGCTGCACGGCAGGATCCTCGTCGACGTCTCCAACGCGCCGGGCCGCGGCGTCGCCGAACCCCTCCAACTGGCCCTGCCGGGAACCCGCGTGGTCAAGACGCTCAACACCATGCACTTCGCCGTCATGGCCGACCCCCGCGCCCTGAACTCCGCACCCAGGGCCTTCGTCTCGGGTGACGATCCGGCCGCCAAGTCGGCCGTCGCCGCGCTCCTCGCCGACCTGGGCTGGCCTCCCGACTGGATCGAGGACCTGGGCGACATCACCACG
Source organism: Streptomyces silvisoli (assembly GCF_029269905.1). Taxonomy (NCBI): domain Bacteria; kingdom Bacillati; phylum Actinomycetota; class Actinomycetes; order Kitasatosporales; family Streptomycetaceae; genus Streptomyces; species Streptomyces silvisoli. The sequence goes on along the minus strand of NZ_JARJBC010000012.1, from coordinate 113,443 downwards.
GCCCGCGGCACCGAGGCGGTGATGCTGCTCGTACCCGCTCTGCTGCGCAACCGGGGGCTGCGGCCGTTCGCGATCACGGTGGCGGACTGAACTCGGCGGCGGCTCCCCACCGCGTACTGGTTCAGGCGCCGTCGGCCTCGCCCACCGGCAGCCCCTGCTCGGCCCAGATGGTCTTGCCGGTGGGTGTGTAACGCGTGCCCCAGTGCTGGGCCATCTGGGCGATGATGAACAGCCCACGGCCGCCCTCGTCGTCGGTGGCGGCATGGCGCAGGTGGGGGGAAGTGTGGCCGGTGTCGGAGACCTCGCAGATCAGGGTCCGGTCCCGGATCAGCCGGACGTGGATCGGGCCGTCGGCGTACCGGATGGCGTTGGTGGTCAACTCACTGACGATGAGTTCGGTGGTGAACGCCAGCTCCTCCAGGCCCCATTGGGCGAGCTGGGCGGCGACCGCGGAGCGGACACGACCGACCTTCTCGGGGTCGGCGGGGAGTTCCCACACCGCCACCTGATGCTCGCCGAGCACCCGGGTGCGTGCCAGGAGCAGCGCCGCGTCGTCGTCCACCGGCCCGGGCAGCAGGGTCGCGACCGCCCGGTCGCACAGCTCCTCCAGTGGGCGCTTGTGCTGGGCGAGGGTTTCGGCCAACTGGGCGAGCCCGGTGTCGGTGCGGTCGGCGGCCTGGACCAGCCCGTCGGTGAACAGGGCGATGAGACTGCCCGGCGGAAGCTGGAGTTCCGTGCTCTGGTACGGCAGACCGCCGACGCCCAGCGGCGGCCCGGGCGGCAGCTCGGGATAGCTGGCGACGCCGCTGTGCGGGGTGACCACCGCCGGCAGCGTGTGTCCGGCCCGGGCCATGCTGCACCGCCCGGACACCGGGTCGTACACCGCGTACAGGCAGGTCACCCCGCGTGCCTCGTCGTCTCCCTGCCGGGCGTCGGCGACGCCGTCTTCGGAGTCCTTCAGCGCCACCAGGTCGTCCAGCCTGGACAGCACCTCGTCCGGGGCGAGGTCCAGCCGGGCCAGCACCCGTACGCCGGTACGCAGCCGGCCCATGGTGGCGGCGGCGCGCAGACCGTGGCCGAGCACGTCGCCGACGACCAAGCCGACCCGCGTACCGGACAGCGGGATGACGTCGAACCAGTCGCCGCCCACCCCGGACCCGCTGTCGGCGGGCACATACCGGCTGGCCAGTTCCACGGCCGTCTGCGGCGGCAGCCGCTGCGGCAGCAGGTTGCGCTGGAGCCTGAGCGCCGAGGTGTGCTCACGGGTGATGACCAGCATCAGCACGACGCCGAGCAGCAGCGCGCCCAGGCCCACCACGGTCACCCCGCCGACCTGTCCCACCAGCGGTACGTGGACCGAGGTCACGCCGTACTTCGGGTTCGCGTACACGTCGAAGGCGGCGTAGCAGAACAGGAACAGCATCATCAGCCCGCCGAGCCCCGGCAGCAGGCCCTTGAACAGCAGGTCCCTGGCGCTACGGGTGAGCACCCCGCGGTAGTACCAGACGCAGGCGAAGCCGGTGAGGCCGTAGTAGAAAGCGATCGCCAGGCCCACCGACTGGATCGAGTCGGCCAGTACGTCACGGCTGAACGCGGTCAGCAGCACCAGGAAGCCGATCGAGGCCAGGCCCATGCCGACCGTCGACCAGGTCGGGGTGAGGAACCTGCGGTGCACCCGGGCGAAGCGGGACGGCACGGCCTTGTGCGCGGCCATGGAGAAGACGGTCCTGGCCATCGGCAGGATGGTGGTCTGGGCCGACGACACCGCCGACGTCAGCACCATGAGGACCAGCAGCCGGGACAGGAACAGTCCGGTGCCGTGGCTGCCGAAGACGGCGTTGCCCAGGCCGGAGAGCACATCACCCGAGTGGGCGGCGTTGCCGAGGCCCATCCCGGTGCGGCCGATCCCGGCGAAGGCCTGCGCGGAGGTGGCGACCAGGCCGTAGAGGCCCAGCAGCAGCACGGTGGAGACGACCGCGGCGCGGCCGGGGATGTGCGTGCTGTCGGCGGTCTCCTCGTTGACCGTGACGGCGGTGTCCCAGCCCCAGTAGATGAAGACCGCGGCCAGGATGCCCTCGGTGAGCGCCCTGGGGGAGGCCACCTGGAAGGGGTCGAACCACGAGGCGGACACACGCATCGCGGTCGGCGGGTTGCCGGTGTACACCCTGACCAGGGCGGTCACCGCGAACAGGAGCAGCACCGCCACCTCGATGCACAGCAGCCAGCGCTGCACGGTGGCAGACAGCTCGATGCCCACGTAGCAGATCGCGGTCATCACGATGATCCAGCCCACTCCCGCGACGGTCGTCCACAGCCGGTTGCCCGCGAGCGCGTCGTAGCCCAGCAGCCGGAAGCCGTAGATACCGGCGATCTCGGCGAGGTTCGCCATCACGATGATGTCGGCGACGATGATGCCCCAGCCGCCCATCCAGCCGATGCGCGGGCCGAAGGCCCGGGTCGCCCAGGTGAAGGTGGTACCGCAGTCGGCGTTGCCCGCGTTCAGCTCCCGGTACGCGTATGCGATCAGCAGCATCGGTACGAAGGCCAGCATCGTGACGATGGGTGCCTGGAGGCCGACGCCCGCCACGATGAGGCCGAGCGCGGCGGCGAGGCTGTACGCCGGCGCGGTGGACGCCAGGCCGATGACGACCGAGGAGAACAGCCCCAGGGTGCCGCTCTTGAGCCCCTTTCGCCCCGCACCGGCGTCTGGCGCGAGCCGGGCGGCGTCGGCGGCACCACCAAAGAGCTTCACACCTGATTCCAACTCCGCGCTTCCCGGCCCGCAACGCCTGGCCGGGACGGCGGGGCGGCACGGGCGGCCATCTGGGGGCCGCGCCGTCAGATGGCCGGTCCTGAACGAACCGGGTCACGCCCACCCCACCGAGCCCCGCACCCCGCCACACCCACCGCAACGATCACGCGTGTCCCCGCCCACCCGCCGCCCCCAGTGACCACATCCGCAGGCTCCCTGACGTAGCGTCAGCTACCTCAACGCCCTTGTGCGACCGCGTAGTTCACGTGCGCCCACTCCGTGATCCCAAGCCCCGCCTCATCCCGGCCTTAACGGACCCCAAAGTCGCACTCCGCGCCCCCGAAACCGCCTAAGTTCATTGCCGCCCGGGCACCACCCACCCCCGAAAACCAGAGGTAACGGCACATGAGCGCGCACCGTCGCACCGACGCGGGAAAGCGGAGGCACCGCCTCTCACGCAGGCCGCGCCTACGGCTGGCACTGGCAGGAGGCGCGGCGATCGCCGTCCTGGGCGGTGGCACCGCCTTCGCCTGCCTGGGCGCCCCCGGCCAGCCGCCCACCCCAGCCGCCGCACGGCAGTCCGCACAACGGGCGACCGGCCAGGAACCGGCGCCCGACATCACCTGGACCCCCGGCCCGACCCCAGCCACCGCCCGTACCCCGGCCCCGCGCATACCCGCCACCCACCGCACCCGGCACCCGCGGCCACCCGCCCCCAAGGGCACCGCCAACGCCGATGACCCGCTCCAGCAGGTGCTGGCGGTGATCAACAAGGCGCGGGCCGCCCATGGCCTACCCGGGTACACCCTGCTGAACGGGCTCACCCGAGCCGCCGCCGCGCACAACCACGTGATGGCCGACGGCTGCGGCCTGTCCCACCAGTGCCCCAACGAGCCGCCGTTCTACGAACGCGACCAGGCGCAGGGCGTACCGGCCTCGGCGGGCGGCGAGAACATAGGCGAGGGCGGCCCGTTGAGCGACACGCGGCGGGCGGTGGCATCGATGGCCGTCCAACTGACGCAGGGCATGCTGGACGAGAAGCCACCGAACGACGGCCACCGCCGGAACATCCTGAGCTCCACCTACGCCCACATAGGCATCGCCACCTACCGCGACCCAGCGGGCACGGTCTGGCTCACCCAGGACTTCTCCCAGTAGCGGCGCGCGCAGCGGTAACGTCCCTAACCCGTAACCCAGTTGAGCCGGAGGGCGAACAGGGGTGCCATCCGCCGAAAGCGGCTGACACCCCTTGCCCCGCGGTCAGTCCGGGGCCTGTGACTCCGCCGGCCAGACCACGTCGTCCGCCATCTTCTGAAGCGCCGCCACATGGCCGACGAACGCCCTGCGCCCCCGCCAGGTCAGCGACAACCAGGTCTGCGGCATGCTGCCCACGATGCTCTTGCGCACCGTGACGAAGCCTTCCTTCTTCAGACCGGACACATGCTTCGACAGCAGCGAATCGGACAACTCCAACCGATCGCGAACCACCCGGAACTGGGCCGACGCACAGCCCGACAGCAGCGCGACGATCTTCAGCCGGGTGGGCTGGAGGAACCCCTCCACCAACTCCGCCCGTTCCCCGGTCACTTCCTGCGCGCCCTTTCGCGCATCCCCGTGGGGATCCAGCCGAGCACCCCCGCGAGCAGCAAGGCCCAACCGAGCCCGTCCGCGAGCCAGACCACGACCTCGACGCTGACCACGGCGAGTTCAAGCCACATGAACCGCCAACGCTGCGCCATCGTCAGCCCGGCTCCCGGCAGCGGGGTGATGCCGCCGCGCCGCACGAACAGCACCGTGCCGACCAGTACGCCGAGGGCCGCCACGAACCCGATGGCGATCAGCGGTTCCATCCAGCTGGTCCAGTAGGTGGGGGCGCAGAACGGCCGGGCACCCAACAGGCTTTCTTGGCCGATGCTTTGCCCCCCGCCCGCAACCGTTCGCACGGGTCCCGTGTCTCAGACGGCGGTGACATCTGACCTGACATGAACGGAGCAGGAGCGTGGGGCGGAGAAAGCGCAGCGCTGGGGTAGCACTACTGGCCGGTGCGGTACTGGCCGGTACGGGCGTGTTCGGCGGCAACGCGATGGCGGCGACGCCGGACGGCAAGGCGGCGGCCAAGGCGCCGGTGAAGGCGAGCGCGCCGCAGGCCGCCAAGGACAGGGCGGGTGCGCGCCCGGCAGCGGCCCACTCGTCGCGCGCGGCGATGCTGCTGGACTCGATCACGCCCAGCAGCGGTAGCACCGTGGGCGTGGCCATGCCGATATCGGTGGTGTTCTCCAACCCCGTGGCGCCCTCGGCCCGGGCCAACATCGAGCGGCACCTGAAGGTGACCACCTCGGTACCGGTCACCGGCGCGTGGCACTGGTTCGGCGACCGGCGGGTCGACTACCGTCCGCAGAAGTTCTGGCCGTCCGGCACCAGGGTCACGCTCAACGCCAACCTGACCGGAGTCGGCGACGGTTACGGCCGCTACGGCGTCCACGGCTACCAGCACACCTTCACCATCGGCGCCGACGTCGAGGCCACCATCTCCGTGCCGGGCCACACCATGAGGGTGTACCGGAACGGCAAGCTGGTACGCACCATGCCGATTGACGCGGGCAGCCCGCAGTTCCCGTCCTGGGACGGCACCATGGCGGTGATCGACAAGCAGGCCAAGGTGCGGATGACGTCGTGCAGCGTGGGCATCACCTGCGACCCGCACAACCCCAACTACTACGACATCACGCTGCCTTGGGACGTCCACCTGACCTTCTCGGGCACCTACGTCCACTACTCCACGGCCGACCCGCACCCGGGCCACGCCAACGGCTCGCACGGCTGCGTCCACCTGTCGCTGGCTGACTCCGAGTGGTTCTACAACTACGCCAAGCAAGGTGACCCGGTCACCATCACGGGTTCGCCGCGCGGCAAGGCCGCCGGGGACAACGGCTACGCGGACTACGACCTGAGCTGGTCGCAGTGGCTGGCGGGAAGCGCCACCGGCGCCACCACCGCCTGACCCCGTACCGCATGCGCCCAGGCCCAGGTCAGCGACCTGGGCCTGGGCGTTTTCGCGGCACCGTATCTGTGAATCATGCCGCCGAGTCCGAATTTTGGCCTTTGCTTTGCATCCTCCCTGGAACCCGTTGCTTACAGTCGATGTCTCTGGGGATGTTGAAATCCGATGAAGTGACGTGAGTGGAGCAAGGCGTGGGGCGGATCAAGCGCAGCATCGGGATGGCACTACTGGCTGGTGCGGTGCTGACAAGCGCCACCGCGTGCGGTGGGCACGCGATGGCCTCGACCACCGACGCGAAGGCGTCCGCGCAGCCCGGCACGAAGGCCAAGCCGAGCGCGCACCCGTCGCCGACCCGGCCCGCCGGGCCGCCGATGCTGCTGGACACCATCGCACCGGAGAACGGCAGCACCGTGGGCGTGGCCATGCCGATATCGGTCCAGTTCTCCAACCCGGTGGCGCACTCGGCCCGGGCCGCCGTCGAGCGGCACCTGAAGGTGACCACCTCGACACCGGTCACGGGCGCGTGGCACTGGTTCAGCGACACCCGGGTCGACTTCCGGCCCAAGGACTACTGGCCGTCCGGCACCAAGGTCACCCTCAACGCCGACCTGAACGGGGCCAGCGACGGAAACGGCCGCTACGGCACCCGTAGCTACCAGCACACCTTCACCATCGGCGCCGACTTCGAAGCCAGCGTCTCGGTGACCGGACACACCATGAAGGTCACCCGCAACGGCTCGGTGGTGCGCACCATGGCCATCGACGCGGGCAGCCCGGACTTCCCGTCCTGGGACGGCACCATGGCCGTGATGGACAAGCAGGCCAAGGTGCGGATGACCTCGTGCAGCGTGGGCATCACCTGCGACAAGAGCAACCCGAACTTCTACGACCTGACGCTGCCCTGGGACGTACAGCTCACCACGTCCGGCACGTACGTCCACTACTCCACCGGCGACCCGTACCCGGGCCACAGCTACGGCTCGCACGGCTGCGTCCACCTGTCGCTGGACGACGCGAAGTGGTTCTACAACAACGTCGAGCAGGGCGACCCGGTGACCATCTCCGGCTCGCCGCGCGGCGACGCCGCCGGGGACAACGGCTACGCGGACTTCAACGTCTCCTGGACCCAGTGGCTGGCGGACAGCGCCACCGGCCAGCAGACCACCGGCGCCTAGGCGTCAAGCGGGCGGTAAGCGGGCCCGGCCCGGCTACCGCCCGCACAGCTCCATCGGCCATACTGCCCGCCGTGGAGCACCGCATAGGTCAGAACAGCCCGTCCGTGCACGCCGCCGGAACCGATCCGGCGTACGTCCCCGGCCTGACCCCGCCGCGCCCTGCCGAGGCGGAGGAGCAGCCGCCGGTACCGGAGGCCGTGCTGCCGGACGCCGCACAGGACGCCCGCACCGAACCGGAGACGGAACCCGAACCGGAGGCAGCCGCCGCCGAGGAGGAGGAGCCGCGACCGGTGGCCGACGGCCCGGCCTTCGAGGTGTCCGACCGACGCGGTTCGATCACCGTCGACAGCACCGGCGTCACCTTCCGGCTGGACGACGAGACGGCCGAGTTCGGCTGGTCGGAGATCGGCGCGGTGGAGATGGACACCCCCCGCTTCGGCCGCCGCCTCACCGTCACCGTGTACACCACCGGCCGCCGCAGCTACGACGCCGACATCGAGGCTCCCAACCGGAGCCTGCCCAAGCAGTGGGCGGCGGAACTGGACGCGGTACTGGAGTCCTACTTCGAGGACACCGAGACCGCGGGCTGATCCGCGGTCACCGGCCCCCGCGGTCCCGGGCGCCGCGCTCCTGCCCGCGCGGCCCGGCATCCACGGCGCCGAAGATCATCCTGGCGGCCACCCCGATCAGCGCCGACGCTGGTAACGGGGTGAGACGGCACGGCTCCGGACGGTGGCACCGATAGGTCCTCTTCCAAAACGGGAAGAGGTCAGAAGGGGCCACACATGGAGGTTGCTATGACTTCACATGCCTACCGGGCCGGCGTGGCAGAGCAGGAAGGCCGCGGTCTGGCGGTGTTCGCAGGGGTCATGCTGGGACTGCTGGCACTCTTCAACGGACTCGACGGCATCGCGGCCATCGCCAACTCGCACGTCTTCCTCGGCAACGCCCACTTCGTCCTCGGCGACCTGCGGGCCTTCGGCTGGCTGCTGCTCGCGTTGGCGATCCTCCAGGCGTTCGCCTGCGTCGGCGTGCTGTCGACGGGGGCCGAGTGGGCGCGCTGGTTCGGCGTCGTGGTGCTGGGCCTGAACGCGTTCGCGCACATGTTCTTCATCCCGGCCTACCCCGTGTGGTCCGTACTGATCATCGCCTTGGACATCGCCGCCATCTACGGGCTGAGCGTCTACGGCGGGCGCGTCCAGTCGGCTCGGTCACCGTAGGAACATGTTCGTGTGCCTACAGTAGGCGCCATGCGAGGACACCGCGCCCAGGCGTTCATGGCGACCGTGGCGGCACTGCTGGTGTGCGCCGCCTGCTCCGGTGGCGGGCCGAAGACCGCGCCCGGGGCTCCGCCGACCGGCACGACGGCCACCGGCCTCACGCTCACCCGGGGCCAGGGCTTCGACAGGTCCGGTGCCTTCGTACGGCTGATGACCTGTGACGACCCACGGGACTACTCACCGGGCCTGAACTTCGCGCATGTGCCCGCGGGCACCGCCGAACTCGCCGTGTCCATGGTCGACTTGGACGCACACAAGATCCACTGGCTGCAGCTCGGCATCCCCGCCGACGCCCACGGCCTGACCGCCCACCACCTCACGCCGGGCGCCCGCGAGGCGCTCAACGACTTCGGCGAGGCCACCTACGACGGTCCGTGTCCACCACACGGCACCACGCACCACTACCAACTCACCCTGTACGCAATGCGCGAGCGGACCCCCGCGTCCCTGAACGCCAAGACCCCGCCCACCCAGACCCTGCGCGAACTGCGGCACCGGGCGGTCGCCTCCGCGACGCTGGTGGCTCCCTACACCCGCCGCTGACCCGGCGTCCCGCGGTCCCTCCTACCGCCGGGACCCGGCCCCTCTTGAGCGACCGGACCTTGTACGGGACAGTCCCGCGCCGCGTGGCCGCCTCACCGCCTTTCCAGGCGCAGCGCCAGCGCCGGGCAGCGGGCCACCGCCCTGCGGGCGCGCGGCAGCAGGTAGTCCGGGAGCGGGACGTCGTCGAAGACCGGGTAGCCGTCACGGTCCAGGCGCATCGCCTCCGGGAGGAGGTCGGCGCACAGCCCGTGCCCCACGCACAACGTCCAGTCCACAGCGAGCCGTTCGCCGACGCCCGGCCCGTCGTCCGTCGGCAGTGGGAGCAGCCCGGCCACCGGTCGCCCGCAGCCGCCGCCCAGTACATGGGCGGCCAGGTCATCGGTGAACGTGTTCACCGCCGACAGTACGAACCGGGCCGAACCGTCCGGGTGTTTGCACGCGCCCCGGCCACGCACCGACCCCGCGTACTGCCGTAGCGTCTCCAACGCGGGTTGCCCGCCGCCGGCCAGCACGTCGGCCAGCGCACCGGCGAGCGCGGGCAGGCCCAGGCGGCACGGCCCGCACTGGCCCGCGGTCTCGGCCGCCAGCCACCGCGCGACCAGCAGCGTCTCACCCAGCGGGCACACGTCGTACGACAGCGGCAGCACCGCCCCCGCGCCGAGCGTCGCCCGGTGCGCGGCCATGCTGGTACGGGAGATCGAGGCCATCGAGGCGGCGCTGGGATCCAGCCAGGCGCCGTGGTAGCCGCCGACCAGCACACCCTGGCCGATGCCGGTGCCGCAGCTCTCCAGTACGTGCGCCAGCGGCACCCCGGTCGGGGTCTCCACCACCACCCGTCGCGGCACCGAGCCGCCGAGGGTGAGCAGCACCGTGCCCGGCTCCTCGGGCGCACCCGTCGCGGCGTAGTACTCCGCGCCCATCCGGGCGGCCACCGCGATCTGCGCGAACGTCTCGGTGTTGGACACCAGCGTGGGCAGCCCGGACAGCCCGCGCTCGGCGGACCGCACCCGGCGGCCGGGCGGCAGCGCGGGGCCGCCGTCCGCCGCCCTCAGCAACGCCGTTGCCTCGCCGGAGACGAAACGCTCCGGCATCCGGAACACCCGGGCCCGCAGCCGCCGTCCGCGCCGGTCGGACAGTCCGCGCTCGGCCAGCGCCGCGCGCACCGACTCCTCCAGCGGCCCCTGGGTGACGCCCACCACCAGTTGCTCAGCGCCCAGCGCCTCGGCGGCCAACAACGCGCCGTCCAGCACCAGATGAGGGGCGCGGGCCAGCAGCACGGTGTCCTTGCGGCAGGCCGGCTCGCCCTCGCAGCCGTTGACCACCACGGCGGTACGGGTGCGCCGCTTGCGGGCCGAGTCGGCCACGGCACGCAGTTTCCGGGCGAAGGGGAAGCCCGCGCCGCCCCGGCCGCGCAGGTCGATGTCCGTTGCCAACTGGGTGAGTTGGGGCAGCGTGAGGTCGGGCAGCGGGCCGTGTACGGACAGGTGTGTGGTCCAGTCCAGTCGCGCCGCCATGTCCATTCCGGCGGTCAGTCGCGGCAGTCCGAACGGGCGCACCTCGGGCAGGTCGCTGGCCAGGCTGCGTACCGGCAGGTTGTTCATCGGCGGCCCTCGATCCGTGACCGGGTCGTCTCCGGGGCGTACGGGTACGGCGGGTTCCTGCGGTCCGTCCGTCTGCGCCGACCGCCCGCCCGGCGGCGGCCGGTCGGCGCGATGGGGGGCCGACGTATCGACGGGGCGCGTTCCTGGCGGGCCGGTCCGCGCATGCGCACCGCCACCACGGCCGTGACGGCGATCATGCAGGCGATGTACGACGCGGTGACCCACCACGCGGCGGGCCGCCCCGCCTTCAGCCCGTGCACCAGCGCCGCCAGCCACGAGACATACGAGGCCGCGTGCAGGATCCGCCAGCGCACCGGGTGCCGCCGGGCGGCGAACGCCCTGCGGGCCACCCCGGTGCCCACCGCGAGCACCAGCAGGTAGCCCGCGACCACACCGACCGCGATCAGTACCCCGCGGGCGGAGAACCCGATCGGCACGAACGCCGCTACGAGCGAGGCGTGCTGCTCGGAGACCTTGATGCCGACGTGCAGCACCAGGAAACCCAGCGAGATGACGCCGAGCCCCCGGTGCACGCCCTGCGCCCACAGCCGACCACGCGGGCCGAGGAAGGCGGTGTCGGTGCTGATGACCCCCCACAGCACCGCGCCGGTGAGCGCCACCAGCGAGATGACACCGGCGAAGTAGTCCAGGAAGCCGCGCACCCCCGCACCGGCGCTCAGTACCAGGCCGAGCCCCACAGCGCTGGCCACCACGGCCAGTACGGTGCCCAGCAACATCCTCGTGGACGGGCTGAGTTCGACGGCGATCGCCGGCGGGCCGCCCAAGGCGTCCGCCGAATCGTTGAAGCGCCCACGTGCTTGGCCGCGCCCCGAATCCACCGCTCGCCTCATCACGCTCCGATCTCCCCTGCCGATGCCGATCCGTTTGGCCTTGGTTACGGAATCGAGACGTTGGCGGTTCAATCGGGAACTCACCTGCCCGGTCGGTCAGTTCACGCTGCGCACCAGGGCACGCCGGATGCGGTCCCGGTACCCCCGCCACCACTGCTCCGGGCCGCGTATGTGGACATCGGGGCCTGACGGCCTCAGTCGCCCTTCGCCTTGGCGTAGGCGGCGGCGATCGTGCGGAAGACGTGCTTCGGGCGGAGCGTGCCGTCCGGGAGGACGGCCTGCACGCCGTAACCGGCCATGTCGGTGTCGCGGGTGGGGTCGGAGGAGTGGTGTATGAGGTGCCAGGAGGCGTAGGTGAACCAGAAGGCGGCGTCCAGGCCCTCCTCCTCGAACACGGCGAGGAGTTCGGAGAAGTACCGGGACTGCTCCCGCTCGTCGCGCTCCAACCGCTCCTTGAGGCGGCGTTCGCCGTCGGCGCCCTTCTCCAGCACCATCCATCCCGCGCCGCCGCGAGCGGCCGCGCCCCGGTACGTACAGCAGCCGAACTCGGTGGCGACCACCGGCTTGCCGTGCCGAAGGTGTCCGCGCACCTCGTCAGGGAACGTGGCCTCGTTGTAGTGGGCGCGGTAGGCGTCCACGCCGACGATGTCGAACGGCGTCCAGTCGATGTGCTCCCACGGTCCGGACGCGTAACTGATCGGCCCGCCGAAGTGCTTGTGGGCCTCGTCCGCGACGTCGGCGAGGAAGGTGTTCAACCGGGCAATGACCGCCGGGAGTTCGGTGGTGTACCACTGGCTCGGCGAGTGCATCATGGCGTTCAGCCGGGCGCCGAGATCGTCGCCGGGGATGAAGCCCGGGTTGAAGAGGCTCACCTCGCAGCCCGTGACGTAGACGACTTCGGCGCCGGTGGCGCGTATCCGCTGCGCGCGCCGGGCGCACTCGGCGAAGTACTCGATCAGCTGCTCGCGGGCCATGTTGCAGGGGAACGGCGCGAACCACACCTCAAGCCCGGCCTCCGCGGCCGCCTGCGCGGCGACGGAGAGCCGCTCGGGGTCGGCGCCGGAGACGCGTACCGCGTCGCAGTGGAGTTCGTTGACGATGACCGCCATGTCGCGGCGCACGGCGTCGGCGTCGAAGTGCGGACGGCTGCTCTCGTCTCCGAACGGGTCGAACCCGGTGTCGTAGTTGATTCCGTGACGGCGCATGTCAACGCTCCTGCGGTGAAAGGGACTTCAGCGTCCCACCAGCGAAGCGCTGCCCGGCAGTGCAGAGTGTCCACGTTCGCGCATGACATCTGTCATGCGGGGGTCAGGCGGCTTGTCCCTTGAGCTTGCGCCAGACCGTCTCCAGCGCCCGGATGTCCTCCGGGCCGAGCAGTTCGGTGAAGACCGGTCCCAGTACCGCCCGGCGCGTGGCATCAGCCTCGCGGAAGGCCGCGCGGCCCTCCGCGGTGAGTTCGACCTGCACCGACCGGGCGTCCGTCGGCGACGGTGTGCGCGCCACCAGCCCCCGGGCCACCATCGCGTCCAGAACGCGGGAGACCTGGCTGCGGCTGAGCATCGTCCTGGCGCCCAGGTCGGAGGAGGCCACCGGCTCGCTCTGACCGTTGAGCCACAGCAGCACCTCGAACCAGGACAGCGACAGCCCATGGGCCCGGGACAGCTCGCGGTCCACCCGTGCGGCGAGCGTGGTGCCCGCCCACACCAGACCGTAGAAGGCGTGGTCCTCCTCGGAAAGGGTTCCGATGGTCAGCTCCGGGCGACGGCTCATGCCACCCATCGTACGGCTTGCGTGTACACACACGCATTGTTTAGTGTGTGTGCGCACACATAAATCGCGCCCTTCAAGACAAGGCCTCCCATGCCCTCCACCAGCCCGAACGCCCAGCCCAAGACCGCTCTGATCACCGGCACCTCGTCCGGAATCGGCCTGGCCGCCGCCGTCGCCGCCGCACAGGCCGGCTGGCACACCGTCGCCACCATGCGCGACACCTCCCGCGCCGACGCCCTGCGCCAGGCCGCGGCCGACGCCGGGGTCGCCGACCGGATCGAGGTGCGCCGCCTGGACGTCACCGACCCGGCCTCGGTGGCCGCCTGCGTGGAGGCCGTACTGGCCGAGCACGGACGGCTGGACGCGGTGGTCAACAACGCGGGCGCGGGCCACGTCGGCACCATCGAGCAGGAGACCGTGGCCGACGTACGGGCCGTGATGGAGGTCAACTTCTTCGGCGTGGTGGAGGTCGCCCGCGCCACCCTGCCCCACCTTCGCGCCTCCCGTGGCCGCCTGATCACCGTCACCAGCGTCGGCGGTGTCGTCGGCCAGCCGTTCAACGAGGCCTACTGCGCCGCCAAGTTCGCCGTCGAGGGCTTCCTGGAGTCGCTCGCCCCGGTCGCGGCGACCACCGGCGTCACCGTCACCCTGGTCGAACCGGGCGCCGTGGCGAGCGAGTTCGTGGCCAACGTCAACGTCGACATCCCGGCCGCACTGGAGGCGGCGGGACCCTACGCCCCGGCGCTGCGCAACTACCTCGACCGTACGGCCAACGCGTTCGCCGCCGCGCAGAGCCCCGCGGACGCCGCCGCGACGATCGTCGCGGCGCTGGAGGCGGACCGCCCCGCGCTGCGCATGCAGACCTCCGAGGCGGCGCGCGGCTTCGTCGCCACCAAGCTCAAGGACCTGGACGGCTCCGCCACGCTCGCCGTCACCAACGGCTGGGTCGCCTGAGGCGGGCCGAACCCCGCCGCGCGGCGTATCTTTCGGTACGCGGGGGTCCGGGCGGCACAGGGAGGGCACGACGTGGCGGAGCCACGCAGGTCTCGGTGGGGTGTCGGCCTCGCGGTCGCCGTGCTGGTCGCGGCGGGGTGGGCCGCCGCCCGCGGCGGGCACGGGACGGAGTCGACCGCGCCCCGCAAGCCCGGGGAGTCGGCGGCGCCCACCGCCACCAGCACGCCGGGCGAGCGACCGACACCGAACAACCAGGACCCGTCCCGCTACGCCCCGCAGGTCATCAAGTACGCCAAACGGGCGGAAATCAACCCGCAGTTGCTGATGGCGATCCTGTACAACGAGTCGTACAAGCCGCATGACCCCGCCTGGGAAAGGGCCTGGCAGCGCATCAAGCCGGATGCCGCGTTCGGCATCGCCAACATGCACAAGGCCGCGTTCGACGAGACCAAACAGGGCCGGGACTTCGCCGACCGGGACTGGCAGCAGCTGCCCGACGATCCGGCCCTCGCGGTCGAGGCCGCCGCCTGGTACCTGCACGACCTGGCCCGGCAGCTCCCCGCCGAGCGCTCCAGCCGCTACACCGAGGACGATTTGCTGGCCCTCGGCTACAACACCGGCCCCGGCAACATGGCGGCGTTCGCGCGGGGCGCCAAACCGGGCGCAGCGGCACAGTCCTACCTGGACCAGCTCCACAGCAACTGGTCCGTGGCGGCGAGGGCACTACACGGCGCCGGTTGAGCAAGCCGCGGACCCTGTGAGCCTCGGCATGGCGTTCGCATGAGCACGTCAGTATGGTGTGGCGCGCCAAGGGGGAGCCGGGGGGCTGATCCAAAGGAACGGACCAGCGCATGCACTACTGCGAACGGTGCGGGAGCCACCTCGGCGAGGCGTACGCCTGCCCGGTGTGCGGCACGCCCCACAGCGCGCCGCCGACGTGGCAGGTGCCGCCGGTTGGCGCACCGCGAACCGGTCCGCACCCCCTGTACCAGAGCCTCATCCCTCCGATGCCGCAGCCGCGGACGTACGAGGTCCCGGAGCCACCGGACGAGGAGGCGGCCGAGGCCGACGAGGAACCGCCCGCCCCCAGCCGTCGCCGCGGCGCCACCCGCTCCCGCTCCCGTAGGGCGGCGCGCCGCAGGGGTGGAACGGCCAAGCTGGTCCTGGGCGTTGCGGGAGGACTCGTCCTGGTGGGGGTCGCCGCGACCGTACTGCCCGGGGAACTGCTGCCGACCGGACCGTCGCGGGTGGACAACGCGCAGTCGACGAACTCCTCCACCATGGCGGAGCCGACGGCGACGGCCAGCGCGGCGACGGCGGCGCCCCGGGCGTCGGCATCCGTCAGGAAACCAGTGCCGCACCGTCCTTCGCACTCCGCCCAGCCCTCGCTTCCCGCGGTGCCGAGCGGAACCGCCGCGCATACGGCGGTCCCGGTCTCGGCCCCCATGGCACCGAGCCGGACTCAGAACAACACGCCCCCGCCCGCGCCGACGCAACCGACGCCGAGCCCGCGGCCGCGGCCGACCCAGCCACCGACGTGCTTCCTCTTCTGGTGCGACTAGGACGTGTCCGGTGGGTGGCCCCTGCCCTTGAGGTCATTTCACGGTCACTGTGGCCTTCCAGGGGGTGACGACAAAGGGCAGAGGTGGCCCCGGTCAGGGCGGCAGGTTCGTCCTGCGCTGATGGTGACGGCGCCAGAGCGTTCCGCGTGGAGAACCGCTGACGTGCCGCCACGTGAGCGGCCGCCGGCACCGCGGCACCAAGTCGGGTCCAGACCACCCGACCGTGGGCCGTGGCACCCGACCCATCGGGCACGACCCAGCCCCGATCGGCGGGCGGCCGTCCAACTCGACTGCCGCTAGCCTTCGTTGACGGCACCGGTCGGCAGGAAGGGCCACCATGGGCGAGCACAAGCGACGCATGCTGAACGGCGACTGGTACCTCCCCGACGATCCCGAGCTGGCCGCGGACACGGTGCGCCGGGACAGGCTGTGCTCGGCGTACAACGCGGCAGGGGATGCCGAGGAGCGGCAGGCGATCCTTGAGTACCTGCTCGGATCAGTGGGCGAGCAGGTGCGGATCCGGGCGCCGTTCCACTGCGACTACGGCTACAACATCCGCATCGGCACCGGTACGTTCGTCAACTTCGGGGCGGTCTTCCTCGACCCGGCGCCCATCACCATCGGCGCCCATGTGCAGATCGGGCCGAACGTGCAGTTGCTCACCCCGACCCATGAGATGGACGCGGAGCGTCGGCGAGCCGGGTGGGAGAAGGCGCTTCCGGTGGTGATCGGCGACAACGTCTGGCTGGGCGGCGGGGTCATCGTCTGCCCCGGGGTGACCATCGGCGAGAACACGGTGGTCGGCGCGGGGGCGGTGGTCACCACTGACCTGCCGGCCGGAGTGCTGGCGGTCGGCGGTCCGGCCCGGGTGGTCCGCCGGCTGGCCTAGTGGTTCAGCGGCGCACGCTCAGCCGGGGCGGTTTCCGGAACGCCCAGGTCCAGCAGCGTCATCGCGTCATGGTCCGGGGTGCCGGACGTGGCCATGTAGACGACCATCCGCTGGCCGTCGGTGCGGTTGAGGTTCACCACCTCGTGCACCAGGGTCATCGTGCCGACCAGCGGATGCCGGAAGGTCTTCGAACCGTCGCCGATCGCCCGTATCTCGTAGCGCTCCCAAAGCCGGTTGAACTCCGGGCTCTTGACGATCAGCTCGCCGACGAGTGCGGCCAGGTCCGGTGCGTCGGGATCGCTTCCGGCGACCGCGCGCAGTTGGGCGACGCAGCCCTTGGCCTTCTGCTCCCAGTCCGGCCACAGGTCTCGGGCGGCCGGGTGCAGGAAGGTGTAGCGGATGGTGTTGCGCTGCCGGGCGGGCCAGTCCGCAATGCCGTGCAGCAGCCGTACGCCGCCGGGGTTGGCGGCCAGCAGGTCGTTGGTACGGCTGACGACGTACGCCGGGTTGGGCCGGACCGTCTCCAGCAGCTGCTTCACGCTGGGCCGCACCGTGCGGCTCGCCCGCGGCCGGGGTTCGGGTGCGCGGCGGGCCGCCTGGACCGCGAGGTCGCGCAGGTACTGCCGCTCCTCGTCGTTCAGCCGTAGCGCGTTGGCGAGCGACTCGACCACCGCCGGGCTGGGCCGGGTCTCCTTGCCGCGCTCAAGGCGGGTGTAGTAGTCGATGCTCACGCCCGCCAGCGTGGCCAGTTCCTCACGGCGCAGCCCGGGAGTGCGGCGCACTCCGGCGCCGGTCGGCAACCCCACGTCGGCGGGCCGCACGCCACCTCGACGGGCCCGCAGGAACCGTCCCAGCTCGGTCTGCTCGGTCATGGCCACAGTCTGCCAGCGCGTCATCGCCGCGGCGCAACGCAGTTGGGGGGCCGTGTCACTCCCTGGCTGGCAACTCCCCCGAACATCGCGGTCTGCCACCGGCCGGAGAACCGGGCCAGTGTGGAGCGCGACGGCGAACACCACCACGGGGAGGAAGAACCGATGCACACGACCGTGCGGGAACCCATACGCACCGAAGCACCACCGGCCACCGCACCGCGTCAGGTGTCCCCCACCCTGGTGCTCGGTGCGGCCCTGCTGGGCTTCTTCGTCATCGGGTTGGACGCCTCGGCGGTGAACGTGGCACTACCGGCCATCGGCCGCACGCTGGGCGGTACAACGGCCGGTCTCCAGTGGATCGTGGACGCCTACACGCTGATGTTCGCGGCACTGCTGCTCTCGGCCGGTGCGCTGTCGGACCGGCTCGGGGCGAACCGGGTGTTCGGCGCGGGACTCGCGGTGTTCACCACGGCGTCGGTGCTGTGCGCGCTGGCACCCGCGCTGGGCGCGCTGATCGGTGCGCGGGTGCTGCAGGGCAGTGCGGCGGCGGTCATGCTGCCGTCGTCGCTGGCGCTGGTACGTCAGGCGTTCCCCAGCGCCGTCGAGCGGGCCAGGGCGATCGCCCTGTGGACGGTCGGCGGCGCGGTGTCCACGGCAGCGGGGCCGGTGGTGGGCGGGGCACTGACCAGTTCGCTGGGCTGGCGGTCGATCTTCTTCCTCAACCTGCCGGTCGGGCTCCTCACGCTGGCGGTACTGCTCAGGGTGCCGCGTTCGCCCCGCCGGGCCGCGGCCCTCGACCCGCTGGGGCAGTTGACCGCGGTGATCGCGCTGGGCGCGCTGACGTTCGGGGTGATCGAGGGCGGAGCGTCGGGCTTCGGTACGCCTACGGCCGTGGTCAGCCTGCTGGTCGCCGCGGTGGCGATGGTCGCGTTCGTGGTGGCCGAGGCACGGGCCGGCGAGCCGATGGTGCCGCTGGGCCTGTTCCGGTCCCGCACGGCGGCGCTCAGCCTGGCGATCGGGTTCGCGGTCAACGCGGCGTTCTACGGCACGGTGTTCGTGCTCGGGCTGTTCTTCCAGGAGGTCCTCGGACTGTCCGCGGTGGCCGCGGGGCTGATGTTCCTGCCGATGACCGCGCTGGTCGCCGGGGCGAACGTCGGCTCGGCGAGGGCCGCGGCCCGGTTCGGGCCGCGGGTGCCGATCGCCGTTGGCCAACTGGTGTGTGCACTTGGCCTGTTCGGCCTGCTCACGGTGGACGCGCACACCGATCGGCCGCTGACCGCGCTGCTGCTGGTTCCGGTCGGCATCGGGCTGGGGTTCGCCGTCCCGTCGCTCACCGCCGCGATGCTGAGCGACATCCCGGCTGACCGGGCGGGAATGGCCGGCGGCGTGCTCAACGCGGGCCGCCAGACCGGCGGCGCGCTGGCCGTGGCGGTCTTCGGAGCGCTCGTAGCGCACCGGGAGCGGTTCGTCTCCGGCATGCACGTAAGCCTGTTGGTCTCCGCCCTCCTGCTACTCGCCACCACGGCGGGGGCGTTGGCCCTGCCGGGCCGGGGGGCCTCGGGGGTCCGGTGACAGCCGCGGCCCTGGCGCCCAAGAGGGGAAGGGCCAGGGCCGCGGGTGGTCACGCGGCGGTGGTGCGTTCCAGCAGGGCCAGGCAGCTCGCCACGGTGGTGGCGTCCGGCCTCGGCTCGGGAAGCCTGCCGTCGGCCGCCCGCAACTCGGACATCGCGCGCTGCATGGCGTCCTGCGCCGCGAACAGGCACGGGGTGCTGTAGATCGCCACGTTGACACCCAGCTCGCCCAGCTCGCCGAGGGAGAGCCGCGGCGACTTGCCGCCGCCGATCTGGTTGAACAGCAGCGGCTTGTCGCCGATGGTCTCCCGGATGGCGCGGATCGCCTCGACGCTGCGCACCCCGTCGACGAGCACCACATCGGCCTCGGTGGCGGCCAGCGCCTTGGCCCGGCGAAGGATCTCCTGCTCGTCCGTGGCGTCGGTCCTGGCGACCACCACCAGATCGCGCCGGGCCTCCAGCACCGCCTGGAGTTTGTCCAGGTACTCCTCAAGCGGCAGCACCTTCTTGCCGTCCACGTGCCCGCAGCGCCGCGGCCGCGCCTGGTCCTCCAGGATCACCCCGGAGGTGCCCACCGCCTCCAACTGCCGTACCACGTGCGTCGCCACATGGGTGTCGACGTAGCCGTCGTCGATGTCGACCAGCAGGTGCACGCCGGAGAAGGCGCCCCTGATGCGCTGGGCGAAGGAGATGACGTCCGGCCAGGCGATGTATCCGATGTCGGGAAGTCCGTAGTGCGAGGCGGCCAGTCCGAAGCCCGACAGGAACAGGCCGTCGTAGAACTGGGTCGCCACCGCGGCGGAGTGCATGTCGTGCACACCGATCAACGGCGTGGTTCCTGGCTCGTTCACTGCCTGCCGCAAAAGAGTTCCGTACTGCGTCATGCCGGATTCTCCTCACGCTCGGATAGCCGGTCCCGTACGGTTTCGGAACCGCGCTCGACGAACGTATGCGCCTGGGGGTGAGATCCTCCTCCGAGGAGTGCAAACAATCCGTTTACCAACCTGCTTACGTTAAGCCGATAATGCGCCAGCGGTTAACACACGAAGGTGGCCGGAACTCGCGATCGGGACGGTTCCGGAAACTTCCCGCTGATCTAATGGGCGGCATGGCGCTCGCGGAACTCCTGGTGGTGGAGGATGACCCCGAGATCGCGTCGGAACTAGGCCAGGCGCTCACCGGGCACGGCTACAACGTGCAGCACGCACACAGTGGCGCGCAGGCCGCGGAGGCGGCGCTGCGCGGCAGCTGGGACCTGGTACTGCTCGACCTCGGGCTGCCGGACATCGACGGGGTGACGCTGTGCCGCCGGCTGCGCTCGTGTCTGCCGGTGGAGACGGTCATCGTCGTGCTCACCGCCCGTACCCAGGAGTTCGAGGTCATCGTCACGCTGGACGCCGGTGCGGACGACTACCTCACAAAGCCGTTCCGCATCACCGAGTTGCTGG
Organism: Streptomyces silvisoli; assembly: GCF_029269905.1. Classification (NCBI taxonomy): domain Bacteria; kingdom Bacillati; phylum Actinomycetota; class Actinomycetes; order Kitasatosporales; family Streptomycetaceae; genus Streptomyces; species Streptomyces silvisoli. The sequence goes on along the minus strand of NZ_JARJBC010000012.1, from coordinate 93,174 downwards.
CCCGGCTGCGCGCTCATCTACGGCGGCGCGCGGTCGGCGCCGGGCCGCAGGTGCTGCAGGTCGGTGCCACCCGCATCGACCGGCACGCCCGGCGGGTTTACGTGGGGCCGCGTGAGGTGCCGCTGCGGCCAAAGGAGTTCGACCTCCTGGCGGCGCTGGCCGCGTCGGCGGGCACCGTGGTGCGGCGCGAACACCTGATGGCGGAGGTGTGGGACGACAACTGGTTCGGTTCCACCAAGACGTTGGACGTGCACATCTCCGCCCTGCGGCGCAAGCTGATCGACGCCGGGGAGGCGCCGGAACGCATCACGACGCTGCGCGGCACGGGTTACCGGTTGGAGCAGGAGCTGTAGGTGCCTTTCCTGGGGCGAGCCACGAGCGGTCCCCGCGCCTAGCCCCGGTCCTCGTGTGCGGGCAGCAGCAAGGTGAACACCGGACCGGGCCCCGGCCGTCTGAGGACCAGGCGCCCGCCCTCCGCCTCCGCGAGGGAGCGGGCCAACGCCAGGCCGATGCCGTGGCCGCGCTGCCGCGGCACCGCGAAGGCCGCGTCGCCGCCGCCCGCCGGTCCCGGCCCCTCGTCTCCGACCTCCAGCGCCACCCCGGCCCCGACGTCCGCCGCCACCAGGCTGATCTCACCGCGGCCGTGCGCCAGCGCGTTGTCCAGCAGCACGTCCACGATCTGCAGGATGGCCACGGCGGACGCCCGTACCGGCGGCAGGTCGGGTTCGCACCGTATGACCAGCGAGCGCCCGGCGTCGTTGATCGCCTCCCGGTGGCGTGCGGCCGCCTGCTCCAGGATCTGGGCGACGTCGACCGACCCGGCGGAGCGGTGGGTGTCCCGGGACAGGTGGAGCAACTCCTCCACGGTGCGGCCCAGTTGGTCGGCCCGGCGCAGTGCCGTGGTCAGCGACTCGCGCGGTACCGGTCCGTCCTGCTCAAGCGCACGCTCCAGGCCGAGGATGAGCGCGGTCAGCGGAGTGCGCAGCTGGTGCGAGACGGCGGTGCTGAACCGCCGTTCCCGCTCGATCAGTTGGCCCAGGCGCTCCGCCGTGGCGCTCAGCGCCAGGCCGACCGCGTCCGCCTCCCGGATGCCGCTGCGCGCGGGCTGGATACTGAAGTCCCCGTCGCCCAGCGCCCGTGCGGTGGCGGTGAGCCGCTCCAGGGGTATCGCGATGCGGCGCGCCAGGTGCCGGGCGAGGACCGCGGACAGCGCCACCGCCACCGCGCCGAGCGCGGCGAGCAGCAGCCAGACGCCCAGCGTGCGGTCGGTGACGAAGTCCCACGGCAGCCAGGCCCGTACCACCGCGACCACCTCGCCGTTCCTGGACACCGGTGCGGCGACGGCCAGTTGGTCGTTCTCCACCGCCTCGTGCAGCCGACCGTCGCGGGCCTGGAGCACCAGGTTGGAGAAGTCCGGGCCCCGACCGTCCTGCCGGTGTCCGGAGACGGTGTAGATCGCCACATGGGCGTCCGCGGAGCGCCCGCTCGGCAGCACCGCGCGACCGTGCCGGGTGCTCGCCGGAACCGGCAGCGAGAGCGCGGCCCAGACGGCGTTGCGCTCCACGGTGACCACCGCGTTGCTGCGGTAGATCCGATGCACCGTCACCGCCAGCGGCAGGGTGAACACCAGCACCGCGCACGCGGTGACCGCCACGATGGACACCAGTACCCGGCCGCGCAGCGAGCCCGCCCGCGCCGGGGCGTCGCGAGTGCGCCGACGCCCGCGTATCATGGCGCGGCGCTTCTCGACGAGGGGCGGCACCGTCCCGCGCCGCTCCGGCCGAAGCGGCGCCGAGCGGCGCGCCCCGGTAAGCCTTCGATGTCCCGATCCGGCCCAGCGGCAGTCGACGCAGTCACGCCCAGACGATATGGCACGTCCACCGCCTCCGCGCTTCCCCGGCGCACCGGCGGGGCAACGCGGATGCGGATCACCCACCGTGGTCAGACGATGAAGACGAGGCGGTTCGGACACGGGAGAGGAGGAGGTAGCCGGGTGTGCCCCGATGCTTCCGGCCGGGACGACGCCGACGCGCTGCACGCCGACGCCCTGTTCGACGCGGCCGCCGCCGCCCTCGCGGCGCACAGCACCGACGAGGTGCTGCGCGGCGTGCTGAACGGCACCACCGCCGGGGTCGTCGTCCTCGATCCGGGGCTGCGCCACCTGTACGCCAATCCCGCCTTCACCCGCATGACCGGGGTCCCGGCCGCCGACCTGATCGGCCGCACCCTGACCGAGGCGCTGCCGGAGGTGGCCGACCGGCCGGACGTGCTGCGGCAGGTGCTGGACGACGGCCGGCCCAGGGAAGTGGTGATCAGCGGCCGCACCCCCGCCGACGTGCCCGGGGACCGCCGCTGGTGGCACTGCGCGTACCACCGGCTGACGGCCGAGGGCGGACGGGAGGGCCTGGTCGGGATCATGCTGGAGATCACCGAGTTCCGTCAGCAGCAGCACGACCTGGAGCAGGCCCGCCACCGGCTCGCCCTGCTGGACGCCGCCGCCACCCGGATCGGCACCACCCTCGACGTGGACATGACCTGCGCCGAGTTGGCCGACTTCGTCGTCCCCCGGCTGGCCGACCTGGCCACCGTCGAGGTCTTCCCGTCCGACGCCCCGCACGGCGCCGCGACCAGGGCGGGCGCGCTACGGCTGCGCAGGACCGCGCTGGCCGCCGTTCCGGCGCTGAGCGCCCGGGCGAACGCGCTGGGGGTGACCGGCGAGTTCGTCCGGCACCCGTACGGCTCCACCGTGCAGCGCTGCCTGGCCACCGGCTCGCCGGTGCTGTGGCGGCCGCAGGACGACGACGAGCCGCCGGAGGCGGAGCACATCGCCGAGTACCGGGCGATGGGGATCCACTCGCTGCTGGTCGTGCCGCTCGCCGCCCGCGGCCACGCGATCGGCGCGATGACCCTGGCCAGGGCCGGGCTGACGCCTCAGTACACCGAGGAGGACACGGTGCTCGCCCAGGACCTGGCGGGCCGCGCCGCGATCGGCATCGACAACGCCAGCCGGTACGCCCGCTCCCAGGGCATCGCCCTGGAACTGCAGCGCGCCCTACTCGCCGAGCCGGGCAGCCCGCACCCCAACCTGGAGATGGCCTCGCGCTATCTGCCGTCCGGCACCAGCGCGGTGGTCGGCGGCGACTGGTACGAGACCATCCGGCTGCCGTACGGGCGGACCCTGCTGGCCATGGGCGATGTGATGGGGCACGGCATCGAGGCCGCCGTCGACATGAGCAGCTACCGCTCGATACTGCGCTATGTGGCCGCCACCGATCTGCCGCCGCACCGGATCCTGCGCCAGCTCGACACCCTGATCTGCGAGGAGAGCGAGTCCGTCCGCCCGGCCACCTGCCTGCTGGCACTGGCCGACCCGGCCCGTGAGCGCTGCGCCTTCGCGAGCGCCGGGCACCTGCCGCCCGCCCTGTTCGGCGAGGACGGCGGCGCCGAACTGATCGGCGTTCCCAACGGTCCGCCGCTGGGCACCTGCTTCGGCGGTTACGACCTGGTGACCACCGCCTTCCAGCCCGGCCAGGTGCTGCTGCTGTACACCGACGGCCTGGTGGAGCGGCGCGGCGAGGACATCGACGTATCGCTGGCCCGGCTGGCCAACCTCAAGCTGCCGGTGGCCGGAGACCTCGACGACCTGCTGGACGAGGTGCTGCGTGGCCTGGTGCCGCAGGCCGCGGAGGACGACATCGCGGTGCTCGCCGCCCGGGTGCGGCCACGGCCCGCACCCGACATGGGCGAGCCGACGTAGCCCCAACCCCGGCCCATGGGCCGCTACCAGTCGTGCACCTCGTGCGCCCACGCCCGCAGCCCCGCCAGCCTGGCCTACTGGGCGGCCCGCTACACCGGGCTGCCCGGTGAGGCGAGGTTCGGCGCCACGCAGGGCGAGGGCCGGCTGGCCGACGCGGTGGCGGCGCTGCCCCGCCGCCCCATGGCCGCCACCGTCAGTCGCGGTTCCGCCGCCGAACGGCTGGTACTCCCCCATCTGCCCACGGAGTTGCACACGCCGACCCCGGCCGCCCTGTGGCGGGTGCATATCGCGCTGCTGCTCGCCTTCACCGGCGACCGGCGGCAGGAGGAGACCGTCCTGCGCACCGCGTTGGAGACCGACGTGCCCTCGTTCGACGAACTCGCCGCCCGCGCGGTGGAGCAGCAGGACGAACACGTAGTGAAGTTCACCGAGGCGCGCACCCGCGAACACGCGCTACGCCCCGACCCGCGCTTCGGCGCCGCCGTCCTCGCCGCCCAACAACGCATCCCGCGCCGCTGACGCCCGTCGGCCCGAACCGTCAAAGCCCTTTCCGGCCAAGGACAATCACGGCAGTGACCAAGTGCGGCCCCATTCCGTGGGGCCGCACTCCCGCGGACAGAGCGGAGAACTGCCAATGGAAACGGCAATGGTGGAACCCGTCGTTCTGGACCCCTCGGGTCGGGACATCCACGCGGAAACCGCACGGCTACGCGAACGGGGTCCCGTGGTCCCCGTGATACTGCCGGGTGGTGTTCCCGCCTGGTCGGTGACAAGTCATGCACTGATCAAGAAACTACTGACCCATCCCGGCGTTTCCAAGGACGCCTACCAGCATTGGCCAGCCTGGATCAACGGCGAGATACCCCGGGACTGGCCGCTGGCGCTGTGGATTTCCGTCCGCAGCATGATCACCGCATTCGGCGCGGACCACACCCGGCTACGGAAGCTGGTCTCCAAGGCGTTCACCGCGCGCCGCACCGCGGCACTCAGACCCCGCGTCGAGGAGATCACCGCCGACCTCCTCGACCGCCTGGCGGCCACCCCGGCCGGCCAACCCGTGGACCTGCGGGCCGAGTTCGCCAGCCCACTGCCCACCCAGGTGATCTGCGAACTGTTCGGCATCCCCGAGCGGTCCCGCCCCGAACTGCGCCGCACCATCGACCTGACGTTCAGCACCGCGCTGACCGTCGAGGAGGCGCGGGACAACGGCGAGCGGCTGTACCGGATGCTGGACCAACTCGTCGCCGCCAAAACCGCACAGCCCGGCAATGACCTGACCAGCGGTCTGATCGCCGCCCGGGACGACGGCGACGGCACCGGGCTCAGCCGGCAGGAACTCGTGGACACCCTGCTGCTGATGATCTCGGCGGGCTACGAGACCACGATCAACCTGATCTGCCACGCCGTCCGGCTGCTGCTGACCCACCCGGACGAGCTGCGCCGGGTGCGTTCCGGGGAGGTCTCCTGGGCGGACGTCGTCGAGGAGACCCTGCGGGTGGAGGCACCGGGCGCGAACGTGCCGTTGCGGTACGCGGTCGAGGACATCGAGCTGGGCGGCGTGACGATCCGCCGGGGAGACGCGGTCATCGTCTCGCTCGCCGGTGCGGGCCGCGACCCCGGGCAACACGGCCCGGACGCGGACCGGTTCGACCCGACCCGGCCCACCCGCCGGGACCATCTTTCGTTCGGCCACGGGGTGCACCACTGCCTGGGCGCGCCGCTGGCCCGGCTTGAGGTGTCGGTGGCGCTGCCCGCGCTGTTCTCCCGGTTCCCCGGACTCGCCCTGGCCGCGCCCGTAGACGAGCTGGGCAGCCTCAACTCGTTCATATCCAACGGCCACCGACACCTGCCCGCCATCCTGGGCGGCCCCAACAACCACCGCAAAGTCCGCTAGTTGAACCGCTCGGCGTTCTCGGCCGCCCAGGCACGGAAGTTCTTGGGCGGTCGGCCCGTCACCTCCCGGACGGTGGGGTCCACCTGTGCCTTGCTTCCGCTGCGGCCCCGTTCCGCGCTGGCCATCAGCGCCTCGACCACCGGTTCCGGATAGCGCCGCCGCAGCCCCGCGCGGAACTGGTCCGCGGTGAGCCGCTCGAACCGAAGCGACCGGCCCAGCATCTCGCCGAGCTGGTCGGTCTGCTCCCGCACGGTGAGCGCCTCGGGACCGGTGAGCGAGTACACCCGGCCCTCGTGCCCCGGCTCGGTCAGCGCCCGGCAGGCCACCTCGGCGATGTCGTCCGGGTCGACACAGGCGTTGGGCGACTCCCCGTCGAACGCGCGGACCACGCCCTCGGTACGTATCGAGGACGCCCAGGACAGGGTGTTGGTCATGAAGGCACGCGGTCGCAGGATGGTCCAGTCGAGACCGCAAGCGCGCAGCCGGTCCTCGTTGGCGCGGTGCCAGTCGGTGATCAGGTCGTCCGCGCCTGGCTGGCCGACCGCGTGCGCGGAGAGCTTGACCACCCGCCGCACCCCGGCGGCCCGGGCCGCGTCCAGGAGGTCGGCGTCCTCCTGTGGCCGCTGCGGGTCGTTGGTCACCAGGAACGCCGCCCTGACGCCCACCATGGCCGCGTCCAGCGAGGCGCGGTCCCCGTAGTCGCCGGGCACCACCTCCGCCGACGGTCCCGCGAACGCCACCCGCTCGGGCCGCCGCGCCAGCACCCGTAACGGGCCGCGGTCGAGCAGCCGGCGGGCGACCCGGCCGCCCACCGTTCCGGTAGCACCTGTCACCAGGATCAACGCGACCTCCACTCGTCGGGCTCGTCAGGGGCCGCGCCGGCCAGCGTGGCGAGGAACACCAGTTCATTGTCCTGGTGTCCGCTGACCCGCACCGTCCGGCCGCCCCAGGGGTCGGCGCGCGGCGGACCGGCGGTGATCCAGCAGGGGCTGTCGAGTTCGGCGTAGCGGTGGAACGCCACGTCCACGGCGGTCGGGACGAACCTTTCGGCGGAGCTGACCGAGTGGGCCGCCTGCCGCGCCGCCTCCAGCAGCAGCATGCCGGGAACGTGGTCGTTGGGACGGTGGAAGTACGAGGGGTGGCCGCTGTCGACGCGCAGCCTCCAGGCGCGCTCCTGCGGTACGGGGGCGAGCGCGACGTCCTCGATGGCGGTGCGGCCGACCTGCTCCGGCGGTACGGCGGGCAGCAGCGGGACCGCGAGGCCCGCGGCGGCCAGCCGCTCGCCCCGCAGCCGGGCGTAGACCTGGGCACTGGTGCAGGTCAGCCGGGCCCTGCCGGTGGCCAGCACCCGGCCCGCGCGCCACAGCACGTACTCGGTGCGCATGCTGGACAACCGGTTGCCGCGCCGCTGCACCTCACTGCAGGTCACCACGGTCTCCACGGCGTCGGGCCGATCGTCCAGCGCGAGCCGTGCCACATCGGTGACCGAGTACTCCAGTCCCCACATGACGAAGTGATGGTTCAGCGGAACGTCCATCTCGGCATGGGCCAGAAGTATCGTGGCCTGTCGCATCGTCTCCGCGACCAGCAGGGCGTCATGGTGGCCGCCCACCGGAGCGAAGCACCTGTGATCACGCGGCCAGCGGACCGACACCGAGAAGTGGGAGTCATCGAGCCGAGTCCATCCGGTCGGAAGCACTTCGTGTTCGGAGGTCCTGTGCACCAGTTCCCTGGCCACCGGAGCCGCCGCGTCCGACGCGGCCATGCCCCGCGCCACCCCCGGAACGACATCGCCCGCGGTACGGACGGCGGAAAGCCGCTGCGTCATAAATCCCCCCTGGGATCTGCGCCTTGGGGGGCAGGACACCCCCCGCTGCTAACATACGTACTAATCGGTTTTCTTTTTGACGCTGTGAATCTTGCTTGGAGGCTTCGTGGCGCGACAGGCGCGACAGGACCGGGCGATCCGAACCCGCAAAATCCTGGTGGAGGCGGCGGCGACGGTCTTCGACCAGCGTGGTTACGAGGCCGCCACCATCGGTGAGATCATTTCGACCGCGGGAGTGACCAAGGGGGCGCTGTACTTCCACTTCGCCTCCAAGGAGGAGTTGGCCTTCGCCGTCCTTGACGCGCAGCTGGAAGACGAACCGCTACCCGAACAGCCCCTGAAGCTCCAGCAGTTGATCGACTCGGGCATGGTGCTCTCCCACCGGCTGCGCCACGACCCCCTGGTACGAGCCAGCGTGCGGCTCACCCTCGACCAGGGCGCCAGCGGACTGGACCGCCGCGGGCCGTTCCTCAACTGGAGCGCCCAGAACCTCCAGATGCTCACGGCGGCCAGGGACAACGGCGAGCTGCTGCCGCACGTCGTCCTCGAGGACACCGCGGACATGTTCGTCGGCGCCTTCGCCGGTATCCAGGCGATGTCCCAGACCCTCGCCGACCGCGAGGACCTCGGTCACCGGACGGCCGTGCTGTTCAGCCACGTCCTCCCCTGCATCACCGTGCCCGCGGTACTGGCCTCCCTGGACATGTCCCCGGACCGCGGCGAACGACTGCTCGCCGCGAACAGGCGCGACGACGCGCCGCTGCCGGAACTCACCGAGGAACCCGCCGCCGCCCCGCGCTGACCGGGGCTCGCGAGACGCGAACCTAACAAACCGACGGCTCTGTTTGTTGACGGCCCTCCGGATCGAGCCGTCCGAGCACCCCGGGAGCCGCCAACCGCGGCTGCATCGCCCGCCAGAAACCAGTGATCGTCTGCCGGGACAACCACTCCGGGTTGTCGCGCCCCAGCACCTCGAACCCGATCGTGGCACCAACGATCGTGGTGACCATGTCCTGTTGAGCCACGCCTTCGGCCAGCGTCCCCTCGCTCGCGGCCAGGGCCAGCAGATGCTGTACACAACCCTGCCACTCCTGACGCAGGCTCAGTTCAGTCCCCAGCGCCCGCTGGCAGCCCAGCTGGAAACCGGAACGCGCCACCACGTCCTCGCGCAGCAGTTCGGCGAGCGCGTGCGTGGCATCTGTCAGCGTCTGAAGCGCGAGTTGACGGCCATGGTAGACATCGCGCACGACACCGCGCAGCGCCGCCGACGCCTCCGCCTCCACCGCTGCGGCGAGCGCCGCCTTGTTCTCGAAGTGGAAGTGCAGCGCACCCGGGCTGACCCCGGCGCTGGCGCTGATGTCGGTCAACCTCGCCTGTACGTAGCCGCGTTGGGCGAATGCCTGCGCGGCAGCGCGGATCAGTCCCTGACGGGTACGGGCCGCGCGTTCCTGCTTCCTCACCGAACCGCCACCTCGCGGGCCCACTGCTGGTGAACCCCTGCCGTGGTGGCGGCCGCGCTGGAGGCGGCGGTGCCCCGGCACTCAAGACATACGCGAATCACACCCGACATCAAACCAACGAATTGGTTTGTTTCTCCAGCCGAGCCCAGCCCCGCCCAGGATCTCCTACCTCGTCGACCACCAGCTCCCATGGCACTGTCGCACAACCCGTCGCCCGAGGTGGCCGCCGAGTTGGCCAAGGTCTCCCCGCGCCTGGAGCAGGCCGACGCCTTCGTCGTGGTGACCCCCCTGCGCGACGCCCGCGCCAAACACCCGTACGGCAGCTGATCCGACCGGGCCGTACCGGCCCGACCACACCACGCGCGGGGTGCGCCGAACGGTTTCGGCGCACCCCGCGCTCCGTCCGGGGCCGACGGCCCACATCGTGATCTGATCACGGGGTACGTTCGAATACTCTCGGCGCAACCCCGCGATTCGCCTTTCACGCCTCCTGAACACGGACCGACATGACTGAGCCGATCAACTCCGCCGCACCGCAGCCGCGGGACATCGTCCTGGACGCCGACGGCGTCCAGCTCTCCGCACTGCTCGCCGAACCCGAGCACCTGCCGCCGCGGGCCGTCGTGGTCGCCGTGCCCGGCGGAGGCATGAAGGCGGGCTACTTCCACGGCCCGGCGCATCCCAGCCTCTCCCTGCTGTCCCTCGGGGCACAGCTGGGCTTCACGGTGCTCGCCGTCGACCGCCCCGGCTACGGTCTGTCGGCAGGCCGGCTCCCGGAGGGAATGGCCCTGGCCGAGCAGTCGGCGACGCTGCACGCGGCCCTGAGCGACTTCGCGCTGCGCCACCAGACCGGCGCCGGTTTCTTCCTCGTCGCCCACTCCTACGGCGGCAAGCTCGCGCTGACCGCCGCCGCCGACAAGCGCGGCGCCGACCTGCTCGGGCTGGACATCTCCGGGGTCAGCCACCGCTACGCGGTCGACGTATCACAACTGCCGGACGGTGAAGGCGCGTTGAACGGCGTGCGGCTCGGCTCCCTCAACTGGGGTCCGCTGCGGCTGTATCCGCCGGACACGTTCCGGCTCGCCGAACCGCTGGTGTCCCCGATGCCGGTGCGCGAGGCCCGGGAGCTGCGGAACTGGCCGGACGTCTTCCCCTCGGTGGCCGCACGGTTGCAGGTGCCGGTGCGGTTCACGTACGCCGAACACGAACGCTGGTGGCACCACGACGAGGAGACCCTGGAGTCCATGCGGACCCTGCTGGCCGCCCCCAGGATCCTCTTCGACCGACAGCAAAGCGCGGGCCACAACATCAGCCTCGGCTGGGCAGCCCGCTCGTACCACCTGAAAGCCCTGGCCTTCGCGGAGGAGTGCCTGCTGACTCGCCAGTTGGCGCGATAGCGGGCTCGCTTCCGCGAACTGTCTGACCCTCGAACCGCCGCGCCCCGGAACCCTGTTGCCCCAGTACGTCACACGGATTGGCCAGGGCGCAGCGCTCAAGCGTCAGGCACCCGCATCCGATGCGGTCGGTCAGCTTCTCCAGCAGCATCGTCATCTGCCTGATCCGCTCCGTCAGGTCCTGCCGCCAGTGCTCGGAGACGCATGCCCAGTCCTCCTTGCTGGGTGTGCGTCCCTCCGGCAGGAGGGCGAGCGCTTCGCGAATGGTGGCCAGCGGCATGCCGACCCCTTGGGAGACCCGGATGAAGGCCACCCGGCGCAGTGTGTCCCGCGCACAGCGACGCTGGTTGCCGCTGGTGCGACTGCTGTCGATCAGCCCCCGGCGCTCGTAGAAGCGCGGTGCGGACGCCGGAACCCCGCTGCGCTCCGACAGTTCGCCGATGGTCAGTTCCTTGGCCTGCCAGGACACGCCGCTCATGAGAACACCCTGGCTGAGCCTGAAGTTTGGTTCAGGTCCAGCCAGGGTGTTCGTCGGCTGCGGTGCGGGCTACCAGTCGCCGCCGCCGAACCCGCCGGAGTCGCCCCCGCCGAAGTCACCGAATCCGCCGCCGGTGTCCCCGAAACCACCGGAGAAGTCACCGGGGTTGAAGTCGGCACCGGAGAAGTCACCGCCCTGCGGACCGCTGTCGAATCCGCCGCCCATCTCGCCGCCGCCGAACCCGCCGCCGTCGTAGGCGTACGCGGGCGTGCTGAGCGCGCTGCCGAGCATGGTGCCGATCAGCAGCCCCGGCAGCATTCCGCCGCCGAAGTAGCCGCCCGCCCACGGCGCGTAGGCCGGTCCGGCGTCCCAGTACGGCTGCGGGCCATACGCGGTCTGCACATGGCGGGTCATCGGCTCGGCGCCGTCGGCGATCCGGCTGGCGTCCGCCGCACACGCCGGAACGCTGCGCACCGCCCCGCCGGCGGGCGCCCACTCCACGTCACGCACCGAGGGCCCGTGCCGCGGGTCGAAGAAGCACGGCACGCGGCGCTCCGGCAGCGGCGCACCGGTGCGCCGGGCCGCCAGCGTGGCCAGCGAGAACCGGCCGTCCTCCAGCGCCTCGGTGACCGGCCGTACGTCGTCCGGCTTGGCCGCCGCGGCCATCAGCGACTTGGCCCGGTCGTACGCGTCGAGCGCGTGTGTGTAGTCGCCCCGCATCGCGTCCGTGGCGGACGGGTCGGCCGGGCTGAAGTCCAGGCGCTCAAGCTCCTCGCCGAACGCGGTGATGTCCTCGTCCACCACCGTGCGGAGCTGGTCCAGGGCGGCCCGCTCCCGCTCGGCCTTCTTCTTCTTGGCCCGGCGGTACAGCACGTACCCGCCGCCGCCCGCGCCCAGCACGATCACGCCAGCGGCGATCGCACCGGCCGCCGCGCCGGATCCACCGGAGCCGCCGGAGTCACCCCAGGAGCTGGGGGCGTGGCCCTTGGCCACCTGGTCGGCCTGGTCGACGAACGTGTTCAGCTCGGTCTTGGCGTCGCTCGCGGAGGACTTGGCGTCCAGCACGATGTTGCTGACCGTGCTGCGGGACATCACCTTGGCGTCGGCCGCGGCGTTGAAGCCCTTGTCGCCCAGGTGCACCGCGTAGACGCCGGTGACGCCGACCTTGGTGCGCAGCAGCCGCAGCAGCGTGGCGCGCGGGTACTCCGGCGAGTCGGGCAGCACGGCAACGAACACCGGCTTGTTCGCGTCCTTGATCTTCTTCTCCAGCGCCGCGGCGTCCGCCGACGAAAGCTGCGAAGAGGCGCGCGGGTCCACATAGACAGGACTCTTCTTCAACCCCTCGGCCACGGCGTCCAGACCCCCGGCGGCGTGCGCGGGCGAAGCCGCCAGTGCCAATACGGCGAGCAGCATCGCCGGGAGCAGCGCGAGCAGCCCCCGGCGTGCTCTGTTCAGGGACGTGCCCACGAAAAGCCTCCGTAGTTCCTGCTGACGTTCCTGCGATCGACCATCCGAGATCAATCGATCACCCAAGAGTACGTAAAGACAGGACGCATCGGCGCGCACGGAGGTTGACGCCCGGGCCTAATCGTTACGCGCCTGTCGGGGATCCTCGACCGGCCGGGCGCTCGCCGTGTCACCGGGCGCCGACTGGATGGTGCGGCGCACGGGCTCGTCCTGCGTCTTGGGCGCGGCGGACTCGCCGCTGGCGCCCTCCTTGAAGTCGTCCTTCAGCGCCTTGGTCTCGCTCTTGAGGATCCGCAGTGACTTGCCGAGCGCCCGGGCCGTGTCGGGCAGCCGCTTCGCTCCGAACAGCAGGAACACCACGAGTACGACAACGACAAGGTGCCAGGGTTCCAAACCGTTGCGCAGCATCGGCGTCCCACCTCTTCTTCCTCTTGTTTCCCTTGGCTGGTCCGGGCCCGCACGCCCCTCATCGCAGTATTCCCGAAACCCGTACACAACATCGTCCGGGCACCGCAAATACGTGCGCATCCGGACGCCCGCTTCGCGTACTCTGCGCGATGTGCTGGTCCGACTTATGCGGGCTTACCTCAAGCCCTACACCAAACCCATAGCGCTGATCGTGCTTCTCCAGCTGGTGCAAACGCTGGCGACGCTGTACCTGCCGACGCTCAACGCCAACATCATCGACAAGGGCGTCGTCAAAGGTGATACCGGTTACATTCTCCGCACCGGCGGTTTCATGATCGCCGTAACCCTGCTCCAGATCGTTTGCGCGATCGGAGCGGTCTACTTCGGCGCACGCACCTCCATGGCCCTCGGCCGGGACGTGCGGGGCGCGGTGTTCGACCGGGTGCAGTCCTTCTCGGCCCGCGAGCTGGGGAACTTCGGCGCGCCCTCGCTGATCACCCGGACGACCAACGACGTCCAGCAGGTCCAGATGCTGACCCTGATGACGTTCACCCTGATGGTCTCGGCGCCGATCATGTGCGTCGGCGGCATCCTGATGGCGCTCAACCAGGACGTACCGCTGTCCGGTCTGCTCCTGGTCATCGTGCCGGTTCTGGGCGTGATCGTCTCGCTGCTGGTCCGCAAGCTGCGTCCGGTGTTCCGCGGCGTGCAGGAGCGCATCGACACCGTCAACCGCGTCCTGCGTGAGCAGATCACCGGCATCCGGGTGATCCGCGCCTTCGTCCGCGACACCCACGAGCGCCAGCGGTTCGAGGAGGCCAACAGCGAACTGATGGCCGTCTCGGTCCGCTCCGGCCGGCTGATGTCGATGATGTTCCCGCTGGTCATGCTGGTGGTGAACCTCGCCAGCGTGGCCGTGCTGTGGTTCGGCGGGCACCGCATCGACAGCGGCGGCATGCAGTTGGGCGCGCTGACCGCGTTCATCAACTATCTGATGCAGATCCTGATGAGCGTCATGATGGCCACCTTCATGTTCATGATGGTCCCGCGCGCCGAGGTGTGCGCCGAGCGGATCCAGGAAGTGCTCGGCACCGAGACCAGCGTGGTGCCCCCGGTGACGCCCGTCTCCTCGGTCACCCGGCACGGCCAACTCGAACTGCGGGGTGTGGGGTTCCGCTACCCCGGCGCCGAGGAACCGGTGCTCAAGGACATCGACCTGATCGCCCTGCCCGGCGAGACCACCGCCATCATCGGCTCCACCGGAAGCGGCAAGTCCACCCTGCTCGGCCTGGTGCCCAGGCTGTTCGACGCCACCTCCGGTTCGGTACTGGTGGACGGCGAGGACGTACGGGAGCTGGACCCGGCCACCATGGCCGAACTGATCAGCCTCGTACCGCAGAAGCCGTACCTGTTCACCGGAACGGTCGCCTCCAACCTGCGTTACGGCAAGCCCGACGCGAGCGACGAGGAGTTGTGGCAGGCACTGGAGATCGCGCAGGCCCGCGACTTCGTGGAGCGCATGCCCGAGGGCCTGGACGCGCCCATCGCACAGGGCGGCAGCAACGTCTCCGGCGGCCAGCGGCAACGCCTCGCGATCGCACGGGCGTTGGTCCGGCGGCCCGAGATCTACCTCTTCGACGACTCCTTCTCCGCCCTGGACTACGCGACCGACGCCCGGCTGCGCGCCGCGCTCGCCCGCGAGACCCGGGACGCCACCGTGGTCATCGTCGCGCAGCGGGTCAGCACCATCCGCGACGCCGACCGCATCGTGGTCCTGGACGAGGGCCGCGTCGTCGGCACCGGAACCCACACGGAACTGATGGACGGCAACGAGACGTACCGGGAGATCGTGCTCTCCCAGCTCACCGAGCAGGAGGCGGCGTGAGCGTCGCACACGCGGCCGCCCTGCCGCACACGACCACGAAAACCGCACCTCTGCGCCGCGCGGGCGGAGAAGCGAACAAGGAGGCACGGTGAGCACCCCCGCACCCCGTAGTGGTCCGGCCCCCGCGGCCGGACCGGCGCGTTGGATGGGCGCCCAACCGGCCGAGAAGTCCATGGACTTCAAGGGATCGAGCAAGCGGCTCCTCGGCATGCTGCGCCCCGAGAGAGGCATCATCGTGTTCGCCCTGGTGCTCGGTGTCTGCAGCGTCGGGCTGTCCGTGCTCGGACCCAAGATCCTCGGCAAGGCCACTGACCTGATCTTCGCCGGCGTCATCGGCCGCCAACTGCCGCCCGGAACCACCCAGGCGCAGGCCGTGGCCGCCCTGCGCGCCCACGGCCAGGGCAAGATCGCCGACATCGTGGCCCCGATGCACAACGTGCGCCCCGGCCACGGCATCGACTTCGGCGCGGTCGGCGTCGTCCTGCTGTGGGTGCTGCTGATCTACGTGGCCGCCGCGCTGTGCGGCTTCGGCCAGGCCCGCATCGCCACCCGAGTGGTGCAGCGGTCCGTCTACCGGCTGCGCCAGGAGGTGGAGGAGAAGCTCGGCCGACTGCCGCTCAGCTACTTCGACAAGCAGCAGCGCGGTGAGGTGCTCTCCCGCGCCACCAACGACATCGACAACATCGCGCAGACGCTTCAGCAGACGCTCAGCCAGATCGTGGCCTCGCTGCTGACCATCCTCGGCGTGCTGACCATGATGTTCTGGATCTCCTGGCTGCTCGCCCTGGTCGCGCTGCTCACCGTGCCGCTGTCGGTGATCGTCGCCGCCCGGATAGGCAAGCGCGCCCAGCCGCAGTTCGTGGCCCAGTGGAAGTCAACGGGCAAGCTGAACGGGCACATCGAGGAGATGTACACCGGCCACTCCCTGGTGAAGGTCTTCGGTCGCCAGAAGGAGTCCGCCGAGATCTTCGCCGAGCACAACGAGGCGCTGTTCCAGGCGGGTTTCAGGGCCCAGTTCATCTCCGGCACCATCCAGCCCGCGATGATGTTCATCGGCAACCTGCAGTACGTGCTGATCGCCGTCATCGGCGGTCTGCGGGTCGCCTCCGGCACCCTGTCCATCGGTGACGTGCAGGCGTTCGTCCAGTACTCGCGGCAGTTCAGCCAGCCGCTGACCCAGGTGGCCAGCATGGCCAACATGGTGCAGTCCGGTGTGGCCTCCGCCGAGCGGGTATTCGACCTCCTCGACGCCGAGGAGCAGGAGGCCGACCCGGCCGAGCCGCTGCGCCCGGAGCAGGTCACAGGCAAGGTGGAGTTCGAGGGTGTGCACTTCCAGTACGACCCGGAGAAGCCGCTCATCGAGGACCTGTCGCTGTCGGTGAGCCCCGGCCAGACGGTGGCCATCGTCGGCCCGACCGGCGCGGGCAAGACCACGCTGGTCAACCTGCTGATGCGGTTCTACGAGGTGACCGGCGGCCGGATCACCCTGGACGGGGTGGACATCGCCGGGATGTCCCGCGAGGAACTGCGCGGGCACATCGGCATGGTCCTCCAGGACACCTGGCTGTTCGGCGGCACGATCGCCGACAACATCGCGTACGGATGTGAGGGCGCCACCCGCGAGCAGATCATCGAGGCGGCCAAGGCGACCCACGTCGACCGCTTCGTCCGCACGCTGCCCGACGGTTACGACACGGTCCTCGACGACGAGGGCGCGAACGTGTCCACGGGCGAGAAGCAGTTGATCACCATAGCGCGGGCGTTCCTCGCCGAACCGGCCATCCTGGTGCTGGACGAGGCCACGAGTTCGGTCGACACCCGCACCGAGGTGCTGATCCAGCACGCGATGGCCCAACTGCGGTCCGGCCGCACGAGTTTCGTCATCGCCCACCGCCTCTCCACGATCCGGGACGCGGACGTGATCCTGGTGATGGAGTCGGGCCACATCGTGGAACAGGGCACGCACGACGAACTGTTGGCCGCGGAGGGCGCGTACGCCCGGCTGTACGCCGCCCAGTTCGCGGAACCGGTCTCGGAGACGGCGGACTCGGTCTGAGGTGGTGGGGGTTCGGCGGCAGGGTCTTCGAACCCCCACACCGCGGCAGGCGGGCGAAGCCCCGCGAAGGGGTGCGGGCGAGAAGCCCCCGCACCCCTTCGCGTTAGCGTGAGTCCATGCTCGGCACGGCTTTGAACCTCCTGACCTGCCCGCTCTGCGGGCAATCGCTCACCGCGGGCGCGGGCGCGCTGAAATGTCCCAAGGCCCATGCCTTCGACATCGCCCGCCAGGGCTACGTCAACCTGCTCTCGGGCGGAGCCCACACCGGAACCGCCGACACCGCCGAAATGGTCCGCGCCCGAGCCGACTTCCTGGCCGCGGGCCACTACGCCCCCCTCGCCGGGGCCATCGCGCGCATCGCCTCGGACCTCGGCCCGAGCACGGTCCTGGACGCCGGAACCGGCACCGGCTACTACCTCGCCGCCGTCCTCGACGCCCTCCCCACCGCCGTCGGCCTGGGCCTGGACATCTCCAAGTACGCCCTCCGCCGCGCCGCCCGCGCCCATCCCAGGGCCGCCGCGGCGGTATGGGACGTATGGCGGCCACTGCCCGTACGCTCGGCCGAAGTCGACCTGGTGCTCAATGTGTTCGCCCCGCGCAACGCGGCCGAGTTCGCCCGCGTACTGCGTCCCGAAGGCGCCCTTCTGGTCGTCACCCCGACCGGCGCCCACCTTGCGGAACTGCGCGCGGAGGCGGGCCTGCTGGAGGTCGACGCCGCCAAGGAGGAGCGCCTGGACCGCACCCTGTCCGGCCGCTTCGAGCCGGCCCGCACCGAGCACCTGGACTACCCCCTCACCCTCAGTGCCGCCGAGGCGACCGACGCCGTGGCGATGGGGCCCTCGGCGCACCACGCCCCGCGCGCCCTGGAAGGCGACCGCCAGGTGACCGCCTCGTTCCGCCTGTCTCTGTACCGGCCGACGCCTCAAACCTGAGACCACACGGCCAACCGGCCGCCCCTGGGCCCGGCCCCCGGCCAGGTCCGTGACCCACCGCCCGACGTCGGCCCCCCGGGCGGCCGACGCCCACGCGACCGTGCCGTGGGCGTCAACGCGTAGCACGCGAACCCCAGCAGCAGCGCCGTGAAGTGCCCGAGATCGGTGAACGTACGCCCGTTGACCACCGACCAGCCGAAGAAACCGGTCACCAGCACCACGTACCCCCACCGCCACGGTCTGGGCACCAGGTACGCCAGGATCCCGATCACGCCCGCGATCCCGTAGCTCACCCCGATGTCCACCGTGTGCGCCATCGACTTCGGCAGCC
Organism: Streptomyces silvisoli; assembly: GCF_029269905.1. Lineage (NCBI taxonomy): Bacteria > Bacillati > Actinomycetota > Actinomycetes > Kitasatosporales > Streptomycetaceae > Streptomyces > Streptomyces silvisoli. The sequence continues at coordinate 75,284 of NZ_JARJBC010000012.1, read as the reverse complement.
GCTCGTACTGGATCCCCAGCCGCACCGCCTGCTGGCTCACCAGCGTCGCCCCGACATGGGCGATCCCCACCGTCAGCAGCCACCGCCAGGTGCCCAGCCAGCGCTCCGCCGGGGCGTGGATCAGCTCGAAGAACACCCCGTAGATCAGGAACCCGGAGGGCGACTCGATCCACAGCGCGCTGACGAACAGCACCCGAAGGGGGTGATCACGCAGTTGCACCAGGTTGGTGCTGTTGTGGTGCAGCAGGAAGTTCCGCACCCCGGGCGACACCACCGCGATCACCCCGCTGGTGACCGCCAGCACCAGCAGCCAGATGTGCGTGCCCGGCGAATGGCCCACCCACTCCCCGACGGCGCGCAGGCCGATCCGGACCACCTCGCGTGGTGTGACGCGGCGGCCCTTACGGGGCTCGTGGTCGGTTGCGGTCACCCTCCACATGATGACGGCATTCTCTGTGCGCCCGCACCGAGCCGAACCCACCAACTTGTAGGATGACCGGGTAACCCCTCAACTCCCGGAGGACGCCGTGACCCCAGAGCTGCGCGCCGCCGACCGCCGCTCCCTCGTGGACACCGTCGTCGAACAGCTCAGGACCCAGCTCGCCGAACGCGCCTGGCGGGTCGGCGACCGCATCCCCACCGAGCACGAACTGGCCGAACGCCTGAGCGTCGGCCGCAACACCGTGCGCGAGGCGGTGCGCGTCCTGGTGCACGCCGGACTGCTGGAGTCCCGCCAGGGCCAGGGCACCTTCGTACGGTCCACCGCCGACCCCGCGGCGGTCCTGCGCGGCATGAAGCAGGCGAACGTCCGGGACGTACTGGAACTGCGCATCGCCCTGGAGGCCGAGGCCGCCCGCCTCGCCGCCACCCGCCGCACCGCCGACGACCTGCGCCGGATGCGTGCCGGGCTGCGGGCACTGCACCAGCACGGCCCGCAGCCCGAGGGCGCCATCCAGGCCGACGACGACGTCGACTTCCACCTGACGGTCGTCGCCGCCGCGCACAACACCGCCCTGTCCGAGGTCTACGGCTACTTCAGCTCGTCCGTACGCGAGGCGCTGGTCGCCTCGCTCGGCCAGGACGGCATGCCGCCCATCGACCTGGAAACCCACACCGCGCTGGTCGACGCCATCGAGTCCGGTGACCCGCAGACCGCAGAAACCGCGGCCCGGAACCTGCTCATGTCCCCCATGCGCGCCGTTGAGGCGCTCATCACGCACGACACCGAGGCCCAGCGGTAACAGGAACCTCCCGCGCGGAGCCGAAAGGAGCAACGCTTGACCCGCCCCGACCCCGACCAACTGCTCGTCGACGCCGAAAGCGACCTGCGCCCCACCCCTTCCGGTGTCGCCGCCCGCCGCGCGCTCCTCGCGCACCCGGTCGTGCTCCTGGTCGGCGTCGTACTCGCCTCGCTCAACATGCGCGCCGCGCTCGCCAGCATCTCCCCGCTGGTCAGCGAGATCAGCGCGCACTTCGGGCTCTCCTCGACGGCGGGCAGCCTGGTCACCTCGGTCCCGGTACTCTTCCTCGGCCTCGGCGGCATCATCGCCCCCGTCCTCGCCAAGCGCTTCGGCACCGAGCTGGTGCTGTTCTGCGCCCTGGTGCTGCTCGGCGTCGGCATCCTGGTGCGCGTGCTGCCCTCCGTCGTGGCGCTCTACGGTGGCGGCCTGCTCGCCGGTACAGCGATAGCCCTGCTCAACGTCCTTATGCCGGGCCTGATCAAGCGCGACTTCCCCGACCGCGCCGCTTCGATGACCTCCGTCTACACCGGCGCGATGATCGCCGGAGCGACGCTGGCCGCCGCGACCTCCGTACCGCTGGAGAAGGCGTTCGGCGGCAGTTGGCAGGCGTCCCTGGCCACCTGGTCGCTGCTGGCGGGCATCGCCGCCCTCGCCTGGCTGCCGCAGGTGGTCATCGCCTGGGGCCGAACCGGCCATGAGACCAAGGTCGTTGCGGGCGGCGGTTCCGGCAAGAGCGTGTGGCGCAGCGCGCTCGCCTGGCAGGTCACCGGGTTCATGGCGTTGCAGTCGCTGTGGACGTATGTGCTCATCGCCTGGCTGCCGACGATCCTCACCGACCACGGAATGAGCCGTTCCACGGCCGGTGTCGTCTTCGCCTTCAACACCCTGGTGCAACTCGCCGGCGCCTTCGGGGTACCGCTGCTCGCGGGCCGGATGAGCAGCCAGCGCCTGCTGGTCGTCCTGGTCACCGGTCTGGTCGGCACCGGGTACGCGGGCCTGCTGGTCGCGCCCGCGGCGTACGCCTGGCTGTGGGCCGCACTGATCGGCGTCGGCCAGGGCGGTGGCATCGGCCTGGCGCTCACCCTGATCGTGCTGCGCTCGGGCGACGCCCACACCGCCGCCCGACTCTCGGGCATGTCCCAGACGGTCGGCTACCTGGTCGCCGCGGTGGGACCCTTCGCGGCGGGCGCCCTGTACCAGGCGACGGGCAACTGGACCGCACCCCTGGTGGTCATGCTGGGCGTCTGCCTCACGGCCCTGCTGGTCGGCCTGGCGGCCGCAAAGCGCCGCACGGTCTAGGGCGTTCGGGGGCGAAACCCCCGGGCCGCGCCCAACCGCAGCCGGCCCCCCAGCGTGCCGACGCCCAGATACTCCTCAACCCGCTCGCGCGGCGAACACCGCGCGAGCGGGTCCAGCCCCACCAGCAGCAGCACCGGTCCCCCGTCCCCCACGAACGCCGACCACCGCTCCCCCACCTCCACCTGCACCCGGTGCGCGCAACCGTCCAGTTGGACCACCGCCCGCAGCCGCCCCACCAATGTCACCCGCGCCCCCGTGTCCGGCAACCGGGTACGCGGCGGCGCCAGCCCCAGCGCCCTGGCCAGCCCGACCAGCTCCCGTTCAACCTGCCGCGCGTCAGGATGCGCGAGCAGCAGGAACGCGACCGGTCCCGCGCTGGTGCGCTCCAACCACGCCCATGACGCGAGCGAGTTGACGAACGCGGGCGTGGGCGTCGTCATCACGCGCCCGCCCGCAACAGCGCCCACACCTGCTTGCCGCCGCCCTCGATCGGCGAAGTCGCCCATAAGTCCGCGGTGTTGGCGACGATGAACGTCCCCCGACCGCTTTCCGCGCAACAGTCCGCCTCCTCCACGACCACCGGCAGCGCGGTCGACTGATCGCGGACGGCCGCCCGTACCCCCTCGCGCATGTTCTCCAGAACGAGTTCGCAGTCAGCCGGGTTCACATGAGCCAGTGTTTCCGTCACACGGACCACGGCCGCGTCGACCAGCCCCGCCCGCCCCCACAGCCGCGGATTGGCGCTGACGATCCGCCGTGCGGCGCCGAACCGGTCCTGCTTCGCGTGGAGTTGGAGTCGGCACGGACTCGACGTCGTCACGATGGGTGGGGATTCCAGCGTCATGCCTTCCACGTTCCCGGCCCGAGGCCAGCCTGACCAGGCATAAACGGATCGCACACAAAAGTGTGCGAGTGCTGTGGTGAAGGCGTGGCAGTGGGGAGCCGTGAGGTGGCGATGGTGCGGTCAACGCCCCGGTCACCACGGGCAGCCGCCGGATCGAGCGCGGCTCCTCCCCGGCGGCGGCCTCGCGAACGGGGTGATTTCCGGCACCGCAGCCGGGTAGACATACGGATGTGTCCGTACTGGTAGGCACGTCCGGCTGGATGTACCGGGACTGGCGCGGTGTCCTCTACCCGGCAGGGTGCCCGCAGCGCCTGTGGCTGGAGGAGTACGCGAAGCGCTTTGTCACCGTGGAGAACAACGGTGCCTTCTACCGCCTGCCGACGGCCGCGACCTTCGCCGAGTGGCGCGACCGTACGCCTGACGGTTTCGTCATGGCCGTGAAGGCCAGCCGCTATCTGACGCACATCAAGCGGCTGCGGGAGCCGCGGGAACCGGTGGAGCGGCTGATGTCCCGCGCGGCTGAGCTGGGGCCGCGCCTCGGCCCGGTACTGCTCCAGTTGCCCCCGACGCTGCGCGCGGACGCGGAGACGGTGGAGTCACTGGACGCATGCCTGACCGCGTTCCCGACCGGCACGCGGGTGGCCGTCGAACCGCGCCACGACTCGTGGTGGACGGACGAGGTCCGCGCACTGCTGGAACGGCACGGCGCCGCCCTGTGCTGGGCGGACTGGCGCGCCAGGCCCACCGGACCACTGTGGCGCACCGCCGACTGGGGATACGTCCGCTTCCACGTGGGCATCGCGCAGCCATGGCCGCGCTACGGCCGCCAGTCGCTGGCCACCTGGGTGCGGCGGATCACGGAGACCTGGCCGAACGAGTCGGACGTGTACGCGTATTTCAACAACGACCCGGGCGGGGCCGCGGTGCGTGACGCGGAAACCTTTCTGGGGCTGCTAGCGCGCACCCAGCACACAGGTCAGCACGGCCATGAGCAGCAGCGCGCCCAGGATCATGCCAAAGCGGCCGTTGGCCGTGTAAGGGCTTGACGAGGGGCGACGACGGCCGAAGGCGGCCCCGACGAAGCCAGCCGAAGCATCTCCCGTGTGGTGGTGATGGTGCTGACCGAGCCCTCCGTGGTGCCCGTGGTGCCCGCTGAACCCCCCACCGTGATGACCGCCGCCACTGAACCCACCGCCGCCGTGCATGCCGCTCACTCCGTTCGTGATCAATACTGAGACGAACGCCTGCCCAGTTTCCGACGACTAACACATCCAAGTGCCGGCAGTCCTTGTGGCCGAGGTCACAATCGCGTCCAGGCGGCCGTGGTGGGCACCGTGCCAGTAGACCTGTCCGCACTCCCGGCACCGCACGAACGCGTCATAAGTACGCCGCGTCCCCGGCTGAAGCAGATGCACCACCTCGTCCTTGCTGACCGGCTCCAGCCCACCGTTGCACGCCATGCACCGCGTCCACGGCGCCAGCGTCGGCGCGAACCGGTGGAGTACGTCGGCGAGTTGGGCATCTGGCCGCGACCCCCGTACGAACGCCCCGCACCACAGGCTCCTACGGAACAGCAACCCGCGATCCTGCGTGAGCAACACCCTGCCTTGCCCGTTGGCCTGCGTGATCAGCGCGTCGTCGTCCATGTCGTTGCGGTACGCGGTGTCCAGGCCCACCAACCGCAAACGCCGTGCCAGCGCGCCCAGATGAACGTCCAGCACGAACCGCGCGTCCGCGACCCGCTGCGGGCGGCGCACCTCACGCACCCGCACCAGCTCACCGCCACGCGGCCGGTATGTGTCCGGCACTGTCTGCCCGTCGGCCTCCAGTCCGCCGACCTCGGTCAGCGGCACCCCGATCGACTGGACGACATGCCCGAGCGACGATGTCCCATCGACCGCCACCCGTACCCCCGACGCCCCCCGATTCCGTGCCGCCAGGAAAAACCGCAGGTCATCCGCCACACAGACCCGCAGCTCCGCACCACTCACCCTTCCAGCCTGCCACGGTGCCCGCCGTCGCCACGGCAACGGATTGCCCGCCGCGACGGCGAGCGACCACCATGGCACGGCGGCGCCGGACCCACCGGGCCCCGCCGAGATCCGGCCGAGATCCGGCCCGAGGCTAAATCTCGTCCCACCCGATGGAGTCGTACAACTCCATCAACCCCCGCATCCGTTCCGCGTCCACCGCGAGCTCCACCCCGTCGATCCGCCCGACCGCCGCGATCCCTCTCGCGTTGCAGACGAACGCCCCGTCGTACGAGGCGACTTCAGCCAGCCGCACCACCGCCCGCCGCGAAGGCGTCCCCCGCTCGGCCAGCGCGCCCTCGATCAGCCGCATGGTGATGCCGTGCAGCATGGGCGCCTCCGGCCAGACCACCGTGGGCCCGGCGAAGAACCCGATGTTGGCGATCGCGCCCTCCGCCACCACCGCGTCGGGACCGACGAGCAGCGCATGGTCGAACCCCTCGCGCTGGGCCTGCCGCTCATGGTGCTTCTGCCCGAACCCACCGAGGTGCTTGATATGCGGCACCGGCCGCAAATACCGCACCGCCCGCAACCGCTGCGGGTGATCCGGATCCTCCGCGGGCGGCTTCACCGTGACCAGGACGGACGGCGCCTGGCCCGCCTCGGGCTGGAAGACGTACACCCGCACCGAGGCGTCCGCGACGTCCGCCCCGAGCGCGTGCCGCACCAGCTCCCGCACCCGGCCGCCGTCCAGCCCGAACCCGAACAGCTCCCGTGAGGCCGCGTCCAGCCTCCGCAGATGCGCCTCCAGGCCACGGGTCCTCCGGCCGCGCACCTGCATGGCCGTGAAGTGGCCGTACGGGAATCCGGCCAGGAACGCCAACTGCTCAGCGGTGGCCGGGCGTCCGTCAATCTCGATCCGTGAGGTGATCGGCGAGGTCTCCACGCCGGCCAGGGTATTCCTACTCCTCGCCGGCCAGCGTCAGCGCCCGCAGCCTGCGGCCCGCGAACCAGGTCGCCACCAGCGTCACGCCCACCAGCAGGACCACCGCCAGCGGCAGCCCCACGTCCGAGGAGACCGCACCGCCGTCGGCGACCTTGGCCGCCAGTGCCAGCGCCCACTGCTGAACGCTCAACGTCCGCGCACCCGGCACCAGGTTGCCTATCAGCGACTCCCAGACCAGCGCGTACACCAGTCCCGCCACCACCGCGTGCCGCGTGACGACGCCCAGAAGCAGGAATATCGCGCTGTAGGCGAGCGAGGCCACCGCCGCCGCGACTCCGAAGGCCACGGCCAGGTGCTGGCTGTTGCCGTCGAGCACCAGGCCCGCCACGAACGTCGGTATCGCGGCGAAGCCCACCGACACCATCATGGCGACCAGGAGTTTGGTGAGGATGATCGTCGGCCGCTTCACCGGCTTGGCGAGCAGGTAGGCGATCGATCCGTCATCGATCTCCGGGGCGATGGCGCCGGTACCGGCGATCACGCCGATCAGCGGGACCATCGTGGCCAGCGCGAACCCGGACAGCACATCGCGGGCCGTGGAGTCGTCGGCGCCGGTCAGCGTCCGCACCGCGACGGAGATGATGATCAGCAGCACCGGCAGCGCGAAGAGGATCGCCGCGCGGCGCCTGCCGAGCAGTGCCCGGTAGGTCAGCCTGGCGACGGTCGGGTGGTACACCGTGGACATGTCGTTCGCTCCCTATGCCGCGACCAGGTAGGAGAAGACGCTTTCCAGCGACTCGTCCGAGGGCGAAACCTCGTAGAGCCGGATGCCGTGCTCGCGTGCGACGCGCGGCAGCAGTTCCGTGAACCGCGCGAAGTCGACGGCCTGGACGCGCAGCGCACCGCGCCCTCCCTCGACACCGAGTTCCAGACCCGTCGTGCTGCCGTCCGCGATCAGCGCCGCTGCCAGCGCGCGGTCGTCGCTGGACCGCACCAGGTAGCGGTGCGGGCGGTCGGTCATCAACCGGCGGATCTTGCGGAAGTCACCGGACGCCGCGTGCCTGCCGGCGACGATCACCTCGATGTGGTGGGCGAGTTGCTCGACCTCCTCCAGGATGTGCGAGGAGAACAGCACGGTCCGGCCATCGGCGCCCATCTGCCGCAGGAGATCCATCAGTTGGAGCCGCTGGCGCGGGTCCATCCCGTTGAACGGCTCGTCCAGCAACAGCACCGACGGCTCGTGGACCAGCGCCGAGGCCATCTTGACCCGCTGCCGCATGCCCTTGCTGTAGGTGTCGATGCGGCGGCCCTGCGCGTACTCCATCTCCACCGTGGCCAGCGCCTTGCGCGCCGCCGCCCCCGGGTTGGACAGACCGTGCAACTCCGCGTTGGCCAGCACGAATTCGGCGCCGGTGAGGAAGTCGTACATCGACTCGCGCTCGGGCACGATGCCGATGTGCCGGTACGCCTGCTCGTTGCGCCAGATGGTCTGGCCGTCGAGCGTCACGCTGCCCGTGGAGGGCGCCAGGAACCCGCCCATCATGTTGATGAGGGTGGACTTGCCTGCCCCGTTGGGACCCAGCAGCCCGGTCACGCCGGGGCCGATCGTCATGCTGACGTCGTTGACGGCGACGACGTTGCCGAACCAGCGCGAGACCTTGTCGATCGTTACGGTGGTCATCCCAGCCCGACCTTTCGATAGCGGCGCATCAGCAGTGCGAACGAGCCGGCGATCAGGCCGAGCACGACGAGCAGATAGAACAGTCCCGCAACGGCGTTGGACGGCCCGTAGCCTCCGACGAAGTCCGAGTGCGCGCCCAGCCACCAGGTCTGCAGCCCGTCGATCAACGTGACCGGCGAGAACAGTCCGAGCCAGCCGATCGCCGTCTGGTCCCCCTGGTGGAAGGCCACGGCCTGCACGCTGGTCACCGCGCCGTACGAGATGGTGAACACCGCGATCACCGCGGCCACCCCGAAGCCGCGGCGCGGGGTGAGCGCGGCCAGCACCAGCCCTATGCCGCCGAACAGCAGCGACATCAGCGCGGCGGCCAGCAGCCCCTTGCCGAAGCCCGCGGTCTGCGTGGCGAAGTCGAGCTTCGCCAGCAGCGCGCCGACGTAGAGGATCACCAGCGGCGTCCCGATGAGAATGAACAGGGCCGCGGCCATGGCCCCGAACTTGGCTATGACGTAGTCGATGCGTTCCATGGGCCGGGAGAAGTAGAGCGGAACCGTCTTGAACCGCAGGTCACGGGAGACGGACTGGGGGGCCTGGGCGGCGAGGTACAGCCCGATGACCGCCTGGAGGTAGAGCGCGTACCGCGTGTACTCCAGCGGCAGCTTGGTCATGTGGGTGTAGATGGCGACCGCGTCGATGATGCCCGCGGGCAGGCACATCACGGCCAGCAGGATCATCGGCAGGACCTTGGACTTGGCCGACCTGCCGAGCCCGTACGCACCGCGCAGGCTCTGGGTGAACAGCGAGCGGCGGATGTACGAGCGGTCCAGTCGGACGCCGTCGTAGTGCCGGTAACCGATGTCGTGGATACGGGAGTTGTCGGCGGGGGCGTTCACCGCCACTGCTGCTGTGCGCTCAGGCGGCATCGCGGCTGCCTCCTTCCTGGTCCTGCTTGCTCTTGAAGATCTCGGCGATGCGGTGGCGGCGCTGCTCCATGCGGATCAGGCCCAGTCCGAGCGCGGCGACCGCGTCCCGGACGGTGTCGTACGTCGACTCGTCGGCTATGTCGACCAGCAGCAGGTGGCCGTCGGCGTGCGCCGTCAGCCCCGCGGCGGTGAACGCCTCAAGCGCGGCGCGGGTCCCGTCCGGATGGTCGTCGGTGTCCGTCACCTCCACCGCCAGTGAGGCGGTGGCCTGCGTGAAGTCCCTTGTAGAAGAGGCACGCAGCAGCTTCCCGCCGTCGATGACGACGATCTGGTCACTGGTGCGCTCCAACTCGCCCAGTAGATGGGAGGTGACCAGGACCGAGATGCCGAAGTCGCTGTGCACCCGGCGGATCAGGGCGAGCATCTCGTCCCGCCCGACCGGGTCGAGGCCGTTGGTCGGCTCGTCCAGCAGCACCAGCTTCGGGTCGTGCACCAGCGCCTGCGCCAGCTTCACCCGCTGCTTCATGCCCGTCGAGTAGCCGCCGATCGGTCGGTACCGCTCCTCGTACAGCCCGACGTGGCGCAGCGTGTCGGCGGTGCGCTCACGCGCGGACGTGGGCGGGAGCCCGGACATCCGGGCCATGTGCACCACGAACTCGGTGGCCGACACGTCGGGCGGCAGACAGTCGTGCTCCGGCATGTAGCCGACCAGCGACCGGATCCGCGGTCCCTCGGTGGCCACGTCGAGACCGAGCACCGCGGCGGTGCCCTCGGTCGCCGGGGACAACCCGAGCAGAATTTTGATCAGGGTGGACTTACCGGCCCCGTTGGCGCCCACCAACCCGGTCACACCCGGCTCGATGCCCACGGACAGCCGGTCCAGAGCGGTCACCCGCGGGTACCGCTTGGTCAGGCTTTCGGTCTCGATCACAGTCACGAGTCGACGGTAGGGGTAGTGACCGACATCCGTCGTCACTCCCGCGGGTCGGCTTTGGGTAGTCCTTCAGGCGGACCTCCCGCAGGGGACCCGCGACCTGGGGATTACCGGATCTCGGGGTCGGCCGTCCCGCGGGCTTTCCCTCCGGCGGGTGGCGGGGTTGTCCACATCGGCGCCGTTGTCCACAGGCCGGTGCATGGCTCTTGACTCCGCCATCGAGCGTTGTCACATTCATTGATGTCATATTCGCACGCGCCCGCGCGGATGTCAGGAGACGCGGGGCGGCTGAGGGGGACGGGAGGGCGGCCATGGCAGCGGGACTTTCCGCGGAGCTGCGCGGCTTCCAGGCGGTGCAGCGGCTCGCGTACGAGTGCGCGGAGACGGTGGCTGCCCAGCTCAGACCGGGCACGACCGAGCGGGAGGCGACGCGTGCGCTGCGCGCTGAAGCCGGCGCCCGCGGCGTGCGGGACTGGTTCCATCTGCCGTTCGCCTGGTTCGGGGACCGCACGGCGTTCGCCGGGTTCAGGCTGCCGACGCAGTTCTTCCCCACCAGCCGCCAGTTGGAGCCGGGGATGCCGTTCATCCTCGACCTGGCCCCGATCCACGGCGGATTCACCGCCGACATCGGCTACTCCGGCAGCCTCGGCCCCAACCCCCTGCAAGACCGGCTGATGGCCGATCTGCGCGAGCACCGCGAGTTCATCCTGAGCGAGGTGCGGCAGCGCCGGTCACTGCGACAGATATATGAGGACGTCGACCGGCTGATGGGCAGGCAGGGTTACCAGAACCGGCACCGCGCCTACCCGTTCGGGGTGATCGCGCACAAGGTCGACCGGGTCAAAGAGCGCCGCTGGTCACCGCACATCGCCGGATTCGGCACCCAGAGCCTGCGCGGCCTGGCCAACGACGCGCTGCACGGCCACCGCGAGGGCTGGTCACCGCTGTGGAGCCCCTATCGGATGTCGGACCATCCACCACACCCGGGACTGTGGGCGGTTGAGCCGCACCTGGGGTTCCGCGGCACCGGCGCGAAGTTCGAGGAGATCCTCGTCGTCACCGACTCGGCCGATCCCGAGCAGAGCGCTTTCTGGCTCGACGACGAACTGCCGCATGTGAAGCGGTGGAAGGAAGCGGCGTCACTCACGGAAGCGAAGGGGGGAGCATGATGTCCGAGGTACGCGAGCGCATGGTGCGCTCGGGCGAAGTCGATCTGTGCGCCGTCGAGTACGGGGACACCGCGCACCCGACCATCATCCTGGTGCACGGCTATCCGGACAGCAAGGAAGTGTGGACTCCGGTCGCCGAGCGGCTGGCCGACCGCTTCCATGTGGTGCTGTACGACGTGCGGGGGCACGGCCGCTCCTCGGTGCCGACGCCGCTGCGCGGCGGGTTCCGGCTGGAGAAGCTGACCGACGACTTCCTGGCGGTGGCGGACGCGGTCAGCCCGGACCGCCCGGTCCACCTTGTCGGCCATGACTGGGGATCGGTACAGGGCTGGGAGTTCGCCACGGTACGCCGCGCCGAGGGCCGGATCGCCTCGTTCACCTCCATCTGCGGGCCCTCCCTGGACCACTTCGGCCACTGGATCAAACAGCGTCTGGCGCGCCCCACCCCACGTCGCACCGCCCAACTCCTCGGCCAGGGTGCAAGGTCGTGGTACGTCTACGCGCTCCACACGCCCGTGCTACCCGAGTGGGCCTGGAGAGGGCCGCTCGGCCGGCGGTGGCCGAAGCTCCTGGCCCGCGCCGAGCGACTCGAACCCGGCACGTACCCCACGGGGTCGCTACCGCACGACGCCGCGCACGGTGCCTGGCTGTACCGGGACAACGTCCGCCCCCGGCTGCGCAACCCGCGTGACGACGCCTACGCCCATGTGCCGGTCCAGCTGATCACCCCGCTCGGCGATCCGTTCCTGTCCCCACGGCTCTACGACGACCTGGAACGCTGGGCGCCCGAGCTGCGGCGCAGAACCCTGCCCACCAAGCACTGGGTGCCGCGCACCCGGCCCGACCAACTGGCGGGCTGGATCAGCGAGTTCGTACTCGCCCAAGAGGGCGTTGACACCGGCCCACCGGTGGGCACGGCCGCGATCGGCCCGGCGCGCAAGTCGCGCGGCGGCAGACCGTCCACCAGCTCGGCCCGACTGCGGGCGGCCTACGCGGAGCGGTTCGCCGGGCAGTTGGTGCTGGTGACCGGCGCGGGCAGCGGCATAGGCCGCGCCACATCCTTCGCCTTCGCCGAGGCGGGCGCACGGGTCATCGCCGTCGACCGGGACGCGGAGGCCGCGAGCAGGACGGTCGAGCTGTCACGGCTGTTGGGCGCCGCGGCCGCGTGGGCGGAACCTGTGGACGTCTCCGACGAACAGGCGATGGACAAGCTCGCCGCCCGGGTCGCCACCGAACACGGCGTGGTGGACGTCCTGGTGAACAACGCCGGGATCGGCATGTCCGGCTCGTTCCTGACCACCTCCGCCGACGACTGGCGCAGGGTGCTGGACGTCAACCTGTGGGGGGTCATCCACGGCTGCCGCGCCTTCGCCCAGCAGATGGTCGACCGCGACCAGGGCGGCCACATCGTCAACACCGCCTCCGCCGCGGCCTACCAGCCCTCTCGCGCCCTGCCCGCGTACAGCACCTCGAAGGCCGCCGTCCTCATGCTCAGCGAGTGCCTGCGCGCCGAGTTGTCCGCTCACGGCATCGGGGTGACCGCCATATGCCCCGGCCTGGTCAACACCAACATCACCGCCACGGCGCACTTCACCGGTGCCTCGCAGAGCGAGCAGGAGCGCCTGCGCGCCAAGTCCTCCCGGCTGTACCGGATGCGCAACTACCCGCCGGAGAAGGTCGCCGACGCCGTACTGGACGGCGTACTGCGCAATGCCGCGGTCGTGCCGGTGACGCCCGAGGCACGCGCCGCCCATCTGCTCGCCCGTCTGTCGCCCAAGGCCCTGCGGGCGATGGCCCGGATCGACCCACCCCTGTAAGCAACCGCACCGGCCACAGCCAGAAGGAGGCACCGTCATGGACACCACCGACCCGGTCCCGAGCCCCACCCCGACCACAGCGTCCACCGCCACGCACCCCATAAGGCCACGTCGGGTCTCCTTCGACTGGCAGCGCACCCCCTTGCACTGGATACCGGACGAGCCCACCGCGACCCATGTCATCAATGTGCTGCACCTGCTGCTGCCAGCCGGAGAGCGCTGGTTCGTCAAGGTGTTCAAGGAGGCACTGCCCCTGGTCACCGATCCGGAACTGCTCAAGGACGTCAAGGGCTTCATGGGCCAGGAGGCCACCCACAGCGTCCAACACTCCTATGTGCTGGACCACTTGGCAGAGCAGGGCCTGGACACCCGCCCCTACACCAAGCACGTGGACTGGATGTTCGACGTCATGCTCGGCGAGCGTCCGCCGGGCGGACTGCCGGTCTCGGCCCGCGAGTGGCTGCGCTTCCGGCTCTCGCTGATCGCCGCGATAGAGCAGTTCACCGCCGTGCTCGGCGACTGGGTGCTGCGCGCCGAGGAACTGGAGCGGGCGCGGCCGGACGAGGTGATGCTGGACCTGTTGCGCTGGCACGGCGCGGAGGAGGTCGAGCACCGCGCGGTCGCGTTCGACATGTACCAGCACACCGGTGGCAGCGGACTACCGCGGTACGCCCGGCGCGTCGAGGGCATGGCGTTCACCGCCCCGATGCTGCTGTGGCTGTGGGCGTTCGGGGCCGCGTACCTCATACGCCACGACCCCCAGTTGCGGGGGCGACTGCGCTACACGCTGCGCGAGCACAACAAGGCGGTCCACAAGGGTCTGCTGCCCAGCTGGCGGGAGCTGGGCGCGGCCATCCCGCGCTACCTGCGACGGTCGTACCATCCCTCTCAGGAAGGGTCGCTGCGCGCGGCCGTCGAGTACCTGGCCAGCTCTCCGGCGGCCAGGGCGGCGGCGGGCGCGATCGGCCGGACGGCGGCGTCGTAGCCGAAGCCCCCGTAAGGAGCACGAGAAAGTGACGCGAGAGTCGCGGGGCACCCCGGGGCCACCGACCGGAACGGCCGCCGATCCGGCGTACCGCATCGAGGACCTGGCCCACGAGAGCGGCACCACGGTCCGCACCATCCGCGCCTATCTGGACCGAGGGCTGCTGCCCAAGCCCGAGCGGCGCGGCCGGGCCAACCTGTACGGAGACCTACACCTGGCCCGGCTCCGGCAGATCGCCGAGCTGCTGGAGCGTGGATACACCCTCGCCAGCATCAAGGAGCTGCTGGAGGCCTGGGACGCCGGTACGGGGCTCGGCGGAGTCCTCGGGCTGGTCAGCGAGGTGGACCGGCCGTGGTCCGATGAGCGCCCGGCGCGCATCGGGCGGGCCCAGCTCAGCGAGGCGTTCGGCGGCATCGCGGACGAGGAGGCCATCGCCGAGGCGGTGGAGCTCGGCGTACTCGAACCGGTGCCCGGCGCGGCCGACGAGTTCATGGTGCCCAGCCCGCAGGAGCTGGCGGTCGCCGCCGAACTCCACGCGGTCGGAGTGCCGTTGCCCGCGATCTCCGGTCACCTCAGGGAGTTGCGCGGGCAGGTCGAGCACATGGCCGAGCGGTTCATGGCGTTCACCACCGAGTACGTGTTCCAGCCGTACCTCGACCATCCGCCGACCGACGCGGAGGCCACCGAAGCCGCCGCGCTGGTGCGACGGCTGCGTCCGCTCGCCCAGCAGACCGTGGACGCGGAACTCGCCCGTGCGATGCGGACGTTGGCGACCCAGCTGGTGCAACGCCACCTCGGCCCGGAACATCAGCGACCGGAAGCGCGGCAGGAACCGGCGGCGCAGGAGCCACCGGCTCAGCCGCAGCACATCACCGTCACCCTGCCCGCGGCCACGGTGCGTTCGGTGCGGGCGTTGGTCGGCGCCCGCAACACGGCGGCGTTCATCGCCGCCGCCGCCGAACGCGAGGTCCAGGCACGCACCATGGACGGCTTGGTGCCATAGGCGAGGATGGTGCTCATGAGCCATCCTCAGCTGCCCAGCACCGAGGCCGCGGTCGTCGCGATACGCGAAACCGCGGCGGAGTACGGCCGCGAGGCGCGGGTCACCCATGACATCGGCGCGGACCGCTCCGCTCGCCGCACCGCGGCGGGTGCGTTCACGGTCACCGACCCGGACGGCGGCCTGCCGCACGAGGCGTATGTGGAGATCCCCGGTTCGCCGCATGTCGCGGTGGAGGTCTACTCCGAGGGAGACGTCAGGATCGTCGTCGACGGTGTCGAGTTCCACGACGTGCCGCGCGATTGCGCTCCCGCGTTCCTCACCGCCGTCTACACCAACCGCGCCTTCGTGAAGCTGACGTTCCTCCCACCGCACCAGCGCCTGGTCGTCCCGCTCCCGGGTGATGAGACGTACAAGGAGCCCATCTACCGCTCGGGGCTCACCTCTTGGCTGAGTGCCCGGGCCCGTTAGCCGCCGTTGCGACGGGAAGAGGCTCCCGCCGCAACGGCGAACAGCCGCAACGGCGCGGCCCGGCGTGCCGGAGAACCCAACCGGCGCCCCCGGGAAACCGCCGGAGGCTACAGCTGGGACAGCCCGTCCGTGGCGATCTTCTCGAAGACCGCCATGTCCGCCTCGAAGATCGAATCGGGGATCGGCCAGTGCACGACGATTTCGGTGATCCCCAGCTCCGCGTACCGGCCCGCGTAGTCCACGAAGGCGTCCACCGAGTCCAGCGGCCGCTCGCTCGTGGAGCCCTGGAGCAGGACGCGGTCCAGCTCCCGCGGATCGCGGCCGGACTCGGCGCAGGCCGCCTCCAGCTTCTCCATCTGCGCCCGCACCACACCAGGGCAGTCCGCCACCGGCACGTCCTTCGGCCCGCGCGGGTCGCCGTACGTCACCCACGCCTGCCCGTACCGGGCGGCGAGCCGCAGACCGCGCGGACCGGTCGCGGCGACCGCGAACGGCAGCCGCGGTCGCTGCACACAGCCGGGGATGTTGCGCACCTCGTGCGCCGAGTAGAACTCGCCCTCGTGAGTCACCACATCGTGGGTCAGCAGTTGGTCGAGCAGCCCGATGAACTCACCGAAGCGGTCGGCGCGTTCACGCGGCGACCACGCCTCGTTGCCCAGCGCGGTCGCGTCGAATCCGGTGCCGCCCGCACCGATCCCGAGCGTCACCCGACCCCCGCTGACGTCGTCCAGCGTGATCAGTTCCTTCGCCAGGGTCACCGGATGCCGGAAGTTCGGCGAGGTCACCAGGGTGCCCAGGCGCATCCGGGATGTGACCCCGGCCGCCGCCGTCAACGTCGGCACCGCCCCGAACCACGGCAGGTCACGGAAGCTGCGCCAGGACAGGTGGTCGTAGGTGTACGCGGTGTGAAAGCCGAGCTGCTCGGCACGCCACCACATCTCGCGCCCCTCCGACCAGCGGTGTACCGGGAGAATCACAGTGCTCAGTCGCATGCCGTCGACTGTAGGCGGCCCACCGCGCCAACCACGAACCGTCCGGAACCCGCCCGACGAGCCCGCGTGAAAAGCCACACCGCTGCGCGAGACGTCTAATTCGGACGGGTTTAACCTGAATAGCGTGGGTCGCCACCCAGGAGGCCGTCATGACCAGGAAAGTCGCGGACTGCAGCAAGTTCCCCAGCGAGTCGCACTGCACGATCGCCATCACGGGGGAAGAGGAGGAAGTGGTCCGGGTGGCCGTTGAGCACGCGGTCGCCGACCACCACCACAAGGACAGCCCGGAGCTGCGCCAGCAGATCCGCGGGATGCTCGTGGAGGAGATCATTCCGACCATCCCGAAGTCGGGACCGCCGCCTCCGGAAGGCGAGATATTCGATCTCTGATCCCGCCGCCATACGCCTTCCACCCTGCGGATACGCGTGGCCGGTCGCACTCGGTCGGCCCCTGCGCTCCACCGCCCCTCCCACGCACCCGTGCGCCGTCGTGCGCCACTATGGACCCCGTGACCTCGCTCTCCCGGCCCCCGCAGCCCTCCCGGTCCAAGCAGCAGCCTGCGCTACCCAAGCCGCCCCGGCTGATCGCCACCGACCTGGACGGCACCCTGCTGCGCGACGACCGCACGGTCTCCGCCCGGACCGTCGCCGCCCTGGCGGCGGCGGAGGCGGCGGGCATCGAGGTGTTCTTCGTCACCGGCCGTCCGGCCCGCTGGATGCATGTAGTAGCCACCGAGCCACTGGACGGCGACCCGGCCCGCCGCTCGTTCCTCACCAACGGCATCGCGATCTGCGCCAACGGCGCCGCCGTCTACGACCTCCACCGCGACCTGCTGCTGGAAGCCTTCCCGCTCGCCGAGCGGGACGCCCGCGCGGTGGTGGCCGCGGTACGGGACGCCGTACCCGGCACCTCTTTCGCGATCGAGCGGACCGGCGGCTTCCACTACGAGCCGCAGTACGCCGCGGCCTGGGCGGAGGCCGACTCCGTCGTGGGTCCCATCGAGGAGTTGCTGGAACTGGCCGCCGATCAGCCGGTGCTCAAGCTGCTGGCCAGGCATGACTCGGCCGACCCGGACGTGTTCCTGGCGGCGGCGCGCGGTGCGGCCGGCGAGCACGCGGAGTTCACCCGGTCCAGTCCCTCGGCGCTGCTGGAGATCAGCGGGGTGGGCATCAGCAAGGCCAGCACTCTGGCCCGCTGCTGCGCGGAGCGCGGGATCACCGCCGACGAGGTGGTCGCCTTCGGCGACATGCCGAACGACCTGGCGATGCTCGGCTGGGCGGGTACGTCGTACGCGGTGGCCAACGCGCACCCCGACGTACTCGCGGCCACCGTGCACCACACGGCCGCCAACGAGAACGACGGCGTGGCCCATGTGATCGAAGCGATCCTGGCCGACCACACGTAACCCCCGGCGGTGCGCAGGCTTGCCCCGGAAGGAACCCGGGAGTCCGGGGCTCTCTCGCCGGAAAAGGTCCCGGCCGCAGCGGCGAGCGACGACGAGGAACCGGCCCGCGGGAACCAGCCGCACCCACAGCCCCTCAACCGCCGGAGGCTAAAGCGGGGCCTCCCAGACCACGCGCGCCCCCACGCCGTCCGGCCCCTCCCCGTAGCTGCTGGAGCCGCCCAGGGCCTCCGCGCGGCGGGCGAGATTCCGCAGGCCGCTGCGCCGTCCACCCTCCGGGATGCCGACACCGTCATCGACCACCGTCAACCGCACCCCGCTCAACCCACCCGGCAGGGTGACCGTCGCATCCACATGGATGTCGATGCGAGAGGCACGCGCGTGCCGGAACGCGTTCGACAACGCCTCCCGCAGCGCCGCGATGAGGTTCTTCCCGGTCGTCTCGCTCACCAGCGCGTCCACCGCACCGGTGAACCGCACCGACGGCGCGAATCCCAGCGGCACCGAGGCCTGCCCGAGTTCCCGCAGCACGCGGGTGCGCAGCCCGGCGGGTGCGTCGGCGGGACCCTGCTGAAGGGCGAAGATCGCGGTCCGTACCTCCTGGATCGTGGCGTCCAGCTCGTCCGCCGCATCGCCGATACGTTCCCGCACGTCGGGAACCACCACCCGGCGCTGCGCACTCTCCAGCAGCATCCCGGTGGCGAACAGCCGCTGCACCACCAGATCGTGCAGATCGCGCGCGATCCGGTCACGGTCCTCGAAGACCGCGAGCCGCTCGCGGTCGCGCTGCGCGTCGGCGAGCACCAGCACCACCGCCGCCTGGTGCGCGAACTGCTCGGCCAGCCGCCGCTCGGTCTCGGAGAACGGCCTGGCCCCCCGCCTCCGCGGCAGCGCCAACGTGCCGATCACCTGTCCGCCACTGCTCAGCGGCAGCATCATGCTCGGCCCGAAGAAGCGGGAGACATCGGTGGTCATCCGCTCATCGGTCGCCGAGTCGGCGACGAACACCGGCTCGCCCGCGAGGAGTTGGGAGACGATCGGGCTGGTCGGCGCGACCACCGTGCCGAGCAGCGGCAGCGGCTCCTCGGTGGAGACCGCGACGATCTCCATTCCGAGGTCCTCGGTGGGCAGCAGCACCACCCCGGCCGCCGACTCGGCCAGCCGCCGCGCCTGGTCGGCGACCACCTGCAACGCCTCGTCCGCGTCGCTTCCGCTGACCAGCGCCGTGGTCACGGCGTTGACGCCGTCGATCCAGCGGTCGCGCTGCCGGGTGGCCTCGTACAGCCGGGCGTTGCCGATCGCCACGCCCGCCTGGGCGGCGAGGATCTGCGCGGTGTGCAGGTCGACGTCGGAGAACTCGCCGCCCTCCAGCTTCCCGGCCAGGTAGAGGTTCCCGAAGACGTTCCCGTCCACCCGCACCGGAACGCCCAGGACGCCGCACGGCGCGGGATCGTGGAGCAGCGCCTCCAGCAGCCCCTCGTACCCGTCCGGCAGCACACCGATGCGGTCGGCCACGTGCTGGTCGATGCCGTGTGTGACGACGTCGCGCAGCCCGTCCCCGTCCGGATCGATCACGCCGAGCGCCGCGTAGCGGGCGCCGACCAGTTCGGCACCGGTGAGGACGATCCGGCGCAACGTCTCATGGAGGTCGAGACCGGAGCCCACGGAGACCACGGCGGACAGCAGCTGAGGAAGCCGATCGCTCAGTTCGGTCAGCTCCCCGAGGTCACCTACGCGGTCCGCCATGCCCACGAGGGTAAATGGGACACTTTGGTATGAGAAGTCCCTAAAGAAGCTGTAAGTACGCTTTCCCCGGCATCAGACAGGCGGCGGAGCGCTGGGCGGCGCATTAACCCACCGGTATCGCCTCGCTGGCCCGTTCACGTTCCAGCAGGCCGCGGAACGGCCCCTCAGCGGCGGCCAGCTCCTGGTAGGTGCCGCGCTGCACCGCACGTCCATGATCGAGGACGATGATCTCGTCCACCGCACCGGGGGCCGCGAGCCCGGCTAGCCGGTGGGTGATCAGCACGGTGGTGCGGCCCTCGGTGGCCCGCAGCAGATCCGCGGTGAGCGCGTCGGCGGTGGGCAGGTCGAGGTGCTCGGCGGGCTCGTCCAGCACCAGTACCGGGAAGTCGGCCAGCAGTGCGCGGGCCAGCGAAAGGCGCTGCCGCTGTCCGCCGGAGATCCGCGCGCCATGCTCGCCGACGAGGGTGTCCAAACCCTCGGGCAGCGAGTCCACCCAGTCGAGTAGACGCGCGGCGGCGAGTGCGGCGCGCAACTGCGCCTCGTCCGCCGTTGGACGCGCCAGGCGCAGGTTCTCCCGCACCGAGCTGTCGAAGACATGGGCGTCCTGCGCGCACAGTCCGACCATGCGGCGCACCGCGTCACCGTCCAGCGCCGCCGCGTCGACGCCGCCGAGGGTGTAGCTACCGGCCGTCCGGTCCACGAACCGCAGCAGCGCCTGGGCGAGCGTCGTCTTCCCCGCGCCCGACGGCCCGATGACGGCGATCCGCCGCCCGGCGACAAGTTCCAGGTCGAGTCCGTCCAACGCCAGCCCCTCCTGACCAGGGTGCCGTACCGCCAGGTTCCTGACGTTGAGCGGGAACGGGGACGCGGGCGGAGCGGCGGGCTCCGCCGGTTCGCGCACCGGAACGGGAGCGTCCAGCACCTCGTCGACGCGCTCCGCGGCCCGGCGGCCACGGCGCCGGTGCAGCGCCGCCAGCGGCATCCCGGCAACGGCCTCGAACGCGGCGAGCGGAGTGAGGACGACAACGGCCAACTTCACCCCGGCCAGCCGGCCGTCGGCCACCGCCAGCACGCCCACATAAGCGCTGGCCGCGACGGTCAGACCGGTGATCAGCGCGCTGAGCCCGGCGCCCAGCGCGGTCGCCGCCGCCGAGCGGGCGGCGATACGGGTCAGCAGCCGGTCCGCACGTACCGTCCCTTCGAGTCGGCCGGGCAGCGCACCCGCGACCGTCAACTCCGCTGCACCGGAGAGCAGATCGACCACCCGGGTGGACAACTCGCCACGCGCGGGCGCGAGTTTGGCCTCCGTACGCCGGGACACCGCGGCGGCGAGCAGCGGAACGCCCACCCCCGCGGCCAGCAGACCGCCCGCGAGCACCGCGCCCGCCACCGGCAGCAGCCAGCCGACGAAACCGACGCATGCCGCGCTGACCAGCACCGCGGTGAGCGCCGGAAGCAGCCAGCGCAGGAAGTAGTCCTGTAGTGAGTCGACATCGGCGACCAGCCGGGAGAGCAGATCGCCGCGCCGGGTGCTCCGCAACCCGGCGGGCGCGAGCCGCTCCAGCCGTCGGTAGACGGCGGCGCGCAGGTCCGCGAGCGCCCGGAAGACGGCGTCGTGCGAGACCAGGCGCTCGGCGTAGCGGAACACCGCGCGACCGATGCCGAAGGCACGGGTAGCCGTGGTGGCCACCAACAGGTAGAGCACCGGGGGGTGTTGGGAGGCACGGGAGATCAGCCACCCCGAGGTGGCCATCAGCCCGACCGCGCTGCCGAGCGTGAGGGCGCCGAGGAGCACGGCGAGCGCGAACCGCGCACGTAGGGGGCGCGCCATTCGCCGCACGCGGGCCAACGCCCCAGACACGCTTGGTCCTTCGGGCGCGAGGTCCGTCACGTCTCCGGGCACGACGGTCCCGGCGGGGGCACCGGCGGCCTCCACTGGCCTGGCCGCAGCGCCGGTCGACGCCCCGGCCCCGCCTTCGGCGGAAAGCGGCGATCCCACGGCCCGGACACCCGGTCCCCGCGGGTCCACGGCAGCGTACTGCCCTTGGGCCCCGGCCGCCGCGGTCTCCCCCACCCGAACCACCCGGTCCGCGACCGCGAGCAGCGCCGGGCGGTGCACGACCAGGATCACGGTGCGCCCCTCGGCGAGCCGCCGGACCGCGTCCACCACGACCGCCTCGGTCTCGCCGTCCAGATTCGCCGTCGGCTCGTCCAGCAGCAGCAACGGGCGGTCGGCGAGGAACGCGCGGGCCAGTGCCAGGCGTTGCCGCTGTCCGGCCGACAGGCCCGCGCCGTCCTCGCCGAGCCGAGTGTCAGTGCCCCGTGGCAAGCTTTCGGTGAAGTCGAGGGCGTTGGCGTTCCGAAGCGCTTCGGTTACCTCCGCGTCGCTCGCTTCCGGGCGCGCCAGCCGGACGTTGTCGGCTATCGATCCGGCGAACAGGTAAGGACGTTGCGGTACCCAGGCGATCTGGTTTCGCCAACTGTCGGGACACAGGGAGGTGAGATCGGTGGAGTTGATACGAATACGGCCGGATGTCGGCCGGACGAAGCCCAACAGGGCGCCCAGCAACGTGGTCTTGCCCGCGCCGGACGGACCGGTGATCGCCACCGTCTCGCCGGGGCGGACGGTGAAGCTGGTCCGCGCAAGCGAGGGTTCGTCCCGCCCCTGATGGGTCACGGTCAGCTGGTCCACGCTGACCGTGGCGGCACGGGCGTCGGGAGCCGGGACCGTGCCCTCGGCCGGCGCCGGGGTCTCCAGCAGCGCGAACACCTCGTCCGCTGCGGCGAGTCCCTCCGCCGCGGCGTGGTACTGGGCGCCGACCTGGCGCAACGGCAGGTACGCCTCGGGTGCCAGGACCAGCACCAGCAGTCCGGTGTAGAGGTCGAGCCCGCCGTCGACCAGCCGGAAGCCGATGCCGACCGCGACCAGTGCCACCGAGATCGTGGAGAGCAGTTCCAGAGCGAAGGAGGAGAGGAAGGCGATGCGCAGTGTCGTGAGCGTCGCCCGCCGGTAGTCGTCGGTGATCCTGCGGATCGAGGCCGCCTGGGCCTTGGCCCGGCCGAAGACCTTCAACGTGGGCAGCCCGCAGACCACGTCGAGGAAGTGGCCGGACAGCCGGGACAGCAGCCGCCACTGCCGCTTCATCCGCGCGTCGGTGTACCAGCCGATCAGTGCCATGAACACCGGGATCAGCGGCAGGGTCACCACGATCACCAGCGCCGACTCCCAGTCGGCGGTGGCGATCCTGGCCAGTACGGCGACCGGTACGACCACGGCCAGGCCGAGTTGGGGCAGGTAACGCGCGAAGTAGTCGTCCAGGGCGTCGACTCCGCGCAGCGCGAGGGTGGTGAGTTCACCGATGCGCTGCGGGCCACCGCGCCCCGGGTCGGACGGCGTGGGAGCGAGCCGGGTGGCATGGGCGAGCAGTCGGCGGCGCAGTTGGGACTTGACGGAGGCACTGGTGCGGTGGGCGGCGAGTTCGGTGAGCCAGCCCACGGCGGCGCGGCCGATGGAGACTGCGATGAGGAGGGTTATGGCGGAAGCGAGTTGGGACGTTCCGTAGTGGTGCTGGAAGGCGCCGACCACGATCTCGGCGATGAGCATCGCCTGGGCGACGACCAGGCCCGCCCCGGCGAGGCCGAGGGCCACCGTCGCGGCGAGGAAGACGCGGGTGGTCCTGGCGTACCGGAGCAGGCGCGGGTCGACGGGTCGCACGGTGGCCTCAGTGGGTGATCGGGTCGGGTATGTGCTGGGTCCCGATGCGCTTGCGGAAGACCCAGTAGGTCCATGCCTGGTAGCCGAGCACGAGCGGCGTCATGATGCCCGCGATCCACGTCATGATCTTCAACGTGTACGGGCTGGACGACGCGTTGGAGACGGTGAGGCTCCACGCCGGGTTGGTGGTGGACGGCATCACGTCCGGGAACAGCGCCAGGAACAGCATGGCCACCACCGCCGCGATGGTCACCCCGGACAGCGCGAACGACCATCCCTCCCGGCCGAACCGGTTGCAGACCAGCGCCACGGCCAGTGCGGCCACGGCGACCACCAGCGCGACCAGGCTGCGCGCGTTGCCGCTGTGCGCCTGCGTCCAGACCAGGAAGGCCAACGCGAAGGCCGCGGCCACCAGTCCGAGGACACCGGCCATCGCACGCGCCCTGGCCCGTACGTCGCCGAGCGTCTTCAACGCCGCGAACACCGCGCCGTGGAAGGTGAACAACGTCAGTGTCACCGCCCCGCCGAGCAGCGCGTAGGGGCTCAGCAGGTCCAGGAGCGTGCCGGTGAAGTCCTTGTCCGCGTTGATCGGCACGCCCCGCACGATGTTGGCGAAGGCCACGCCCCACAGGAAGGCGGGCAGCAAGGAGGTGTAGAAGATCGCGTGTTCCCAGTTGCGCTTCCAGCGGGCGTCATCGCGCTTGGCCCGGTACTCGAAGGCGACGCCGCGCACGATCAGGCAGACCAGAATGATCAGCAACGGTAGGTAGAAGCCGCTGAACAGCGTGGCGTACCAGTCCGGGAAGGCCGCGAAGGTCGCGCCGCCCGCGGAGAGCAGCCAGACCTCGTTGCCGTCCCAGACCGGGCCGATCGTGTTGATCAGCACCCGGCGCTCCTTCTCGTCCCGCGCCAGCAGCTTGGTGAGCACGCCGATGCCGAAGTCGAAGCCCTCCAGGAAGAAGTAGCCGGTCCACAGAACGGCGATCAGCACGAACCAGACGTCGTGAAGGTGCATGGTCGTTCTCTCCCGATCTCTGCCGTACGCCGGTCAGTAGGCGAAGGCCATGGGCTTGTCGGACTCGGCGTCCTCGCCGCTGTCCGACCCGGTGCCGGAGCCGTTGGACGGGCCGCGCAGCCGCGGGTCGTCGGCCGGTGGCAGTTCGTCGGTGACCGGTCCCGCCTTGGCGTAGCGGACCATCAGCCGCACCTCGATGACCGCCAGGATCGCGTAGAGCAGCGTGAAGACGGACATCGAGACGATGACCTCGGTCTGGCTGACACCGGGGGAGACCGCGTTGCGGGTCTTCATCAGCCCGTAGACCACCCACGGCTGCCGTCCCATCTCGGTGAAGACCCAGCCGAAGGAGTTGGCGATCAGCGGGAAGCCCATGGTCAGGATCCCGATGCGCCAGGACCACTTGGTGAAGAAGGTGCTCATCTCCCGCCTGGGCGTGAGCATCAGGCGCGGTACGTCCTCCTCGCCGGTGCGGAACTCCGGCGCCAGCCAGCGCTTCCTTCGAGTGGTCCACAGTCCGATCAGTCCGGCGACGAACGAGGTCATCCCGAAGCCGATCATCAACCGGAAGCCCCAGAAGGTGACGAAGATGTTGGGGATGTAGTCGTCCGGCTTGCCGCCGTACCTGGCCGCCTCCTGCTTGGCGACGTCGTTGATACCGGGGACGGCCTCGTGGAAGTTGCTGTGCGCGAGGAAGGACAGGATGCCGGGGACGGACAGCTCCACGGTGTTGTGGCCCTTGCTGACGTCGCCGACCGCGAACACAGAGAAGGGCGCGGGCGCCTGGGTGTCCCAGAGCGCTTCGGCCGCCGCCATCTTCATCGGCTGCTGCTCGAACATGACCTTGCCCAGGGTGTCGCCGCTGACGGCGGTGCCGAGTCCGGCGACCACCGCGAGGACCAGGCCGGTGCGCAGCGAACTGCGCAGCGCGCCGATCCTCTTGCGGTCCTTGTCCGTCGTCGTCTCGCCCGCGTTCTGCCGCCGCTTGGCCTTCCACAGGTGGTACGAGGCGATACCCACGACGAACGCGGCGCCGGTGAGGAAGGAGGCGGTGAGCGTGTGGAAGGCCTGAACGAGCGTGGTGTTCTGGGTGAGGACGGTCCAGATGCTGGTGAGCTCGGCCCGTCCGGTGTGCGGGTTGATCCGGTAGCCGTTGGGGTGCTGCATCCAGGAGTTCGCGGCCAGGATGAAGTACGCCGACAGCACGGTGCCGACCGACACGATCCAGATGCACGCGCAGTGCAGTTTCTTCGGCAGCTTGTCCCAGCCGAATATCCACAGTCCGATGAAGGTGGACTCGAAGAAGAAGGCGATCAACGCCTCCATCGCCAGCGGGGCGCCGAAGACATCGCCCACGAAGCGGGAGTAGTCCGACCAGTTCATACCGAACTGGAACTCCTGCACGATGCCGGTGACCACGCCCATCGCGATGTTGATGAGGAAGAGCTTTCCCCAGAACTTGGTGGCGTGGAAGTACTTCAGCTTCCCCGTCCGCACCCACGCCGTCTCGAACCCGGCGGTGATCGCGGACAGGCTGATGGTGAGCGGGACGAAGAGGAAGTGGTAGACGGTCGTGATGCCGAACTGCCACCGGGCCAGTGTCTCCGGGGCGAGAGCGAGGTCCACGTCGCGTCTCCTTACCTTGGCGCGCGGGTGAGCTTGTGAACGCGTTCACATTCACAAGCAATTATGTCTCAGCTTGTTTCGGCTCTTGACAGCGGGGTGGGTGACACTCTTCACACGGCGCTGGCAGCCGTTTCAACCGACTACCTGGGGCGGGAACGCATCAGGGGCGCGCCGTATCGGCGCACCCCTGACGTAACGTTTCGCCCGCGTTCCGCTTCGCCGGGCGGTCATCGGGGCCTTTGTCGGCCCCCTACAACTTCCTACAGCTCCCCGCGGAACTCCGCCGCCGCCCGCAGGAACAGGTCGTTGGCCTCCCGCTCACCGATCGTCGCCCGGATGCCCTCCCCCTGGAAGGGCCGCACCACGACCCCGGCGCGCTCGCACGCCGCCGCGAAGTCCAGCGTGCGGTCGCCGAGCCGCAGCCAGACGAAGTTCGCCTGTGTCTGCGGCACTATCCAGCCCTGCTCGGTCAGTTCCTTGCTGACCCGGGTGCGCTCGGCGACCAGCGCCTCCACCCGCTCCAGCAGCGCCTCCTCCGACCGCAGCGACGCCACCGCCGCGTCCTGGGCCAGCTGGCTCACCCCGAACGGCACCGCGGTCTGCCGCAGCGCCGCCGCCACCGGTTCGTGCGCGATGGCGAAGCCGACCCGCAGCCCGGCGAGCCCGTACGCCTTGGAGAAGGTGCGCAGCACGCAGACGTTGGGGCGGTCCCGGTACAGCTCGGCGCCGTCGGGCACCTCGGCGTCGCGGATGAACTCGCGGTACGCCTCGTCCAGCACCACCAGCACGTCGGACGGCACCCGGTCCAGGAACCGCTCCAGCTCGGCGCGGCGCACCACCGTGCCGGTCGGGTTGTTGGGGTTGCACACGAAGATCAGCCGGGTGCGGTCGGTGATCGCCTCCGCCATCGCGTCGAGGTCGTGTACCTCGCCCTCGGTCAGCGGCACCGGTACCGCCGTGGCGCCGGAGATCTGCGTGATGATCGGGTACGCCTCGAACGACCGCCAGGCGTAGATCACCTCGTCGCCCGGCCCGGAAGTGGCCTGCAGCAGCTGCTGGGCCACGCCCACCGATCCGGTACCGGTCGCGATGTGCGTCTCCGGCACGTCGAAGCGCTTCGCCAGCTCGGCGGTGAGTCCGGCGCAGCCCATGTCCGGGTAGCGATTGAAGGAGCGCGCGGCCTCGGCCACCGTCTCCATCACACCGGGCAGCGGTGGGTAGGGGTTCTCGTTGGAGGACAGCTTGTAGGCGGGCGCGCCGGTCCCGGAGACCGCGGGCTTGCCCGGCTTGTACGCGGGGATGCCGCGCAGGGCGGCACGGAGCCTGGGTTGTGCTTCTGTCACCGTAGGTCCTCCTCGACCATCCCGGGGGTACGGGCGACCAGTGGCGGCCGTCCGTACTGCCACGCCGTACTCAGCGGCTGCTCACACCCGCTGCTCACACCCTAAGAGGGGGCGTGCGCCCAACGGGAGGGGTGATGTACCCCGGCGTACGCCGGTGGCGTACGCCCTGGCGCGCGTCACTCGTACAGGTGAGGTGGAACGTCCCGAGAAACTGGACCACACGGCGAGTCAAGCGGACCGTACAGCCAACCAAAGAGTCCAAATCCCTTGTTCTGCCTGGCATTTCAAGGGAAGACCCGCCCCACGCATATACAGAAACGTCACTGCACATCGCCGTTCGCCAGCCCCCGCCACCAGACCACCCGAGCCCTACTATCGGCCTGCCATGACAGCAGCAGGTAACCACCAGGCGAGCCGGTCCGGGCGCCGGCTGGAGCGAGCGGGGATCCGGGACGTGGCAGCCGCGGCCGGGGTCTCGATCACGACTGTCTCCGACGCACTCAACGGCAAAGGCCGTCTGCCCGACGCTACCCGTCGCCACGTCCGCGAGGTCGCGAACCGACTGGGCTATCGCCCGTCTGCCGCAGCGCGGACACTACGCACGGGTAGATCCGGGCTGATCGGCTTGACGGTGACCACATACGGGGAAGAACCTTTCACCTTCACCGAGTTCGCCTACTTCGCCGAGATGGCACGTGCCGCGACCTCCGCCGCGCTGGCCCGCGGCTACGCCCTGGTGATCCTCCCCGCGTCCTCCCGGCACGACGTCTGGAGCAACGTGGCGCTGGACGGCACGGTCGTCATCGATCCGTCGGACCACGACCCGGTGGTGGCCGATCTGGTCCGGCAGGGCATCCCGGTGGTCAGCGACGGTCGCCCGGCGGGCAACCTTCCGGTGCACGCCTGGGTGGACAACGATCACGAACAGGCCGTTCTCGGCATCCTCGAACACCTCGCGGACTCCGGCGCCCGTCGCATCGGCCTGCTCACCGGCACCAGCACCGACACGTACACCCGGCTGTCGACCACGGCCTACCTCAACTGGTGCGAGCGCGTGGGCCAGGAGCCGGTGTACGAGTCGTACCCGGCGCACGACCCCTGCGCGGGCGCGGTCGCCGCCGACCGGCTGCTGGCCAGGCCCGACCGGCCCGACGCGGTCTACGGCCTGTTCGACCCCAACGGCACCGACCTGCTGGCCGCCGCCAGGCGGTACGGGCTGCGTGTTCCCGAGGACCTGCTGCTGGTCTGCTGTAGCGAGCGCGCGGCCTACGCCACCACCGAGCCGCCGATCAGCACACTCTCCCTCAAGCCCGGCCGGATCGGCACCGCGGTCGTCCAGTTGCTGATCGACGCGATCGAGGGAGTGGGCGCCGGCCGTCCGGTGGCGCAGGTCATGCCGACCGATCTGATCGTGCGGGCCTCCTCGCAACGGCGTTCCCCGCGCACCACGGTGAGTCCACCGCGCTCCCCGGACGACGATTGAACGGATTTCGGCGGTCCGGCGGTCGTCTTCACGGTGTCCCGCAGACAGCGCGCGGACAATTTCACGGATATTGTCCGCTCCGCCCCAATTGGCAGGTGGCAGGTGCGTCGCAACGCGAGAGCGGCATTCCTATGATGGGCGGATGAC
The DNA here is from genome assembly GCF_029269905.1 of Streptomyces silvisoli. NCBI lineage: Bacteria > Bacillati > Actinomycetota > Actinomycetes > Kitasatosporales > Streptomycetaceae > Streptomyces > Streptomyces silvisoli. The sequence goes on along the minus strand of NZ_JARJBC010000012.1, from coordinate 46,538 downwards.
ACCGGAGGACGCGTCGGCGCAGGCCGCGCAGGGCGCGGCGGCGGTGCACGGCGGCGCGAAGGTGGAGGGGTCGATGACTCAGGGGGCCGGTCAGGAACCCGTAACGCCCGGGGTGAGTGCGTCGGGGGGCTGGCACCCGGCCGACCCCGTCGTTCCGCCGGGTGTGGAGCTACCCCCCGCCTATCCGCAGGGCGCGGTGGCGTTTCCGGACGGCCCGACCGTGTTCGAGGAGGCGACCGCACTCCCGGTGATCACGTCGTCCCCGCCCGGTTTTCCCACGGCCTCCGACGGGTCCGCCATGACCGGCCAGGGCCTTCCGCCGGGACCACCGCCGGCGCCCGGCCTGACCGGTGCCCCCGTCGCACCCGGCTTCCCGCCCACGGGCGCGACGGCTCCACCCGCGCCGCCCGTGGTCGAGTACACGCCGACCGTCCATGACCTGCCCGTCGTGCAGCGCGCCGAGTACACCCCGACCGTCCAGCTGGAGGCCGTGGCCGACCCGGACGAGGCACCGCCAGGACCGCTGTACGTCGTCGGCGATGTGCACGGCTACCTCGACGAGTTGCGCGCCGCGCTGCACGCCGAGGGGCTCATCGACGCCGAAGGGCACTGGTCGGCGGGCCGCGCCCGGCTGTGGTTCCTCGGCGACTTCACCGACCGCGGTCCGGACGGCATCGGCGTCATCGACCTGGTGATGCAGCTGTCCGCCGAGGCCGCCGCCGCGGGCGGCTACGCGAAGGCGTTGATGGGCAACCACGAACTACTGCTGATCGGCGCCAAGAAGTTCGACGACACACCCGTCAACTCCACCGCCGGAACCGCCTCGTTCCTCGCCGCCTGGCGGCTCAACGGCGGCCAGCCCACCGACATGGAACGCCTCCAGGACCACCATGTCGCCTGGATGTCCCGGCTGGACGCGGTGGCACTGGAGGACGGCCACCTGCTGCTGCACTCCGACACCACCGCGTACCTGGAGTACGGCACCAGCATCGACGCGGTCAACGACGCGGTGACCGGTGTGCTGCAACGCGCCGACGCGGACGAATGCTGGGAGTTGTTCCGCAAGTTCACCAAGCGCTTCGCCTTCCGCGGCGACACGGGCACCACGGCGGTACGCGAACTCCTCGACGCCTACGGCGGACAGCGCGTCGTCCACGGCCACAGCCCCATCCCGTACCTGCTGGGCGAGGTGGGCACCGAGGACGGAGGCGAGGTCAGCGCGCCCGCGGTGTCCGGGCCGCACGTCTACGCCGACGATCTCGCGGTCGCGATGGACGGCGGGGTGACCATGGAGGGCAAGCTACTGGTGGCCCAACTGCCGCTCACCGTATAGGTTTTGGCCCCCTGCCGCATAGAGCTCCGGTAAGAGGGCAATCCGCGCGAGCCGGACACCGTCCCTACCTGGAAGGACCGTAAGTACCAGCCCGAGCAGCCGAATTCGGTAAACACTCTGTCACCGTGTCAGTGCCGCGCTCTACCATCGGTTTATCCGTCATACGCTCGCCTTCCGCTTTCGACCAGCCGCCCCGGCGCAGGACCGGGACATGGCAGGTCGGAGGGGAACGGAGCATCGGGGGATGTACATGAACAGCGCTCCGCACCTGCTGAGCGAGGACCGCCCGGATTTCGAGCGGGTCCTCGACGAGGCGCTGCGAGCGGCGGCGGAAGCACCCGCCGCCAACGGCACCCGGCTCAGCTCCGAGCAGTTGCGCACCATGGCTCTCAGTGCCGCCGCCGCGATCTCGGCATGCGCCGCCGCCGAGTACGACCACTACCTGCGCGTGCGCGAAGCGCAGCGCGCCGTGGTCCCCGAGCCGCCGCGCGCTGACAACGGGCACGCCACGGCGGGTGGCGGCGCGGGGGACACCTCGGGCGGCGCCGGTCTGTTCGCGATCGTGGCGGTGCTGACCCCGATCCTGGCCGGAACCGCCGCGCTGATCTTCCTGCTGGTCGGGTACGTACTGGCGGCGATGGACCCGGAGCCCGCGATAGCGGCACCGCTGCGCACGGCGGGCTGGCTGTTCCTGGCGATCGCCGGTGCCGGGGTGCTGGCGGGCACGGTCGGCCTGGTGCTGACCGCGCTGCGCGACGGCTCGTCGGCGATCCGGGCGACCGAACACGATGACCCGGCCGAGGTCATGGCGGCCAAGGACGCCTGGCTCACGGCGCTGCTGGAGCGCGGCATGCTGCCGTTCCTGCACGAGGCGCAGGCCAGCAGCGGACGGGCCAACTCCGGTCCGGGACTGCCGGGTTCCGAGGACGCGCCCATCGACGACCGGCCCCATATGCCGCACGGTCTGGGGTACTCACGCCCCGGCTTCTCCAGCCCGGGCGGCGAGGAGCCGGACTCCGGTCCGCCACGGTTCAGCAGCCCGCGGTACTCCAGCCCGGACTTCAGCAGCCCCGACTTCGGCGACTCGGACACCGGACGCGGCTGACCGGCTCGTACGCCGGACGCGGCTGACGGGCTCGTACGCCGGACGCGGCTGACCGGCTCGTACGCCGGGCGGCGCCGGCACCGACATGCCAGGGCGGCCAGAAGGGCATTCGGCCTGCCCGCTGACCTGCGCGTACTCCGCAGACGGGTGGTTAATCGGCCTATCACACCAGGCGTTGAGGGGCATCCGGCGCACCGCGAACTAGCTTCGTTTCATCAGGACTTCCCCCCACCCCACCCACCTGCCTGTCCGCCTGCCCTTCGGCACGGGTCGCGGACGGGTCGGTCTTCCGTTCCCAGGAGTGAGCAGATGGTTCCGCAGTCGAAGCTCAACAGGGCACTGATCGCAGTCGCCGCGAGCGCGTTCCTCACCGCCACCGCCGTCGTCCCCGCGGTCGCCGACGTGCGCCCGGCCGCCGTGTCCTCCCCCACCGACGACCCCCACCACCACGGCGGACGCCATGACGGCGACCACGGCCGCGACCACAGAGGCGACGACGGCTACGACCACGGCCGGGACCACAGAGGCGACGGCGGGTACGACCACGGCCGCGACCACAGAGGCGACAGCGGCTACGACCACGGCCGCGACCACAGAGGCGACGACGGCTACGACCACGGCCGCGACCACAGAGGCGACAGCGGCTACGACCACGGCCGCGACCACAGAGGCGACGGTGGATACGACCACGGCCGCGACCACGGCCGCGACCACAGAGGCGACGGTGGGTACGACCACGGCCGGGACCACGGCCGGGACCACGGCCGAGACCACCGTCAACACCGCCGCCACGACCACCGCCTGCACAACGGGCGTCGTCACCACCGCCACTACCGGGGCCGCGTCATCGCCCGTCGCGGCCTCAACGTCCGCCAGCGCCCGACCACGCACAGCCGCGTCGTCGGCTGGCACGCCACCGGCTCGATCCTCAGCATCCGTTGCGCGGTCAGGGGTGAGTCGATCAAGGGCAACCCGCGCTGGTACCTGCTGACCGACGGCACGTACGGCTGGTCGTCCGCCCGCTACGTCCAGCCCCTCGGCCACGCCCCCCGCTGGTGCGCCCACCGTCACCACTGACGCAACGCCGACGGGGTTTCCGGACGTGCCATCCGGAAACCCTGTCGCACGTAGCCGGAACCGCGGTTAATGTGGACGCACTCTGAGGATCAGGCTCTCCAGAAGTACGCCGCAGTGTGGGAGCGCGCCCGGCAACGGGCCATGGAGGGGCGGCAGTTGGTCAGTCATGCCCTGAGCCCTTCCGGAGGATCGAATCCATGTCCCGTATCGAGGTGGGCCTCGGCCTGCCGATCAATGACCCGGCCACGCTGCTGACCTGGGCGCGGCGCGCCGACGAGGGTCCGTACCGCACCCTCGGGCTGCTCGACCGGCTGGTGTACGACAACCCCGAGCCCATGGTCACCCTGGCCACGCTCGCCGGTGCCACCTCACGCGTCCGGGTGCAGACCGAGGTACTGCTGGTGCCGTTGCGCTCCACCGTGCTGCTCGCCAAGCAGTGCGCGACGCTCGACCGGATCTCCGGCGGCCGCTTCACCCTCGGCATCGGCGTGGGCGGCCGTGCGGACGACTACCTCGCCGCCGATGTCGACCTGCACCACCGTGGCCGCCGCCTCGACGGGCAGCTGGCGGCCCTTCGCCAACTCTGGTCAGGGAAACCGCTCTCGGCGGACATCGGCCCCATCGGTCCGGCGCCCGCGAGCGCCAGCGGACCGGAGGTCCTCTTCGGCGGCTTCGCTCCGGTCGTGATGGAACGCGTCGCACGCTGGGGCGACGGCTTCCTGGGCGCGGCGCTTCCGCCGGAGCACATGGACGGCCTGTTCCGACGCGTCGAACAGTGCTGGCAGGCAGCCGGCCGTACCGGACGGCCCCGGCTCGTCGCCCAGGTCAACGTCGTCCTGGGACCGCGGTGCGCGGACCGGACATCCCGCTGACCGAAGCGCCGGACTCCTGCGCCGCCAACCTCCGGGCACGCGCGCAGTGACGTTCGGGCAGACCGGAGGGGCTCCAGCAGAAGCCGGAGCCCCTCCGCGGTGGACCGGAACCTCAGTCCGCGATCGGCAGGTAAACCCGGTTCCCCGCCTCCGCGAACTCCTTCGACTTCTCGGCCATCCCGGCCTCGATCTCCTCGGCCGTACCACCGTGCTCCCGGCGGATGTCCTGCGAGATCTTCATGCTGCAGAACTTCGGCCCGCACATCGAGCAGAAGTGGGCCGTCTTCGCGGGCTCCGCGGGGAGGGTCGCGTCATGGAACGAGCGGGCCGTGTCGGGGTCCAGGGCCAGGTTGAACTGGTCCTCCCAGCGGAACTCGAAGCGCGCGTCGGACAGCGCGTCGTCCCACTCCTGCGCGCCCGCGTGGCCCTTGGCCAGGTCCGCCGCATGGGCCGCGATCTTGTACGTGATGACACCGGTCTTCACATCGTCGCGGTCCGGAAGTCCCAGGTGCTCCTTGGGAGTCACGTAGCAGAGCATGGCCGTGCCCCACCAGCCGATCATCGCCGCGCCGATGCCGGAGGTGATGTGGTCATACCCCGGTGCGACATCGGTGGTCAGCGGGCCGAGGGTGTAGAACGGGGCCTCCTCGCAGATCTCCTGCTGGAGGTCGATGTTCTCCTTGATCTTGTGCATCGGGACATGGCCGGGGCCCTCGATCATCGTCTGCACGTCATGCGACTTGGCGATCTGGTTCAGCTCGCCGAGCGTACGCAACTCCGCGAACTGCGCCTCGTCGTTGGCGTCCGCGATGGAGCCCGGACGCAGACCGTCGCCCAGCGAGAACGTGATGTCGTACGCCCGAAGGATCTCGCAGAGCTCCTCGAAGTTCTCGTACAGGAAGCTCTCCTTGTGGTGCGCCAGGCACCACGCGGCCATGATGGAGCCACCGCGCGAGACGATGCCGGTCTTGCGCCGCGCCGTCAGCGGTACGTACCGCAGCAGCACACCGGCGTGCACCGTCATGTAGTCGACGCCCTGCTCGGCCTGCTCGATGACGGTGTCCTTGTAGATCTCCCAGGTGAGTTCCTCGGCCTTGCCGTCCACCTTCTCCAGCGCCTGGTAGAGCGGCACGGTGCCGATCGGGACCGGCGAGTTGCGCAGCACCCACTCACGGGTGGTGTGGATGTTGCGGCCGGTGGACAGGTCCATGACCGTGTCGGCGCCCCAGCGCGTCGCCCAGGTCATCTTCTCCACCTCCTCCTCGATGGAGGAAGTGACCGCGGAGTTGCCGATGTTGGCGTTGACCTTCACCAGGAACCGCTTGCCGATGATCATCGGCTCGATCTCCGGGTGGTTGACATTGGCGGGCAGCACGGCGCGCCCGGCGGCGATCTCCTCGCGGACCACCTCGGGGGAGACGCCCTCGCGCAGCGCCACGTACTCCATCTCCGCGGTGACCTCGCCGCGCCTGGCGTACGCGAGTTGGGTCACCGCCTGCCCGCCGCGCCCCCGGCGGGGCAGCCGCGGACGCCCGGGGAAGACCGCGTCCAGGTTGCGCAGACCGCCGCGCGGGGAGGTGTGCTTCAGTCCGTCGTCCTCGGGGCGCAGCTCACGGCCCGGATACTCCTCGGTGTCGCCCCGGGCGATGATCCAGTTCTCCCGGAGCGGGGCGAGCCCACGCCGCACATCGGTCTCGATGTTGGGGTCGGTGTACGGGCCGGAGGTGTCGTACAGCGTCACATCGCGGCCGTTGGTGAGGTGCACCCTGCGCACGGGCACCCGCAGATCCGGACGGGATCCTTCGAGGTAGCCCTTGTGCCAGCCGATCTCCGAAGAGGTTTCAGGCGTGCGTGCATCCTGCATGGTCATGAGACCCACTCCCTACGCCGGCATTACCCGGTAACAGGTTCAGCGGTCGACGCAGCGGTTTCCGTACGTCCCGTGGTACGGAGATCAGCGCCCTCTCAGCCCGGTGCTCCGAGCTCCCGCGATTGCAAAGGTACGCACAACGCTAGCGGGTCACCCGGGCGCGGCGCCAGGGGCCCTTGCCATGATCTGCGGGTGGACACGACGGACACGTCGGATACGGCAGGCTTCACCCGCGCGGCGCACCCCGTTGACGCCGACCCGGCCCGCGCCCGCGCTCAGGGGCACTGCCACAGCCATGCGCACGGCCCCGCCCATCCGGTCTCCGCGCACCTGCGCAAGGTGATCGCCGCGGTCCTGGTCCCGTTCGCGGCGGCCGTCGCCATCGGCCTGGTCGTGCTGTGGCCGAACGGCGCCCCGGCGCACACGCACACCGGGGTCGGCTTCGACCAGCAGACGCAGAGCGCCCAGGTCCGCCAGGTCGTCGACACGCCGTGCACCAACGGCCCGATATCGACCGCCACTTCGGGTGTCTGCCAGCGCACCGTCGTCCAGGTGACCTCCGGCAGGGACACCGGCCACACGTTCACCGAGATCGTCCAGCCGGGCCAGCTGCGCCGCTACACGACCGGGCAGCGGGTCGTGGTCGCCTACTCGCCGGGCGCTCCGGCTAACCTGAGGTACTCGGTCATCGACGTCGACCGTACGGTTCCGATGGCCGCGCTCGCCGCGGTGTTCGCGCTCGCCGTGGTGGCGGTGGGACGGCTGCGCGGGGTGACCGCGCTGGTGGCGCTGGTGATCAGCTTCGCGGTGCTGACCCTGTTCGTGCTTCCGGCGATCCTTCAGGGCGCGAACCCGCTGCTGGTCGCGGTGGTCGGGGCCAGCGCGATCATGCTGGTGGCGCTCTACCTGTGCCACGGCGTGGGGGCCCGTACCTCGGTCGCGGTGCTCGGCACCCTGTGCTCACTGCTGCTGATCGGGCTGTTGGGCTCGGTGTTCATCGACTGGGCGCTGCTGACCGGCGACACCTCCGACGAGACCGGTCTGGTGCACACCCTCTACCCGGGCATCGAGATCCGCGGCCTGCTGCTCGCCGGTGTCATCATCGGCTCGCTCGGGGTGCTCGACGATGTGACGGTGACCCAGGTCGCGGCGGTGTGGGAGCTCAAGGACGCGGATCCGGCGGCCACTTGGCGCCGGTTGTACGGGGCGGGCATGCGCATCGGCCGGGACCACATCGCTTCCGTGGTGAACACCCTGGTGATGGCGTACGCGGGCGCCTCGCTACCACTGCTGCTGCTGTTCTCCATCGCGCGCAGCGGGGTGGCGACGGTGGCGAACAGCGAGATCGTCGCCGAGGAGATCGTGCGCACGCTGGTGGGCAGCATCGGACTCGTCGCGTCCGTACCGCTGACCACGCTGCTGGCGGCCCTGGTGGTCTGCGCGGACCGCCCGGAGCGGGCGCACCGCAGGGGGCGTCGGCGCAGGGCCTGAGTTACGCTCCGGACATGGTGGGGCTTCAAGGGCGGGTGACGGGGACGATCGGCCCGGGTCTGGTGGGCGAAGTGATCGTACGGATCCGGGGTGGCGCCGAGCACTTCCTGGCCTACCCGATGGACGCGGGCCAGCGCATCGAGACCGGCACGCTGGTCGTGGTCGTGGAGTACCAGCCGCCGCGCACCGTTTACGTCGCGCCCTTCGTGTGAACCCCCGGCTAAACCCGAAGATCGATAACGGTCTGGACGCGGGTGTGAACCAAGGGTTCGACAACCGCGTCCTGTGCGGGTCGGGGTCTTGGTGCCCGCCGTAGGCGGGAGCAGACTCGCGTATGTCGGCTCCATCAGGGAGCCGTGGTAAGAGGGGGCATGTGCCGATGGTCATCGGCGTCGTGGCGGGTGCGGTACTCGTCGCAATCATCATCCTGGTCGCGCTGTTCAAGCTGATGTGGCGCGTGGCCGAGCCCAACGAAGCACTGGTCATCTCCGGCTCCAAGCACCGTACCGAGGGCCTGGAGGAGGGGATGGGCTTCCGCATCGTCACCGGGCGCGGAACGCTGGTCCTCCCCGGTATGCAGGCGGTCCGCAAGCTCTCGCTCGACCTCAACGAGTCCGAGCTGTCGGTGGACTGCGTGACCAAGCAGGGCATTCCGCTGAAGGTCCGCGGCGTGGTCATCTTCAAGGTAGGCGACGACTTCGTGTCGATCGCCAACGCCGCCCGCCGTTTCCTGGACCAGCAGAAGTACATGGGCGACAGGGTGCACAACGTGTTCGCCGGTCATCTGCGGTCCATCGTGGGCGGGTTGACGGTCGAGGAGATGATCCGCGACCGCGAGAAGCTCACCGCGCAGACCCGCTCCGCTTCGGGTACGGAGATGGAGAAGCTGGGCCTGATCGTCGACTCGTTGCAGATCCACGAGATCGAGGACCCGACCGGCTACATCAAGAACCTGGCCGCGCCGCACGCCGCGGCCGTCCAGCGGGACGCCCGTATCGCGCAGGCGGAGGCGGACCGGCTGGCCACCGAGGCCGAGCAGAAGGCCGCCGCCCGGATGTCCGAGGCGACCCGGGACAGCGAGATCCTCCAGGCCGGCTACCAGGCGGAGCGCGACAAGGCGGCGGCCACCGCCCGCCAGGCCGGCCCGCTGTCGGAGGCCGCGGCGCGCCAGGAGGTCGTGGTCCAGGAGACCCGCGTCGCGGAACTCGAAGCGCACCGCCGCGAGCAGCAGCTCCAGGCGGACGTCCGCAAGCCCGCGGACGCCAAGGCGTACGAGAAGCGCACCCTGGCCGAGGCAGAGCGCGACGCCCGTATCTCTGCCGCGCAGGCCAAGGCGAAGGAGACCGAGCTGGCCGCCGCGGCCGAGGCGACCCGGGTGAAGACCGCCGCGGCCGCCGAGGCGGAGGCGACCAAGGCCCGCGGTATGGCCGCGGCGGCGGCCACCAAGGCCACCGGTGAGGCGGAGGCGGCCTCGGCTCAGGCTCGTGGTCTGGCCGAGGCCGAGGCGGCCCGGGCGAAGGGTCTGGCCGAGGCGGAGGCCATCAAGGCGCGGGCGGCGGCGTTGGCGGAGAACCAGGAGGCGGTGGTCGCCCAGCAACTCGCCGAGAACTGGCCGGAGATCGTCAGGGCGGGCTCTGCGGCCTTCGGCAACGTCGACCACATGGTGCTGCTCAACGGCGCCGACGGGATGTCCGACATGTTCGCCAAGGCACTCACCATGGGCGGCACCGGGCTCGGCCTGGCCCGTCAGCTACTCGCCTCCATGAACAGCGAGACCGCCAAGGACACCACTGCGGCATCTGCGGCATCTGCGGCATCTGCGGCATCGCCCAACGGTTCGGCACCGCGCTCCGAGCGGGTGCCGGTCCAGGACGAGGGCCACAACTCCTAGGCCTTTCCGGGTAGTTGGCCGGAAAAACAGCGACGCTCGCGGTTCGGAATCTCCTCCGCCGCGAGCGTTCGCTGTTCCTGCCGGGTCCGCGCCATGGGCGACTACCAGTCGCTGCGCGAGGTCGAGGACGAGGTGAACTTCTTCACCACATAGACCAGGCCGCCGACCAGTGCCGCGAACAGCACCACCTTGAACAGCAGACCCGCGATGAACCCGATGATGCTGGCGATCAGTCCACCGAAGACGACCAGTGCGATCACCGGCACGGCGACCCACTTGACCCACCAGGGCAGGCCGCTCAAGAACCCGTTGTCGCTCATTTCCGACTCCCTCCGCCCCTACTTGGCTTGTGATTCGAGCTTACGGTCACGAGTACCCGGAACCGAGGGTCCACGGTCCCCATCCGCCCCTGATCGGACCCTTACGGGACCCTGAAGCCGCCGGTCATCCTTCGGGCGGGGAGAAGACCACCAGCACCCGCAGATCCTCGGTGATGTGGTGGAAGCGGTGCGGCGTTCCGGCCGGTACGTAGACAACACTGCCCCTGGCCACGTGCGTCGTCTCCTCTCCCACCGTGATCGACGCCCGGCCGCTCACCACCAGGTAGATCTCGTCCTGCGGGTGCGGCGACTGCGTGTCGGTGCCGCCCGCCGGGAGCGCGTAGAGCCCGGCGGACATGTTCCGCTCCCGCAGAAAGCGCAGGTATGCGCCGTCGTTCGCCGCGCGCTCGGCATCCAGGTCGTCCAGCCGGAACGCCTTCATGTGCCCGGTCCCTCGCCTTCTCTCCACCAGTTCTTCCTTGCCCCCACCAGAGTCTCTGCGACGATCACACCATGAAGAAATTCGTGCTCAAGACGCTGGCCAACGCTGTGGCCCTCGGCGTCGCCGTCTGGTTGATCAAGGGCATAACACTCACCGGCTCCAACACCGCCCACAAAGCGCTCACCCTGGTCCTGGTGGCGCTCGTCTTCGGCGTGGTGAACTGGCTCGTCAAGCCGGTCGTGAAGCTGCTGTCCTTTCCGCTGTTCGTCGTCACCCTCGGTTTGTTCACGCTGGTCGTGAACGCGCTGATGCTGATGCTCACCTCGTATCTGTCGAAGAAGCTCACGCTGGACTTCCATGTCTCGGGCTTTTGGGCCGCACTGGTCGGCGGCCTCGTAGTGAGCATCGTCGCCTGGGCGATGCATCTGATCCTCCCGGACGAGGACGACCACCGCTGATGTGCACGACAGCTGATGTTTCACGTGAAACACAGCATCACGGGGTGGCGGCCAGCGCATAGCCGAAAACGGCCGCCACCCAGGTCCACAACAGCACCAGCGCCATGTGCGCCGCGGTACGCATCCGGTTCCCGCGCCACAACCGAGCCGGGAACACCGTGAACTGGAACACCCAGCGCAACCCCCAGAAGACCGTCTCGCCCGCGAGCAGCGCGGTGCCCAGCCGTGTCCCGGCGAGCAGTTCGGGCGCGAGCGCCAACGGCAGCAGGCCGAACAGCACACAGACCAGCCCGATGAAGAACAGGTGCGCATACGACACCTGCCGGGTCAGCAAGGTGGTGCTCGCCAGATCGGCGGGCCAGCCCATCAACCGGGGAAGTACGGCATGCACCGCCCCCATGACCACCAACGCCAGCCCGACCAGCCGTAGCTGCCCCTCCAGGGTGAGCAGCGCCGTCACACCGTTTCCCGCTTCCGCAGCACCAGTACGGTGACGTAGCCCGCGATCCGCCCTTCGTGGGCGACCGTGAGACCCGAGCGGGCGGCAAGCCTCAGCCACTCGCGCCTCGGCATGAAGTGCCGCGCGCCAGGCCCGAAGACCGCCGTGTTGGCGGCGTCGCGGCAGTGCTCGACCAGCACGACGGCACCGCCCGGCCGCAGTATCCGGGCACACTCGGCCAGCAGCGCTTCCCGGTCCGCGGCCCGCCGCAGTTCGTGCACCGCGAACGGCGCGATCACCGTGTCGTACGAGGCGTCGGCGCCCGGCAGCCGGTGCGGGCGCGCCGGTATCGAGCCCGGCCGCGGTGGCACCCGGCGGCGCGCCCGGCGCAACGAGGACTCCGTCACCGGTAGCGCGTCATACAGGTCGGCGACGGTCTGCGCGGCGCCGGGGTGGCGGGCCCGCAGCGCCGCGCTCGCCTCGTCCAGCCCGGCCGAGACCACCAGATGGCGCCCGGGCCCCTCCGGCAGCACCCGGTCCAGCCACCGCCAGCTGTGCAGCGGCGAACGGTCGTATACACGGTGACTGGCCAGCACACTGGCCGAAAGCCACCACGCGGCCAGCGCGCTTCCCGCCCAGGCGGCCCGATGGCGGCGCCCGATCACCGCACCGGCGGCGGCCGCCGCAGAACCCGCCACATACAGCGGCCAGTTGTAGGCGACGACATGCCGGGCGCCAGACGGTGCGGGTGTACCGTCCACGGCCTCGACGGTCATATCCGGCTCCCGTCCGTCCCATGCCGTACGCCCGCGTGCCAGCCGTAGTCCACGCCCGCCACATGGAAGGCGTTGGCCAGCACGGGCCGGGTACCTGTGAAAACGCCGTGCTCGAAGAAGGTCAGCCGCCGTACCTCCACATCCACCGGCCGGGGCTCCCACCGGGTGCGGAACGCCTTCACCACCGTGACGCTGTCATCGCGCGGCTCGTACTCGAACGTGTAAGGCAGCGGCCCCGCGAAGCGGCGGGCGTCGCGCAGGGAGGCGAAGGGGCTGCCCTCGGGCAGCGTGGCGGTTCCCTTGAGGTCGGCGGCGACCAGCAGATCGGCCGCCGCGTCCCGGGAACGGACCGCGAACTCCAGCCGGTCACCGGTCAACCGGCAGCGCAGTCCGGCCAGTTGGTAGTGGTAGCGGGTCAGCACGTTGCCACCGAGCGCCAGCACCCGGCTGGAGGTGTCACTGCGCAGGATCCGCAGCCCGCGCATGGTCCGCCCGCCCGGAGTGCGGAAGCGGGTGAAGACCCGGTAGCCGGTCATCAGCTGGTCGGTACCGAGTACGGGTGGCGCGAACACCGGCCGTAGTGCCCGCAGATCGACCAGCGCGACCGCCGCGAAACCGTACTCCTGCCCGTCCGACGTGTAGGTGTCGAGCTCCAGGCCGGGGGTGAGCAGCGGCCGCAGTACGTCGGCGGGGAAGGCGTAGGTCAGGACGAGCGAGTGCGCGAAGTGTGTGCGCAGTGGGATCGGATGGCGGCGCAGCAGATGCTTCACCTAGGGCCTCCTGTAGGCATCAGACGCACGGTTCCCCACAGCGGGCAGCGGTCGTCGGTGGGCCGCCCCGAGCCGCGCAGGCTGCGCAGAACGGCGAGGCCACCCGGCCGTACCGCGCGCTCCACTGCGGCGCGCAGCCGTCGGGCGTACGAACCGCCCGGGCCGTCCAGAATGTTGGAGAGCGTCACGGCGTCATAGCTGCCGGGGGTCACCGACTCCAGGTGTTCGGCCACCTCGGTGTGCATGAACCGCACGCCCGTGGCGGGCGCCGGATCGGGGGCCAGACCGAGCAGCAGCAACCGCAGCAGGGGGTTGTCCGCGTTCGGATGCCGGGCGACGGTGCCCGCGATGCGCTGACGCAGTACGGCGTCGAAGCGCGTAGGGGCCACGCCGCGGAATCCGGGGCGCAGCAGCGCCGCGAGCGGACCTGCGGGCCGCAGTGCGACGCCCATCAGCAGGCGCAGCCCCGGGCCATCCAGCCGTGTCCGCCACCAGGCCGACTGGCGTGCGGGGTCGTTCAGTTCGAGGAACGCCGCGAGTTCCGTGGGCCGCCAGCCGGGCAGCACGGCGGCGGCACGCCGTCCGACGGACGTCAGGTGCTCCGCGGTACCGGTACGGGCCGGGGCGCCGTGGGTCACGCGGTCTGCCGCGTAGGCGAGTTGGCGGGGGTTGATGTCGACGGCTGTGACATCGTGTCCGGCGTGCGCGAGGGCGGCCGCCATATCGCCCGCCGAGGCGATGCACAGCACACGGGCGGCAGCGGGGAAGGCGCGCAGCTCGATGCGCGGGTCCTCGTACATCCGGCCGAACAGCAGCCGGGGGCCACCGCTCTGCGCAGTGAGGATCCGCCCGGTCGCCCAAGGCGTCTCCCTCATCGGGACGCCCGCCGCTCGGCCACCAGCCAGATCAGGCAGATCAGCGCGAGGTTCATCACGATCAGCCGTCCCGGCTCGGTTATTCGGTCCGGCGCGAACAGCAGCCCACCCAGATTGAACGATCCGATCAGCCAGGTCTGGACGCCCGCCGCCAGATACGGCCGGACCCCACTGAGGGCCCACACTCCAACCGCCGCCTCCGCCAAGCCGATTGACACCATCACCGGTGTCACCGCCCAGTGCGGTAGCAGCGGAATCTGTGTGATGATCGCGCGCTGGTCAGCCCGCCCGGGGACGACCTTGCACCACAGGCCTTCGTAGAACCACACCAGTGCGACAGCTGCCCGCGGCGCCACAACCCGCCATCCCGGCATCGCCCCGCCTCTTAGGATCACAGGCCATATACAACCAGCGCATAGCGATCCGCCCTCCGGCGGGATCGTGGTTTCACGTGAAACATCGACCGTCCGAGCAGGAGGCAGCGATGTCCGAACACCCCACCGGGACAGGGGACGGCACCCGAAGCGTGCACGCCGGCAGGCCACCCGCCGAGCCGTACGCCCCGTCGCTACCGGGTCCTACCTTCGCGGCGCACTACCACCTGCCCGGCGAGGCGGTCGGCCCCTACACCTACGGCCGTGACGACAACCCGACCTGGAGCCGTCTAGAAGAGGCGATCTGCGGGTTGGAGTCGCCGGAAGCCCCGGCGGAGACGGTCGCCTTCGCCTCCGGAATGGCCGCGGTATCGGCGGTGCTCCTCTCCCAGGTGTGTTCCGGGGACACGGTGGTACTGCCCTCCGACTGCTACCAGACAACCCGTGCGCTGCGAGAGCGCCTTGAGTCGTACGGCGTCCGGGTACGGCTGGCGCCAACGGCAGGCGATGCGCAACTAGACGCCCTGGACGGCGCGCGGCTGCTGTGGATCGAGACGCCCTCCAACCCCGGCCTGGACGTCTGCGACATCCGGCGGCTCGCGGACGCCGCGCACTCGGTCGGCGCCCTGGTCGCAGTCGACAACACGCTGTCCACACCGCTGGGCCAACGGCCCCTGGAACTGGGTGCGGACTTCGCGGTGGCCAGCGGCACCAAGGCGCTGACCGGCCACGGAGACCTGCTGCTTGGCTATGTGACCGCGCGGGACCCACGGTTGGCGGCGTCAGTGCGGCTGTGGCGCAAGACCGTGGGCGCGATCCCCGGCCCGATGGAGGCATGGCTGGCCCACCGCTGCCTGGCGACGCTCCATCTGCGGGTCGCCCAGCAGCAGCGCAACGCGCTCGCGCTGGCCGCCGCCCTGGGCCAGCGCGAGGAGGTGACCGGGCTGCGCTACCCCGGGCTGCCGACCGACCCGGCACACCAGGTGGCGGCGCGGCAGATGCGTAACTTCGGGCCCGTGGTGTCCTTCGTCCTGCCCGATCGCGAGCACGCCGACCGCTTCCTCGCCGCACTACGACTGGCCGGGGAGGCGACCAGCTTCGGCTCGGTGCTCAGCACCGCGGAGCGCCGGGCCCGTTGGGGAGGGGACACGGTTCCGGAGGGGTTCATCCGGTTCTCCGTCGGCGTGGAGGACACGCAGGACATCGTGGCGGACGTGCTCCAGGCACTGGACGCGGCGCGTTAGCCGCGCGGAACTCCCACACCGCGGCGGGCTCAGAAGGCGAACACCCCTCCGGTCTGCCGGGCGGCCACGCAACTGTTCACGTACGTCCGCCGGAACCGGACCGGCCTGCCCCACCAGTGACCGTGCGCCCTGACCGTCACCGGGTCCACGACCATCGGACACAGCCGCGTCGCCCGCCGCAACCGTCTGAAGTGCCCGCGTGCGTCCTCCAGCGCCGTGCAGGCCGCCTGGGGGGACGGATGCGTACCGCCGGCGGGCCCGCACAGCAGCAGGACCCTGGTGGGCGCGCTGCGGCCGTGGCGGTGGTGCCGGTGTTCGATGCTGAGTTTCAGCACCGCGCGGGCGGCGGGCTCGGCGGCGACCGGAGCCGCCGTGAGCGGAGCCAGCACGGCGGACAAGGCCAGCGCCAGCGGAACGGTTCGGCGGGCGATGGTGCCCATGGGGTCTCCTCTGCTTCGGGAACAGCTCACCGAAGCAATAGCGAGTCCACGGACCACTCTCCGTGATCGTCACTCGCATGGCGGCGTGTCGGCCGAAGCCGGGAACAGGGGCGCGTCCCCGGGGCCGCGTCCGGCCCGGTAGCGGCGCGTAACGGGAACGGGCGGTCAGAGCCTCCCCCCTCGTGGCTCCGACCGCCCTGCCCCTCAGCGCGAATTAGCGCCCCCACAAGGTTAGTTGACTCTGCGTCAGTGTCCAATCACAGTTATAGAGCGTGCCCATCGACATATTTATCGTTGCCGATTCGCCAGGCAAACGCCTCCTGCATACGCACCGAACAAGGAGCACCCATGGATCTGGCCCTGTTGCGCACCTTCGTCGCTGTGCACCGGGCCGGGTCGTTCACCAGGGCCGCGCAGCTCCTGGGGCTCTCCCAGCCCGCGGTGACCGGGCAGATCCGCAGCCTTGAACGCCAGTTGGGTCGCCAGTTGTTCCTCCGTCTGCCGCGCGGCGTCGCCGCCACCACCGTGGGGGACGAGCTCGCGCACAAGGTGGCGCCGCACCTCGACGCGCTCCGCGAGATCGCCGAGAGCGAGCTGGACGGCGCGGCACAGGACCGTACGCTGCACCTCGCCGGTCCCACGGAGTTCACGGCGCTACGGGTGCTGCCCGCGCTGGCGCCGCTCGCCGGGGAGAGCTTCGCCCTGCGGGTCGCACACAGCTGCGGGGACGAGGCGCTGGCCGGCCTCGCGGAGGGGCGGCACGATCTGGTCGTCGGCACCACCCGGCCACGGGCCCGGCTGCTGCACGCCACGCCGCTGTGGGACGAGGAACAGGTGCTGGTCACCGCGCCGCGATGGGCGGAGCGTATCGGCGCGCTCCTCACGACGCCCGCGCCCACACCGCTGCGCGCACCGGCGTCCGAGCCCACCACGGAACTGGTGGAAGCGCTCGACAGCGTTCCGCTCGTCGGCTACGAGGAGGATCTCCCGCTGCTGGTCGGCTACTGGGCGGAGGTTTTCGGCGGCAAACCGGTCGCCGACGCCACCGTGGTCGTACCGGACCTGAGAGCGGTGCTGGAGTGCGTACGGTCGGGCGCCGGGATGGCCGTGCTGCCGCGCTATCTGTGCGCCGCCGCGATCGCCGCCGGTGAGGTCGTCCCGGTACTCGAACCGCGGATTCCACCGCTGCGCACCTACTACCTGGTGGTCCGCGCGGGCACCCTCGCCCTGCCGCACCTGGCCCGCGCGCACGAGCGGCTGCTCAACGCCGCCGCCGAGTGGTGACCGCCGGAGCCCTTGGAATCTCGCACTCCGATTCGCCCCGGCCAAGGCGTTTCACCACCGCCGAGGTGCGGCATTTTTCCTCCATGGCAGCGGACAGCCCAGATCCCGCCGCCCGGCCGGTGGTCAAACGCACCGCACGGGCGATCCTCCTCGACGGCGACCACCTCCTGCTGATCAAGCGCACCAAGCCGGGTGAGCCGCCGTACTGGATCACTCCCGGCGGTGGAGTGGAGCCCGAGGACGCCACGGTGGTCGACGCCCTGCATCGCGAGGTCGACGAGGAACTCGGCGCCAAGGTGACCGATGTCGTCCCGGCCTTCGTGGACACCGTCGAACACGTTCGTGAGGACGGCGTGCGCGGGGTGAAGGTGCAGCACTTCTTCGTCTGCCGACTGGCCTCGATGGACCTGTCCCGACGGCACGGCCCCGAGGTGGACGAGCCATGTGGAACGTACGAGGTCGTCCGTGTCCCGTTCACCCGCGAGGGCGTGGGGTCCGTCGACGTGGTCCCGCCCTCGCTGCGCGGCTACCTCGACGCGAACATCGAGGGCGTCCGGGCACTGCTCGCCAACGACCTCGGGTGAGCGGACCTCAGCCGAACCACTCGAATCCGCCCTGCTGGTCGGCGCCCCCCGCACCGCACGGCTCG
The DNA here is from genome assembly GCF_029269905.1 of Streptomyces silvisoli. NCBI lineage: Bacteria > Bacillati > Actinomycetota > Actinomycetes > Kitasatosporales > Streptomycetaceae > Streptomyces > Streptomyces silvisoli. The sequence continues at coordinate 28,828 of NZ_JARJBC010000012.1, read as the reverse complement.
GTGGCCACCCGCTGCCGTGCCTCGGCGGCGGCGCCGAAATAGTCCCCGCCCTTGCGTTTGACGTCGTCCGTGCCCCAAACCTGTTCGCCGTCGCCATAGGCGCCGGTTCGCGGCGCCTTGACCAGTCTCGGTATGTGCTTGGAGCAGTGGATGTACGCCTCCACGACCGCCACCTCCACCCACACCTGCGGACGCCGCCCCGGCACCGGGTCGACCGGCAGATCGGGGTGGGTGGCGCGCATCAGGTCGTCGGGGACCAGCCGGGCGCGACCGTTGACGTGCAGACCGATGCGGTCCCGGGAGAAGTCGATCATCAGGATCCCGACATGCGGGTTCTGCCGGATGTTGCCCAGCGAGGCCATCACACCGTTGCCCCGGTACTCGGGGTACGTGAGCGTCCGGTCGTCCAGCACCCGGATGAACCCCGGCGGTCCCGCGCGGAACGAGCTGTCGCACTCGCCGTCGCGGTCCGCCGTGGACAGGAACAGCATCTCCTGCCGCGCCGTGAACTCCCGCATCCGCGCGTTGAGTCGGTCGCGGACCTGCTCCCGGTAGAAACGGTCGGCACGCTCCACCGTGCCGAGTTCCCGCTGGATCTGGTGCTCACCATCGCTACCAGGCCGTCGCGCGGCGAACGTCAAGTCAAGAGGATCTTGGTTCAACGTTTCTCCCGAGATGTGTTGAACGCCTTGTCGGGCACCGTGGGTTGAGCACGCCGCTCGTTCAGTGCCCTGCCGCTCCGACCAGCTCCGCCACCGAGTCATGACGTATGCGGTGTGCGGGCATGCCGATACCCACCAGCGCGTCGACGCTGCTGCGGATCATCCCGGCCGGGCCGGACAGATACGCGTCGAACGAGTGCCATGGACCGCACCGCGACACCACCTCGGACAGCGGCCCGGTCAGCCCGCCGGACGGCCCCTCGGAGACCACCGGGCGCACCGAGAGCCACGAGTGCTCCTGCTCCAGCCGGAGCATGGTGTCCAGGTCGTAGAGGTCATGGCCGCTGCGGGCGCCGTAGAAGACCTCGACCGCGCGTCTACGACCGTGCTCCGCCACGTCCTCGACCAGCGCCTTGATCGGCGCGATGCCGGTACCGCCGCCCAGGCACAGCAGCCCGTTGTCAGTGCCGTGGTCCACAATCATGGAACCGGCGGGAGGACCGAGCCGGATCACGTCACCGGGGCGGGCACGGTTGACGAGAGCCGAGCTGACCCATCCGGCCGGTACGGCCTTGATGTGGAAGGACAGCAGTCCGTCCGGGCGCGGGGCGGAGGCGAACGAGTAGTGCCGCCACACCCGCGGCCACCACGGGGTCTCCACACTGGTGTACTGCCCGGCGAGAAAGGGGTACGGCTGGTCGGGGCGGACGGTGACGACGGCGATGTCCTTGGTGCGCCGCTCATGGTTGACGACCTCCGCCTGCCACCACGGCGGTGAGGTCAGCTCCGCGGCGGCCGCGGCGTCGATCATGATCTGCGAGATGGCGGTGTAGGCGCGCACCCAGGCGGCTTCCACCTCCTCGTTCCAGACATCGGACGCGTAGCGGGCGAGCGCACCGAGCAGGCACTCGCCGACCGCGGGGTAGTGCTCGGGCCTGGTGCCGTACTTGCGGTGCCCGCGACCGAGGTTGGAGAGGTACTCGGTGAGCGTGTCGGCGTCGTCCACGTGCTTGGCGGCGGTCAGCAGCGCCTTGAACAGCCGGTCGCGCTGCGCGTCCATCGCCGCGGGGAACAGGTCGCGCAGCTCTGGATGGCCCAGGAACAGCAGCGCGTAGAAGTACGAGGTGGTCTTGTCCGCGACGGGCTCGATGGCGTCCATCGTGCGACGGATGAGCACGGCGTCGGCGGACGGGGCGGCGCCCTTGGCGGTCGCCCGCGGCGCGGGGACGGTGGTACGCGTGGGCTCGCCCCGTGACGCGGCGGGTTCCGGTGCCGTGGGCCGGGGCGCGGCGGACGGCTGTGCGCTGACGGCGGGTTGAGGCTCGGGTGCCACGGAAGGCCGTGCTTCGGTGGCGGGTTGGCGCGCGGCCGGGCCGCCGTGCTCCCACTGGGCCCCTTCTTGCGGGGCCGTCGGCTGCTGCGGCGCCGTGAACCGCCGTGCCGCGGTGGATGGTTCGGCCGTGGCGGCACCGGAAGACCGCGGAGTGTGGACACCGGGCACCGGCGGAGTGCTCCCCCACGTGGCGGACGGCTCCGGCGTCCGGGCCTCGGCGGCCGCTTGAGGCGCCTCGGTGCTCGGGTTCGGGGGCGCGGGCCGCTGGTGTTCGGTGGGGTTGGCCGGCGAGGGGTCGAACCAGGAGCCTTCGGACTGGGGCGGCGTCTCTCGGTGCCCTGCGTGCGTAGCGACAGCGCCGGATTGTGCGCCGCGCTGCTGGGGCACCGTGTCCGGGCGGCCGCTCCACGTGGCTGCCGCCGCTTCCTCGGCCGACCTCGCGGGCTGCCGGGGCCGGGTCGGCAGCCCCGGACGGGTGGCCTCCGCCGGAGGCGGAACGTCCCGCTCCGTATCCCACGGCGCACCGGGGGCCAGGTCCTGACCGCCGGGCTCGGTTCGCCGGGGGCTGCTCCCCACCGGCCGTATCGCCGTCGGGGCACGGCTGGGTATCCCGGCACCGCCGCCGTCGGTCGACCGCTGGTGCGGGTCGGCCTCTCCCTGGCCGGAGTTGGAAAAGTCGCCGGTGTCGGGGTCGCCATTGGCCGGATCGTCCGTGGAGTGCGGCTTCGCCGGGGCGAACCAGTCCCAATCGCCCTGGTTATCCGACCTCGATGCGGCGGAAGCGGCGTTCGCCTCGCCAGTTCGGCCCTTGGCGTATCCGCTATCGGAACCGGGCCCCCGATCGGCCGAACTGCTGGTCAGAGCGTCCATGGTCTGCCTCGAACATCTCCCGGTCGGTTTTCATACGTCACAATCGAAACGCCGCAGGCGGCGTTCCGGCTGTCCCCCATTCAATATCCGCATTCCGCCGCTCCGCCGCTTCCCGCTGGGCCGCGCCACAGTACCGGCGGAGCGGACGCGCCGCACCGGCCCCCAACGTGGCCGTCGGCGGCCGGTCGCTACGGGGAGAGCGTGCCACGTCCCGCAACGGCATAGGACAAATAGCCGGAAGTCCGGGTAACGGAGGGCTGTTCAGGTTAAGGTGGGTTGGCTCACGGCTTCGGCCCTGCCCTTGCTGCACATCGATTCCACCCGACGGACTCTCCGGCTCCGCGGCGGCAGGCCGCGAACGATCGCAGTCGACCATACCGGGCGGCCGGGAATCCACAAGCCCCGATACCCCCGGTGGATCCAAGTTCCGCCAATTTCCGTGATTCTGCCCACAGACGCCCGGAATTCACTTACTTAGCATCACCCCGGGTCATCAACTGCTTTAGGGCGACCGCCGAGTTGCGGCACCGACTAATTACCCGTGGGTAATAATCGGCGAACCAACGCCTTCGCGCTGGTCAGACGCCCTGTACCAACTCGTAGGCGGCACGCAGGTCCTGACCGGCATACGAGAACGTGGCGAGCCCGCTCACATGATGGTCGCCGTTCACCGCCACCGAGGTCGGCACCACCGAGAACAACGCGGCGTCCGACATCGAGTCCCCGTACGCAACGCACTGCGCGCGAGTGAGTCCGTACTCCGCGCACAGCCGATCCGCGATCCGGACCTTCGACTCCGGCGCCAGTAGACCGGACACGTCCAACGGCGCGCCGCGGAAAGGAAGTTCCGGGAACCTGCCGCCGAACGCCGCGTGCGCACCCCACGCCGTAAGCCGACGGACGAAGAAGTCCGGGGAAAGCGAGATCACCGCACAGTACTCACCGCGGGCCCGGATGTCCGCCCAGACTTCACGTATACCCTCCAGCCAGGGCGCCGCCGCGAACGCGGCCGCCACCTGCGCCACGGTCAGGTCCTGCCACAACTCGTACGCCCGCCGCGCATAGTGGGGCGAGTCGATCAGCCCGGCCAGGAAGTCGGCGTCCAGGGCATGGAACTCCTCGACCAGCCCCAGTTCCCGCGCGAGTTCCACATTCGCGGACGAGCCGTACAGAAGTGTTCCGTCCATGTCGAACAGGTGCAGCTTCGCCACCGAACCCCCTCCTGAGTGTCAGGGCACGATACCGGTGGGTCCAGCGGGTCTGCTGCCAGGGAAGACGTCGCGAATACTCCCGATGTGCGACGCCTGGACGCGCGACCCCGGCGACGGTGGGACCATGAACCTCACCCGCCGGACGCGCCGCGCCGTCCTCGTACTCCACGTCACCGTATCCGTCGGCTGGCTCGGCCTCACCGCCGCGCTGCTCGCCCTTGGCATCGCGGGTGCCGGGAGCCGTGATCCGGCAACCGCTGCCGCCGCCTACCCGGCCATGCGGATCCTCGCCGACTGGCTTGTCACGCCGGTCAGCCTGCTCACACTGGTCAGCGGTCTGGTGCTGTCGCTCGGCACGCACTGGGGGCTGGCCCGGCACCGCTGGGTCCTGACGAAGTTCTGGCTGACGCTGGCGGCCACCGCGGCCTCGATCCTGGCGTTGCGCACGGTCATCGGGCAGGCCGCGGACGCGGCGGTGGCCGGGCTTCCGGCGCCGGCCGGCGGCCGGGACCTCGTCATCGCGCCCAGCGTGGCGCTGGCGCTGTACGTCTTCATCACCGCGATCTCGGTGACCAAGCCCTGGGGGCGCACCCGTCGCTCCACCAAGGCCTTGTCACATTCCTAACACCCCTGGGGATAGGCCAGTTTGCTGTACTGTTCTATAAAAGCTATAGCAGAGCGACAGCGGGAGTTCGGACGTGATCCTCAGCCTCGATCTGGGCAGCGAGGTGCCGATCTACCTACAGATCCGGGACCGGATCGTGGAGGCCATCGCATCCGGTGAGCTGGTGGAGGGCGGTTCGCTGCCCTCCACCCGGCAGCTCGCGGTCGATCTGGGCATCAATTTCCACACCGTGAACAAGGCCTACGACCTGCTGCGACGGGAAGGACTGCTGCGGATCAACCGCAAGAGCGGCGCCCTGGTCCAGCGTGACCCCAGCACTGGTCCACCGGAACCCGGTTTCACCGACGAGTGGGAGACACGGCTGCGGACGCTGCTCGCAGAAGCGGTCGCGCATGGCGTCGGCGACCCGGCGGTACTGGACAGCTGCGCCTCCGTACTGGCCTCGTTCACACCGACCGCGCTCGTCGCACACGGCGCGGACCACGGGGCGAAGCAAGGAGATTCGGCGTCATGAACAGCGCAGGGCTACTGGTCGACCCGCTCCTGGGACTGGTGATCACGGCACTTGTGTGGCTCACGCCCTCGCTGACCAGCCCCACCCTGCCCTTCGGGGTACGGATCCCCGCCGCTCGCGTGAACGCTCCGGTGATCGCCGAACAGCGCGGACGCTACCGGTGGATGGTGGGCGTCGGCGGCGCGGGAGTGATCGCCGTGTGCACCACGCTGACGGCTACTACCCACTTCGGCTTCCCCGGCATGTCGCCCCTGCTGCTTGCGGCCCTGGCCCTGGCCGCCTTCGCCCGGGCCAACAGGGCGATCGCGGCGGTCAAACGCGACGAGGAGTGGTACCGCGGCCTGCGCCAGGGCGTGGTGGCCGACACCTCGCTGCGCACCGAAACGAAACGCTTCCCCTGGCTCTGGTCGATCCCCGCCCTGCTGATCGTCGCGGCCACGGCCGTGACCGGCGTCATCGTCTATCCGTCAGTGCCCGAACGCCTTCCGGTGCACTTCAACGCGGTCGGTCACGCGGACAACTACGCCACCAAGTCGATCGGCAACGTCTTCTTCCTGGTCTTCACGCAGGCCGGGGTGACCGCGCTGCTCCTGGGGCTGTCCTGGTTCTCGTTCCGTGCCCGGCCTGAGCTGGACCCGGCGCGGCCGGTCGACTCCGCGCGCAGGCACCGGCGCTTCTCGGTGCGCGCGGTGGTCTGCCTGCTGCTGCTCGCCGCCTGCGTCAATCTGTCGATGCTCGTCGCGGCCTGGTCCATGTGGCATACCGGAAGCCTGTCGCCGTTTCTCGTCCTGCTGCCGCTGCTGGTCGGTCTGCTCGTCGTGGTCGGCGTCGCACTGCGCACCGGGCAGGCGGGCAGCCGCCTGCCCGCGGCGGACGGCGCGGCGCGGGAGCCGGAGACCGGCATGGTCCAGCGCGACGACGACCGTTACTGGCACGTGGCCGGATCGCTCTACGCCAATCGCACCGATCCCTCGCTAATGGTGCAGAAACGGTCCGGTTTCGGGTGGACGTTCAACTTCGGCAACCCTCGCGCACTGGTGTTGCTCGTGCTCATCGTGGGCGTTCCGCTCCTCCTGCCGCTGATCGTCCACTGACCGCCGTTCCGTCACATCACACCCACCGCCCTTGTGGTTCAGCGGTTCCCCAACTTCCCCGGAGGACAGATGCGTTGGCACAACACCGCCTGGCGGCGGCGTATCCAGGCCGCCTTACTGACCGCGGTGGCCGTCACCACCGTCGGACCGGTGGCCCAGGCGACCGCGGCCGCCCGCCCCGCGCCCCTGATAGCGGCCACCGACCGCCCGGTACGGTTCACCGCCGACGGCAGCACGGCGTACGGCACCGTGCACATCCCCGCCCATCGCGCGGGCTACCGGCTCGCCGCCGCCCTGCTGATCCCGGGCAGCGGCCTGACCGACCGCGACGGTGACGAACCACCCGCGTTCACCCCGCACACCCTGGCCCTGTTCGCCGGCACCCTCGGCGACGACGGCGTGATGAGCCTGCGCTTCGACAAGTACGGCACCGGCAACACCGGCTGGGGCCGCTACCGCAACTCCGACCACATCGACATGGCCGCCTACACCCGCCAGGCCGTGGCCGCGTACGACGCCCTGCGGGCCCAGCCCGAGGCCGACCCGAACGCGCTGCTCATCGTCGGGCACAGCGAGGGCGGCCTCCAGGCCCTGCTGGTGGACCGCGCCGTACGGCAGAAGCCCGCCGGGCTGGCGCTGATCGCCCCGCAGGACACCCGGCTGCTGGACGCGGTCGACTACCAGCTCGCCGGTCAGCTGGACCAGGCCGTCGCAGTCGACCAACTCAGCGCGGGTCAGGCGGCGTTGAACAAGGCCGGTGTACGCCGGGCCATCGCGGAGTTCCGCGCCCACCACCAGGTGGGCACCTCAGGGCTGCTGCCATCCATCGCCTCCTTCCTGAACGCCTTGTTCGGTCCGCACAACGCCGTCTTCGTCCGCAGCGACGACGCCAGCTATCCGCCGGACATCGCCCGGGGCATCGCCCACGGCACGCGTGGACTGGTCACCTGCGGCACCGCGGACGCCAATGTGCCGTGCCGCACCACCCCGCCGTTGCTCGCCGCCCTGGCCAGCGCCCGCACCACCGGTCCTGGGCTACGGGTGCTGCCCGGCCTTGACCACCTACTGCATCCGGCGGGCAGCCCGGTCAACGAACGGACGCTCGCCCCGGCCGCGCGACGCGCCCTGCACGACTTCGTCCGCCCCTGGCGGCAGCTCACAGCGAGCTGAGGAACCCGCCCACGGCCAGGGCGTATCCGGTGGGATCGCTCTGGTGGACCGTGTGACCCGTGGGCAGCTCCACGAGCCGCGTGTTCGGACGCCGGGCCGCCATGTCCTTGGCGTGCTCGGCGTCCAGCGTGTCGCTGAACGCGCCATGGACGAGCAGCGCCGGGCAGTCGGTGGCCAACCAGTCCCCCCAGTGGTTGCCGAGGAGCCGCCGGTGAGAGGCGACCATGTCCGTCGACCGGAAGGCCAGCCCCCAGCCGTCCGCGAACTCACGTATGGAGTCCGTGAGATAGCGCGCGGCATCCCCCAGCCGTTCGACCAGCGCCGCCCTGCTCGGTGCCCGGCTGGGCCACACCAGGCAGAAGGACAGGTCGTCATCGACCACTGCTCCGATGTCCTCGATCACCAGCGCGCTGACCAGGTGTGGGTGCCGGGCGGCGAGTTGGTAGGCGTTGACCCCGCCGAGCGAGTGCCCCAGCACCACCGTGGGGCCGAGGTCGAGCCGGTCGAGCAGTGCCGCCGCGTCCTGTACGTAACCGGAGCGGGAGTAGTCCGGCCTGTCCCGCTCCCCGGACACCGGCCGGTCCGAGTGGCCGTGACCGCGCTGGTCAGGTGCGATCACCCGCCAATGCGGGGCGAGTTGCCGGGCGAGGCGGGTGAACGTACGGCCCTCGCAGAAGTGCCCGTGCAGCGCGAGCAGTGGCCGCCCAGGTCCGCCGAAGTCCAGGTAGGACAGTCGGCGCCCGTCCATCTCCAGGCATCCGCGCACCGGCTCGGCCTCCCCCGCCGGAGACGGCGGCAGCTCGGACCCCAACTGCCGTGCCAGGCGGTCGCGTAGCAGCAGGTACTCAGCCCTTCTGCGTACCGGCAGGCCGGGTGGGCGCGGCACGGTCCGCCCACCGACCACGGACTCCCCCAGCCGGAACTGCTCGCGCGTCAGGTCGACCTCCGCCCCACCGGGCAGCCGGTTCCACCAGTGGTGGCCGCGCTCCTCGTCGCCGAGGCGCACCCGGCCGAGCACCAGCTCGCCGCCGAACAGGTCGTGCACCACCAGCGAGGTGATGTCGCAGTGGCCCCATGCCGGATTGTCCGGCTGCCAGGGGGCACGCGCGACGTCGTCCGCCGAGCAGGTGTCAGCGGCCCAACTGGCGTGCAGCGCACGCTGGATGCGGACGAGCGTCCACGGAGTCGACGGCTTCATGTGACCAGACTGACAGGCACCACTGACAACGCCGGATGCTCGCGCCGAGCCGACCGGGACCCTGGCCGTCGGCTCCTGTCGGGCTTCCGCGATGTCGGGATCGGCCGGCCTTTATCCGGGTCGTTGACGGCGAATAAAGCGGACTGACAAATCCATTGTCAGGGCCTGTGCACCGCCGGGGCGTCGGTGTAAATTCCCGGCTACCGGGCCGCGGTCCGGACCACAGGCGTTGCCGTGCCGACGGGGGGAGGCAGGTTTTCTTGGCACGGGCGTCTCACTCTACTTGCGGGTAACCCAACTCTGCGTATCGGTAAGGCCGTCCGGCACAGGAAACACCGCCGTTGACGATTGCCCTGGCATGCCCGCGATTTCCGCATTCCACCCAACACACGGCAGTACAGAACGGGGAGAGGTGTCTGTCATGATCAGCAGGCGTGCACTGTTAAGAGCCGGTGCCGGTGTCGGCGCCGCGGCCGCATTCACCGCGGCAACCGCTGGCACGGGTTCCGTATGGGCCGCGGGATCGCCGCCGTGGAGCACTCTGCGGGGCAAGCTCAGCGGACGCCTCGTGCTACCGACGGATTCCGGTTACGGCCTTGCGAAACAGCTCCAGTTGGCGCAGTTCGACGCGATACACCCGCAGGCCGTCGCCTATTGCGCCAACAGCGCCGATGTCGCGGCGTGCATACGCTTCGCGCAGGACAACTCCCTTCCGGTGGCGCCGCGTAGCGGAGGCCACAGCTACGGCGGCTATTCGACGTCGCCGGGCCTGGTCATCGACGTCTCCGGGCTGAACAGCGTCCAGGTCGGCCAGAACACCGTGCGGCTCGGCCCGGGCGGCCAGGGCGTGGACATCGCCGCCGCGCTGGCCCCGTACAACGTCCAGGTGTGCACCGGTACCTGCCCCACCGTCTGCGTCGGGGGCTGGCTACAGGGCGGCGGCCTCGGCCAGCAGGCCCGCAAGTTCGGCATGGGTTGCGACCGCCTGGTGTCGGCCGAGGTGGTGCTGGCCAACGGCAGTGTGGTGCGCTGCTCCAGCGACCAGCACCCGGAACTGTACTGGGCCCTGCGCGGCGGCGGTGGCGGCAACTTCGGTGTGGTCACGGAGTACGAGGTGCTGCCGACACAGGCTCCCGTGATCACCAACTACAACCTGAACTGGGACTGGTCGGACGCGGTCGACGTCATCATGGCGTGGCAGCAGTGGGTGGCCCAGGCGCCCAGGGAGTTGTCCGCGGAACTGCTCATCGAGTTCCAGACCGACAGCGCCACGGGAACCCAGCCCCTGGTGGTGGCCACCGGAGGATATCTCGGAGCGAAAGCGGACTGCGACGGCCTGCTCGACGAGCTGGTATCCGCCGTCGGTCGGCCGAACACCACTCGGGACGTCGTGGAACAGCCTTATCAGCAGGCGATGATGACGGTGTTCGGCTGCGGGGAACGCACCGTGGCGCAATGCCATCGGGTGGGGTACTCGTCCGAGGCGCAGTTGCCCAGGGACATTTGGGCGACCCAGCGGAATCTGTACTTCCATGAACCGCTGAGCCGTTCCGCGGCTTCGGAAGCGCTCACCGCATTCCTGGCGGACAACCGAGGGGGCCAATTCCGTTTCTTTGGTCTATTCGCCTACGGCGGAAAGATCAACGACGTGGAGCCCACGGCCACCGCGTTCGTCCACCGCGACGCACTGTTCGCCGCGGGCTATCAGATCGGCCTTACCCAGCCGAATCCCGCCCAGGCCGACATCGATTCCGCCCAGGGCTGGGTGAACCACGGCTATACGACGCTTGACCCGTATTCGAACCACGAGTCCTTCCAGAACTACATGGACCCGGCTCTGACCAACTGGCGCCAGGCGTACTACGGACAGAACTACGCGCGGCTACAGCACGCCAAGCGCTGCTACGACCCGTACCGCTTCTTCCACTTCGCCCAGGCCATCGACTGAACTCCCCGCCGGGGGCGGCTGGTTGAGCCGCCCCCGAGCGGGGGCGATACAACTCTGTAGGGTCTCGCCTTCCGTGTCATGCAGCGACGCGATGACCTGGACCTTCTCAAGCTGTCTCACGCCGTGGCACCTGCCTGCCGTCTCAGGTTCGTGGCATTTCCTCGGGTGAGCCGTTGCGCAGTCCTCGACTTCTCAGTCCTGGCCGCCCTCGTCTGTCGCATGGGGAAGCAAGGGGAACAGCCGGGTGATGAGGGCGACCGGTCGGGCGCCGTCAGGCCGGGCCAGGGGGCGTTGTTCGCGGTCTTGGTAGGGAGCGAGCGCCCGTCGGACGGCGTCCCCGACCCGGCTCATCTCTTCCGGCGTCAGGTAGGCGACAGCACTGAAGGCTTCGTCCTGGCGCCATTCGGTCGGCGCTTGGTCGCGTTGGGCGAGCCATCGCTGCCAGCTCTCGTCCTCCAGCCCTCGGGCCAAGTCGCCGAACTGCTCCTCCGCGGGTGTCCCTGCGGTGGGGGTGTGCTGCTTCAAACGCCAGGGGCGTGCGCGACCCCCTCGGTGAGGGGCTTCCTCGATGTGTCCGTGACGTTCGAGCTGCCGAAGGTGAAACGAGCAGAGCCCAGAGCTGTAGCCCAGTCGGGCGGCGGCTTCGGTCGCTGTGACGGTGCCGACTTCGGCCAGCAGGTCCCGCAGGGCGGTGCGGACCTCGTGCTCACGCAGTTTGTCGCCGGTGTCCGGTGTCTGGTCGGGCTGGGAGTTGAGGTCATCTTCAGTCACTTTGCAAAGTCTGCTACTTTGCAAAGATCCTGGCAAGTGGTTCTCGCTGGGAGTATCAGGCCGCGGTGCCGTCCGCGGCGTATGCGGCGTGCGTAGAAGGGGAGACAGCGATGTCCGTTCGTCCCGACCGGTCCCGTCCCGTAGACCGGCGAGTCCGTGTGCAGGGCCAACCCGTCGACTCGTATCCAGCGCTGCCGCCGGAGGCGGAACGGGGTTCGGTGCGGCGGGTCACGGTGGTGGGTGAGGAGATCCTGAGCCGTCCGTGCCGGGATGTGGCGGAGTTCGGAACTCGGGAGTTGTCGGCGTTAATCGACGACATGTTCCTGACGATGCATGTGGCCGACGGTGCCGGCCTGGCGGCCAACCAGGTAGGTGTCGATCTGAGGCTGTTCGTGTATGACTGCCCGGACGACTACGGGATCCGGCATGTCGGTCATATCATCAACCCGGTTCTGGACCTGCCCGATCCGGGTAACCGCCGCCTTGTTGACGATTTCGAGGGCTGTCTGTCCGTGCCCGGTGCCGCCATGGAGGTTCCTCGCACTGATCGTGCCGTCGCTCGCGGGTTGGACAACGAGGGCAACCCTCTCATCATCGAGGCGACAGGTTACTTCGCCCGGTGTCTGCAGCATGAGACCGATCACCTCGTCGGCCACACGTATCTTGACCGGCTCTCCAAACGGGACCGCAAGGAGGCGTTGCGGCAGATGGTAGACCGCCGTGAAGACGTCTTCGCGCGACGCACGATCAAGGCCGCCAGTCTGGGTCAATCAGGCGCTTGACGGCGGCGGCCATGTTCCGGCCGAAGGCAGTTCTGTCGCATCCTGCGGCCTAACTGCGGTTTCTCCGGTTGTCTCACGGCTTGGCCGGAGGATCCTGCATCACCTGCCGTGTCATTTCCTCCGCGCGGAACTTCCTTGCAGCAACGGTAACGCGCTGGCCAAAAGGGGTCAGTTGCATGGCTCGGCCACGTTCGGCGCGTTCGAGCAAGGGCTGTCCGAGTTCTTGCTCGAGTCGGGCGATCTGGGTGGTCAGTGTCGTGTAGTTGATGGCTAGCGTTTGGGCGGCCTCGTATAGCGTGGGGTGCGCGACCGCGTCGAGGAAGCGCTCGACTCGCTGCCATGCATATGTGTCACTGAAGGCCTTCCGCAGGATGTCAGGAGCACGGAGCGCTGCGTTGTGGCTTCCTGCTCTGCCGGGTTGGACAGGGATGTTATGGGTGTGGGCCCATCGGCTCATGGTCATGCGGCTCATGCCTGTCTCATCGGCTAGGTCTGTCAGGCTCCGTTGGCGGATGACGTACTGCTCGATCAGCCAATCCCGTTCGACTGTCCAGCGTTTGTAGTCCTGTGGTCCGTCGCGTAGCGGGATGCCATATTCGCGCGCCAGGGTGGTCAGGAGGTGGCTGGAGAAGCCGGTCAGAGCCTCTATTTGCTTCAAGGAGCGGTGTTCGTCCTGGTAGAGGCGGGTAAAGGTCTCCTTCGGCACTGCCTGGCGGGCCTGGAATCTGATATGTCCTGTTGCCCTAGCTGCGCGCTTGGTCAGCGGTGCTGCGGGGGCAGGATGTTCGTCCAGGAGGTGCCGAACCACCCTGATGCTCGTGCCGAAGGTCTTAGCAGCATGCTGAACAGGGTTCTTGTGCTGCCGGATGAGTGTGTGGAGGCGGGAGACATCGATGTGCGCTGGGTCTGAGCCGGGCAGCTCGAGCCCAGCCAGCAGGGACATGGGCGGTTGCCAGGTCACTGGCTCGTCGCGGACGCGATGGGCGGCGAGAAAGTACCGTGCTTCGTCGACCAATGCCGCGGCCAGTTCCGGGGTTTGGAAGACAGCGAAGCGAGCAACTTCGGCCCGGAACCGGGCTTCGTTGATGCTTGGATAGTCGGGTGCAGCTTCGGCGGGAAGGCCGCTGATGCGTTGGAACAATTGGCAGCGGACGATCCGCTCGCGAGGGCCGCTGCCGGGCACTGTGCCGGTGCGGCGGCAGATGTCCAGCCATCGCGCGTGCGGCAGCAGGCGCGTGTAGTCCAGACGGCGGCGCCGTTGGTAATCGATAGGAACGTCGTGGGCATCAAGGTAGTCCACTAGTCGGAGCAGTGCGGTCACCATGTCCTGCCAATGCGGGTGGTTCTGCAGAGCCTGGAGAATCCGGGACATGGTGACGCCGTCGGTGACCGAGCCGAGGAATCCTGCGGCCGTGGTGAGTTGGGTGCAACTCCCCACGATCAGGAGTGAGCTGGCCAGGACGGGGGCGAGAGTGCGGGGATAGATCCCGTTGGATGGCGTGAGCCGTACTGCCCAGGACGGCCAAAACGTACTGGGGACCTTTCGTGCTCGCCGGGCGACCGCCCGACTTGTACTTTTCGGGCGGCTGGGCATGGTGGTAGGCGTGCGGAAGCGGAGCTGTTCACTTGTGCGGAATGAAGGGGCGAGGGCGGCCAGGTATACGCCGTGGAGGACAGGACTCAGGCCTTTCCCCCAGGTATCGATGCTCCTCGGACTGATCTGATAGAGCCTTTCACGCATTGCTTCCAGAAGGCTGCGCATCACCTCACCGCCCTCGTGCACATCGCCAGGTTCAAGGACTCGCAGCGCGGCAATCACTGCAACCGCGGCACTCACGGCCCGGGGCGGAGCCATGAAGCCCGGCCGCTCAGAGGCTCGGGAGGCGAGTCGAGAATCGGGTTCGGGTGTGAGATGCATGTCGGCGATATCCGCCGGGACCAGGCTCCTGATGTTGTCCGCCGGGAGGTCTGCAAGAACGCGTCCACCGACGGCCCGGATGTCCGCGAGGGCCGTCCGGGTTGGTTGCGGATCGGCAATATAAGCGCCGAAGCTTGCTGTCCCAGAGTCGATGATCTCTAGTAATCGGTCCTGGGCTATGAGCGCCGCGTGTCCTGCAGGCAGAAGCGGTGTTTCCGTTTCGGTCAAGTCGAAGCCGCATCCGCCTGAGGGATCGCCGTCTTGTCGGGAGGGTGGATTGCCGCAGATGCCAAGCCCGGGTATGAGTCTGCCGGATCGGGGCAACCGTCGCTGAATACGACCGCAGTTCGGGCAGCAGTCCGCCAGCAGTCGGTGATGACGGGGGCAGGCGAAGGCCCAGCCCAGGCGCCAAAACAGCGGCCAGCGGCCGCCGCTGTCGGTGAGGCAGTCCGGGCAGAACCGGGATCCGGCACCCCGGCCCCAGAGAACCCAGCGGTTGACGTACCGGCGCTCGAAGTTGATGCGAATGGCCCGCCCGTCGTAGTGCGCCAGCGTCATGCCCGTGATCGTCTGCTCGCCCAGTCCGCTCGCGTGCGCGATGGCTGCGGCCTGTCTTCTGTCCAGCAGGATCGTCCAGTCCGTCGGAATGCCCCGCAGGTGATCCCCACGCCCGCTTCTGGCCGGAAGGCCAAAATGCCGCAGCACGTCACCGAGCGGGCTGTCCAGTCGGCGTGCGAGAGCCTCGAGCCAGGAATCGAGTGCCTCACCCGGCAGGGGCGGCAGCCGGATCGGCAGGGTCCGGACGCCCTCGTTCATGCGGCCTTGCGGCGGCAGGATCGCGGACGGCTCGTCAGCCGCCGCTTCTCCAGGGCCGCTTCGAGTTCCTTGCGGGCCGCCTCGGCTGCCTCGTCGTTCTTCACGCCGTCGAGCAGGTCACAGTCCAAGCACTCGGTGCCGCTGCGGACCGCCCGCTGGCAGCCGCGGTTGATCAGTGTCATCAAGGAGCCGATGTGGCCGGTGCTGCGGGCGAAAAGGTAGTCGGACAACTCGTCCGCGAGCATCCCGGGATACCTTTCGACCAGGACCACGCGCTGTTCAAGAGCCAGCAGCATCTGCCGCCATTCCTGGCGGCCGGCCTCGGACTCGATCGTGAAGGGCCGCATCCCCAGACGGGTGGTGCGGCGCCCGGTCTGGGCCAGCGCCGCATCCCGCCTGGCGTCGCCTTCGCTGAACAGGCCCTTCTCTACGAGACCGACGCCGATCATCAGCAAGGTCACAGGGAACTCGTTCGCGATCCATTTCAGATGGTTGCTGACCTCGATGCCGTTGCGCTGGTTCCACTTCAGAAAGTGCAAGTCATCAAGGGCGAGGAGGCGAACTTCGCAGGACAGCACACAGTCCAGAGCTCGCTGGCCGAACTGGGCGGTCGTTCCGCCGTTGCGGCCGGGGTGTCCGAAGAACTCCAGCATGGCCCGGTTGAGGTCCTTCATGCCGGTGTTCCCAGTCAGGCCGACCCGGCAGACCGGCAGGCGCTCGTGCCCCTGGTCGGTGAACTCACCCCGCTCGGCGATCTCCCTGCGGTAGAACTCGCGGGCGAACGCGAGGACCGAGGTGGTCTTGCCCAGGCCAGGGAAGGCGTCGAGGGCCACAGCTCCCTTGGCCTTGTCACCGTCCTGCAGGTTGCTGTCGACGATGTCCCATAAATCCTCGTGCAGATCGGCCAGTTGCGGAGTCTTGATCGGACCGATGTTCGCGTGCCATTCCCGCCGCCGCAGGTCGTACTCGGCTCTCGCATCCTCGCCCAGGTCCTTCAGCTGGGCCGACGTCAACACCTCCGGCTGGCTGCGACGCGGGGCCTGAGCGAACATCTTGAAGTCCTCCTTCCGCGACAGCGCCAGATTGCCCAGGCTCGGCAGGCTGACCGTGCTCATACGTCCTCCAAAGCATCCGCGTAGAAGTCGGTCTCGTCGGCGAGATCCTCCAGATCGGCCTCGTCGTCATCGCCCACCTCAGCCACCGACTCCGACTCTGGCACTTCACACTCCGCCGGTTCGTCGCTCTGACCGAGAGCTTTGCGGACGGACGGAAGCGAGACGACCGTCTCCGCCTCGCTTGCCGGGAGTTCGATCGCGGCCTGTTCGCGCGAGAGCCGTAGGGCCATGCGCCGCTCGACGAGGGTGGTGCCCAGCCCCAGGTTCCAGCGCTGAAGCAGATCAGCGACGGCGAGCCGGTCATCGGGGTAGCGGTACTTCGCGGCGGCCAACTTCCGGGCGAATGCCAGTGCGTCCTCGCTCAACGGCATCCGCTCTGACGGCGCGTACTCCCAGGTCAGGGTGTGCCATTCGCGAGTTGTGGGGCTGCGGAAGTAGATCTTGGTGATGTCGTCGGGGTCCGCTTGGAACGGCCAGCCGTTCTTGACTGGACTGTCGTAGGGGCTGCGGATGCCCGGCTCGGGCAGGCCGGGACCGCTGTAGCGGCGGCGGCCGATCTCGACCCCGTAGTGCTGGACCGTGCGCCACTTCGTCTGCAGGAACTCAAAGGCCAGGTCCCGGTCGCGGGGTGCTTCGATGTAGCCCGCCCGCGCCATGCCGTGCTCGAACATCTTCGCCGGGGACATCCGCAGGCCCGGCAGTCCCGGATCGACCAGGCTGGAGTGCGGCCTGCAGTGATAGACCGCCGCGGTCCACTCCCGGATGATTGCCTCAAGCTCGTCGAGGAAGAAGAACGCATCATCCTCCGGGTTCTCGCCCCGCGAGTGGATGTCGGGCCCCTTGTAGCCCGGCAGCACCTGCAGCAGCCCCTCCCGCAGGGTCCGGAAATAGCGCTCAACCGGCCCCTTATCTCGGCCCGTCCGCAGCCGGGCCGGCTGGATGGAGATACCCATCCGGCGGCAGACGCTGGTCAGATGCTCCGAGACGTAGACCTTGCCGTGGTCGACGACCAGCGTCTCGGGAACCAGAGGAGGCGAGGCCAGGCCGGGGCCGGCGGCGCCCTCGACGTCGACCAGGACGGTGCGGGGGATGCCGTGCTCGGGCCAGACCGCGTGTCGCGGCCAGTCCCGCCCCGCCGGCCTCGGCCGAAACGACTGGAAGAGCACCGCGCTGACATCCACCGCCTTCGTCGAGACCGGCGTGAGCCGAATCCCCGTGATGCAGCGGGTGTACCAGTCCATCCCGACACTCAGTTCGGCTTGAACCCACTTGAGCGTCAGCGGGTCGAATGCGAAGACGTCCAGGCGGGTGGAGTCCATCAGCAGGTACTCGCCCGGTCGTGTCGGCCGCAGCTTGCCGTACTGGCCCTCCGGCCGACCGGCGATATCCCGGTTGCGCTTCGTACTCAGCCGGAACAGCGGATGTCGTCGCTCCAACTCCTGCAGCAGCCGAAACGCCGTCGCCCGACTCGGCTGCGGCACCACACCCTCGCCGAACCGCGCGATCACCCGAGCCCGGGTCCGCTCGATCACCATCGTCCGCGACGGCCGCGACTGATCGGTGTGCTCGACCATCACCTCCACCGCGGTCTCCACCCACCGGTCATCGACCGCGATCTGCGCCTTCCGAGTCGGTCCCTTCTTGGGCGCGAGGCCAGCCTCTCCGTGATCCCGGAACTCGGCAATCCACCGCTTCAAGGTGCGCAAGCCCATTCCGAGTTCGGCGACCTTCGCCGCGTATCTGGCTTCCAACGGTCTGTCTAGCGAGTACTCGGGACGAGGCTCATCATCGCGTGCGAGTTCTGAACTGCCAGACCGATAGCCTGTCAGCACCTCTCGAACATGCTCAGCCCGGTCGAGGACCTTCCGTTTCTCTGCCTCATCAAGCTGTCCCAGCACCACGGAGGCAATCTCGCCCTCGTCGTCCGCCGACGGCCCCGGGCCGTCCGGACTGATGACAGCGCGGTCGGAAAACAGCAGTTCCTTGAGTGCCAGCCGCAGCAGCCTCCCCTGGCCGTCTTTCAGAACCACTTCGTTGCCCGCCGTCGTGGCGGCCATCTCCACCACCTCGACGGTCTCCCCGTCGTAGTGGAAACGCGTACCGACCCCGACCCGAACCCCCGCCCTGCTCATGCCGCCCGCCTCAAAACGCACGAAGGGCCGAGCGGACGGCCGAGATCGGTGACGAGCTCCTGTGTCCAGAGCAAGTGATGAATAGCCGAGCGGACTTGAGGCTCAGGACGGTCCGGCAGACAGCACGAGGCCTGCCCCAAAGTGACTCCATCAAGCTCAGCTCCGCGAAGCTCGTCCAGGACTTCGGGGCTGAACAGCCAGTCCCGGCGGTAGCCCGCCAGGAACCGGACGTTTTCCAGTTCCACGGCCGGCACCTCGCTCCAGACCTCGTACTTCCATCCCCGTGATTCCACCGCCTCCCGAGTCCAGCCGAAGGTGAACGCCACCTCCGGCTTGGACAACCGGTGCAGGGGCTTGACGTCGACGACCACCGGCACCTGCCCGGTGAGCAAGAGATAGTCGGGGATGTGCCTGTGAACTTTCCCCTCCAACACCATCTTCAGCAAGAAAGGCTGGGCCACGATGCCGCGTACGGACAGATCGAAGTCGGCGAAGAGCAGGCGCGACAGCTCAAGTCGCGACTCGTAAATCACGTGGTCGCGCATAGTCGCCGACCAGTAGGTGCCCGAGTAGTGCTTCTGCCCCTTGTACCAGCGGAACGTCCGCCACGGGCGAGCCGACTGCAGAAGGTCGACGGGCGCGGTGCCCCAATCTTGGTCCTCCACGAGAGGGCCGCGCTGTCGACGGATGCTCACCGTCGCAGTGGCACTGTCCATCGCACACCCCCCAGCCCACGGGCGATGGCCCGTGTAGCCAAGGGTGTCAGTGCCACGTAGGCGAGTTGGCAGACTGGAGCCTCCGTCACCCAAAAGGGTGAGCGCCTCGACCAGCAAGTCTCACGAAAGCGGCACAAGTGCCACCGATGTGCCATCGAGTCTGAGATTGTGCCGCGAAATTTGAGACCCTACAAACTCGTCAGACGTTCCCCGCCATGTCCACGAAGCGCGAGTAGTGGCCCTGGAAGGCGACGGTGATGGTTGCCGTGGGGCCGTTACGGTGCTTGGCGACGATGAGGTCCGCCTCGCCGGCCCGGGGGGACTCCTTCTCGTAGGCGTCCTCGCGGTGCAGCAGGATGACCATGTCCGCGTCCTGCTCGATGGAGCCCGACTCACGCAGGTCCGAGACCATCGGCTTCTTGTCGGTGCGCTGCTCCGGGCCACGGTTGAGCTGGGAGAGGGCGATAACCGGGACCTCCAGCTCCTTGGCGAGGAGCTTGAGGTTCCGGGACATCTCCGAGACCTCCTGCTGACGGCTCTCGGGTCGGCGTGAGCCGCCGGACTGCATCAGCTGGAGGTAGTCGATGACGATCAGCCGCAGGTCGTTGCGCTGCTTGAGGCGACGGCACTTGGCGCGGATCTCCATCATCGACAGGTTGGGCGAGTCGTCGATGTACAGCGGCCCGGCCGAGACCTCCGGCATGCGGCGGGCCAGCCGGGTCCAGTCGTCGTCGGTCATGTTGCCGGAGCGCATGTGGTGCAGCGCGACGCGCGCCTCCGCGGACAGCAGACGCATCGCGATCTCGTTGCGGCCCATCTCGAGGGAGAAGAAGACGCTGGGCAGGCCGTACTGGATGGAGCAGGAACGGGCGAAGTCCAGCGCCAGGGTGCTCTTACCCATCGCGGGACGCGCGGCGACCACGATCATCTGGCCGGGGTGCAGGCCGTTGGTGAGCGCGTCGAGATCGGTGAAGCCGGTGGGGACACCGGTCATCTGTCCGCTGCGGGAGCCGATCGCCTCGATCTCGTCGAGGGCGCCCTCCATGATCTCGCTCAGCGGAAGGTAGTCCTCCGAGGTGCGTTGCTCGGTGACGGCGTAGATCTCGGCCTGGGCGCGGTTGACGATCTCGTCGACGTCGCCGTCCGCCGCGTACCCCATCTGCGTGATGCGGGTGCCCGCCTCGACCAGGCGGCGCAGCACCGCTCGCTCATGGACGATCTCGGCGTAGTACTCGGCGTTGGCGGCGGTGGGGACCGCGTTGACCAACGTGTGCAGATAGGCGGCGCCGCCGACCCGGGTGATCTCACCGCGCTTGGTCAGCTCGGCGGCGAGGGTGATGGGGTCGGCGGGCTCGCCTCTGGCGTAGAGGTCGAGGATCGCTGTGTAGATGGTCTCGTGCGCCGGGCGGTAGAAGTCCGCGGCCTTGAGCACCTCGACCACGTCGGCGATGGCGTCCTTGGAGAGCAGCATGCCGCCGAGCACCGACTGCTCGGCGTCGAGGTCCTGCGGGGGGACCCGCTCGAATCCGCCCTCCGACCAGCCGCCGCGGTCCCGCCCGTTGTCCCTCGACCCGCCGTCGCGACCGCCGCCGTCTCGGTCGGAACGGCGGTACCGGGCCGCCGGGAGCCGGTCGCCGGGGCCGTCGGGAAACGGCGGATCAATGGGCGGCGCGTCCCCCCAGTGGTCGTCCGCGGGCTCGGGCTGGCTCACCCCCGCCACCTCCTCCCGGTCCTTCGGACCCCGATCCGTGCCTCTCTTTCTTACGGCACGGCTCTGACAAAAAAGACACGCGACTCCGCTTGCGGCGCGTCGAGTGCGAGGACCGGACGGAAGGCGGGTGCCGGACTACGGTAGGGCCACAGCCCCCGTCAGCCAAGATGGTTATCCACAGGCCATGTGGATGAACGGCGAGAGCCTGTGGAGAAGCCCGCCAAACCTGTGTACAGGGCGGGGGAAAGCGCTGTGGACAAGACCCCCACACCTTGAGCGCACCACCTCTGACCTGCACGTTCATCATCCACCGGCTGTGCAGGAGAAAAACTTTCCCGGTTGGCGCAAGATCACGACAAACGGCGCGGACCTGATCACTCAGCGCCACCAGTGGTAATGGCCACATTCCCGTTGTGCCTATTACCTGTGGAAGATTATCCTAAGCCTGTGAAATCGGCCTCCGAGAGACCCACGACCGCCTCGCGGGAGCGCTCCGGCGCCCCCGCGCAGCGCCCGACCCGGCTCCCGAAGGACATCAGGCGACACCATGACCGCGAGATCGTCGCCCTCGCGCTGCCCGCCTTCGGCGCGCTGGTCGCCGAGCCCCTCTTCGTGATGGTGGACAGCGCCATCGTGGGCCATCTCGGAACCCGGCAGCTGGCCGGTCTCGGCGTGGCTGCCGCCCTGCTGAACACCGCGGTCAACGTCTTCGTCTTCCTGGCGTACGCCACCACGGCCGCCGTCGCCCGCCGCGTCGGCGCCGCGGATCTGCGGGCCGCGATCCGCCAGGGCGTCGACGGCATCTGGCTGGCGCTACTGCTCGGCGCGGCCGTGATCGCGGTCGTCGTCCCCACTGCCCCGATACTGGCGAGTCTGTTCGGCGCTTCCGGCGACGCGACCTCGTACGCCGTCACCTATCTGCGCATCAGTTCGCTGGGCATTCCCGCGATGCTCGTGGTGCTGGCCGCCACCGGCGTACTGCGCGGGCTGCACGACACCCGCACCCCGCTCGTGGTGGCCGTCGCGGGCTTCGCCGCCAACGCCGGGCTCAACGCCGGACTGGTCTACGGCGCCGGGCTCGGCATCGCCGGATCCGCCTGGGGCACCGTGATCGCCCAGTTCGGTATGGCGTCCGCCTACCTCACCGTCGTCGTACGCGCCGCGAAACGGCATGGCGCGCCACTGCGGCCGGACGCGGCGGGGATCCGTGCCTGCGCTACCGCCGGTGTACCGCTGCTGGTCCGCACCCTGAGCCTGCGGGCCATCCTCATGATCGCCACCGCGGTCGCCGCCCGCCTCGGTGACGCCGAGGTCGCCGCACACCAGATCCTGCTCACCCTGTGGAGCCTGCTGGCCTTCGCGCTGGACGCCATCGCCATCGCGGGCCAGGCGATCATCGGGCGCTATCTGGGCGCCGAGGACGCGGCGGGCGCCAGGGCCGCCTGCCGCCGCATGGTGCAGTGGGGGATCGCCTCCGGCATTCTGCTCGGGGTGCTGGTGGCCGTCTCACGGCCGCTGTTCATCCCGCTGTTCACCAGCGACTCCGTGGTGCGTGCCCAACTGCTGTCCGCGCTGCTGGTGGTCGCGGTCACCCAGCCGGTCTCGGGCATCGTCTTCGTGCTCGACGGTGTGCTGATGGGCGCGGGCGACGGTCCGTATCTGGCCTGGGCCATGCTCGGAACGCTCGCCGTCTTCGTACCCGCCGCGCTGGCGGTGCCCGCGCTCGGCGGCGGACTGACCGCGCTGTGGTGGGCCATGGGCCTGTTCCTGCTGACCCGCCTGGTGTTCCTGTGGCTTCGGGCACGCTCCGGAAGCTGGCTGGTGACCGGGGCGGTACGCGCCTGACGGCCAGCAGGTGCTGTTTCACGTGAAACATCGTGGCGACTGCCGACGGTTTCACGTGAAACAGCAAAGCCGAAGGGTCGGCACCCCAGCGGGTGCCGACCCTTCGTAGTGACTCGCGCGAAGCGCGTCAGGCAGCGACGACCTCGAGGTCGAGCTTGACCGAGACCTCCGCGTGGAGGCTGACGGTCACCTGGTGCGAACCGACGGTCTTGATCGGCGCGACCAGCGCGACGCGGCGCTTGTCGACGGCCGGACCGCCAGCGTTCTTGATCGCACCGGCGATGTCCGCCGGGGTGACGGAGCCGAACAGACGGCCCGAGTCACCGGCGCGGGTCGCCAGCTTGATCTTGACGGCCTCCAGCTGGGCCTTGACCTCGTTGGCCTGCTCCAGCGTGGCGATCTCACGGATCCGACGCGCACGGCGGATCTGCTCGACGTCCTTCTCGCCACCCTTGGTCCAGCGGATCGCGAAACCACGCGGAACCAGGTAGTTGCGGGCGTAGCCGTCCTTGACCTCGACGACATCGCCGGCGGCGCCGAGGCCGCTGACCTCATTGGTGAGGATGATCTTCATGCTTCGGTCACCCTCTCTCAGCGAGCAGTCGAGGTGTAGGGCAGCAGCGCCATCTCACGGCTGTTCTTCACGGCCGTGGCAACGTCACGCTGGTGCTGGGTGCAGTTGCCGGTAACCCGGCGGGCACGGATCTTGCCGCGGTCGGAGATGAACTTCCGCAGCAGGTTCGTGTCCTTGTAGTCGACGTAGGTGACCTTGTCCTTGCAGAACGCGCAGACCTTCTTCTTCGGCTTGCGCGGGGGCGGCTTAGCCATTGTCTTTCTCCACTGTGATCAAGAAGTAGTTACTCGTCGCCCTTGACCCTCGTCGGGCTTAGAAGGGCGGCTCGTCCGAGTAGCCGCCACCGGAGCTTCCACCCCAGTTGCCACCGCCGCTCTGGCCCTGGCCTTGGCCCTGGCCGCCGGCCGGGGCGCTGGTCGCCCACGGGTCGTCGGCCGGTGCGCCGCTGGGACCGCCCTGCGGGCCGCCCCAGCCGCCGCCACCCTGACCGCCGCCGCCGTAGCCGCCCTGGCCGCCGCGACCGGCGGTCTTGGTGACCTTGGCGGTCGCGTTGCGCAGGGAGGCGCCGACCTCATCGACGTCCAGCTCGTAGACCGTCCGCTTGACGCCCTCACGGTCCTCGTAGGACCGCTGCTTCAGACGGCCCTGCACGATGACGCGCATGCCGCGCTGGAGCGACTCGGCCACGTTCTCCGCCGCCTGCCGCCAGACCGAGCAAGTGAGGAAGAGGCTCTCGCCGTCCTTCCACTCGTTGGTCTGCCGGTCGAAGGTGCGGGGGGTGGACGCGACACGAAACTTCGCGACCGCCGCACCGGACGGGGTGAAGCGCAGCTCGGGGTCGTCGACAAGATTGCCGACGACCGTGATGACGGTCTCGCCTGCCATGGTGGGTGACCTCTCGGCGGGTGTGCTGTGCTGCTGGCTGCTCGGTAGCCGTACTCAGCTCTGGCGCTTAGGCGCTCAGTGCATTTCCGGACGGAGGACCTTGGTCCGAAGAACCGACTCGTTCAGGTTGAGCTGACGGTCGAGCTCCTTGACGACCGCGGGCTCAGCGTTGATGTCGAGGACGGTGTAGATACCCTCGGGCTTCTTCTTGATCTCGTAGGCGAGACGACGACGGCCCCAGGTGTCGACCTTCTCCACCTTGCCGTTGCCCTCGCGGACGACGCCAAGGAAGTTCTCGATCAGGGGGGCGACGGCGCGCTCCTCAAGATCGGGGTCGAGGATGACCATCACCTCGTAGTGACGCATGGTGGAACCCACCTCCTTTGGACTCAGCGGCCACGGCGTTTCCGTGGCAGGAGGGTTTGCGTTGCGTCGCATCGGTGACGCGGACCCCGGGATCCGGCTGGGAGTGCCGGGCGGGACCACACAGACACCGGTGCAGACGGTACACACTACCCGCACACCACCGTCCGCTTGAAATCGCGCGGGGAACCGGGACAATCTGTACACGACGGTTTGCATGGCGCCACCAGTGCGCCACCATCCGCTCACGGAGGTGCCCCATGGCACAGACCTTCCGGCCGCATGGCGTCCTCGCCATCCTCAACACCGACGGCAAGGCCCATCCCAAGGAGAACTCCTTCGTCG
This sequence comes from Streptomyces silvisoli, assembly GCF_029269905.1. Classification (NCBI taxonomy): domain Bacteria; kingdom Bacillati; phylum Actinomycetota; class Actinomycetes; order Kitasatosporales; family Streptomycetaceae; genus Streptomyces; species Streptomyces silvisoli. The sequence goes on along the minus strand of NZ_JARJBC010000012.1, from coordinate 4,230 downwards.
CCGTCACCGCGGTGCTCGGCGCGATCGCGATCATCACGTCGATCTTCAGCAACCTCCACCTGCTCACCTCATGGACCGGCCTGGCGGGGATCTTCACCGGCGCCTACGGCCAGTTCATCTCGGCCACCACGGCCGAGCGCTTCGTCCTGGTGCTCAGCCTCGGCGCGTCCGCGATCGGGTTCTTCCTGGGCGTGGCGCACGGCGGGCTCTGGGGCGGCATCTAGCACCCTTCCGACCGGTCACAGGTCGGGGTCTTGCCCTCGCGCAGTAGGCTTCGCCGGGAAAGCCCGGTAGAACCTGCAGCGATGGGGAGCGCCCCGAATGAGCCTGACCCTGAGGACGATCAGCCGAGAGCAGCATCTGGCCTACATCCAGAGCCTGCCCGCGGCGAGCCACATGCAGGTTCCGGCCTGGGCCGACGTCAAGGCCGAATGGCGGTCCGAGAACCTCGGCTGGTTCGACAAGAGCGGTGAACTGGTCGGCGTGGGCCTGGTGCTCTACCGCCAACTCCCCAAGATCAAGCGCTACTTGGCCTACCTCCCCGAGGGCCCGGTCATCAACTGGTACGCGCCGAACCTCGAAGAGTGGCTGCAGCCGATGCTCGCCCACCTCAAGCAGCAGGGCGCGTTCTCGGTGAAGATGGGCCCGCCGGTGGTCATCCGCCGCTGGGACGCCGGAGCGATCAAGAACGGCATCTCCGACCCGGACGTCAAGCGGCTGCGCGACGTCGAGGCCACCTTCATCGAGCCGCGCGCCTTCGAGGTCGCCGACCGGCTGCGCCGCATGGGCTGGCAGCAGGGCGAGGACGGCGGCGCCGGATTCGGCGACGTGCAGCCGCGCTACGTGTTCCAGGTGCCGCTGGAGGGCCGCAGCCTGGAGGACGTCCACAAGGGCTTCAACCAGCTGTGGCGCCGCAACATCAAGAAGGCCGAGAAGGCCGGCGTCGAGGTCGTCCAGGGCGGCTACGACCAACTGCCCATCTGGCAGCAGTTGTACGAGATCACGGCCGAGCGCGACCACTTCCGGCCGCGCCCGCTGTCGTACTTCCAGCGCATGTGGACGGCCCTCAACACCGAGGACCCGAACCGGATGCGGCTGTACTTCGCGACGCACGAGGGCGAGGCGGTCGCGGCCGCCACGATGCTCATCGTCGGCGGCCACGTCTGGTACTCCTACGGCGCCTCCGCCAACCACAAGCGCGAGGTACGGCCGTCCAACGCCATGCAGTGGCGGATGCTGCGGGACGCCTACGCACTGGGCGCCAGCGTCTACGACCTGCGCGGCATCAGCGACTCGCTGGACGAGAACGACCACCTCTTCGGCCTGATCCAGTTCAAGGTCGGAACGGGTGGCCAGGCCGCCGAGTACCTGGGCGAATGGGACTTCCCGCTCAACAAGCTGCTCCACAAGGCGCTCGACATCTACATGTCGCGCCGCTGAATCCGTCCCGCCGCACACAAGGAAAGGTCCCGACCCAGCCATGGCGCTCACCCTGTACGTCGACACCGCGCGCTGGCGTGCTCACCAGAAGACCGTGGTGGACCAGTTCCCCGGCATAGTGCCAGTCTGCAAGGGCAACGGCTACGGCTTCGGCCATGAGCGGCTGGCGGACGAGACGGGCCGGCTGGGCGCCGATCTGCTGGCGGTCGGGACCACCTACGAGGCGGCCCAGATGAAGGACTGGTTCGGCGGTGACCTGCTGGTCCTGACCCCGTACCGGGTGGGCGAGGAGCCGGTGCCGCTGCCGGACCGCGTGGTGCGCTGCGTCTCCTCGGTCGAGGGGGTACGCGCCCTGGTCGGCGCGCGCGTCGTGATCGAGGTCATGAGCACCATGCGGCGGCACGGCGTCTCCCCGGACGACCTGGCCAAGCTGCACGGGGCCATAGACGACGTACGGCTGGAGGGCTTCTCCATCCACCTGCCGCTGGACGGCGTCGAGCGCGCCATCGACCCGGTGGAGGAGGTGTTCGGCTGGATGGAGCGGCTACGCGCCGCCCGACTCCCGCTGCGCACCATGTTCGTCAGCCATGTGAGCCCGGCTCAACTCGCCCAGCTGCAACAGCAGTTCCCGCAGACCCGGTTCCGCGCCCGGATCGGCACCCGGCTGTGGCTGGGCGAGCCGGCGGCGCTGGAGTACCGCGGCGCGGTGCTGGACGTCACCCGCGTCTCCCGGGGCGAGCGCTACGGCTACCGCCAGCAGAAGGCCGCTGGCGACGGGCACCTGGTGGTGGTGGCCGGTGGTACGTCGCACGGCGTGGGCCTTGAGGCGCCCAAGGCGGTGCACGGTGTGATGCCCCGGGCGAAGGGCGTGGCGCGGGCCGGTTTGGCGACCGTCAACCGGAACCTTTCGCCGTTCATCTGGGCGGGCAAGCAGCGCTGGTTCGCCGAGCCCCCGCACATGCAGGTCTCGCTGCTGTTCCTGCCCAGCGATGTCGCCCCGCCCGCGGTGGGCGACGAACTGGTGGCCCACCTGAGGAACACCACCACGCGGTCGGACCGGGTGGTCGAGCGCTGAGCCGTCAGGCGTCCGCGTTCTCCCGGCCCCATTCGACGTAACCGCTGCTGAACTGGGCGGCGTGCCGCGGCTGATGCGCGCGCCGCCCCAGTACGAACACGTCCCGAGCACCGTCCAGCACCCCACCGGACGGGTCGTCGGAGCCGTCCCGCCGCACCGGGTCCCGCTCCGCCATCAGCGCGTCGCGCACGATCACGGCGCACAGGTAGAGCGTTCCGAGCAGGTGCAGCGCGATCGCGAAGTCGTAGCCGCCCTCCGGCAGACCCTTGTTGTTGCCGCCCGTGGTGTAGGCGAGGTACATCCAGATGCCGAGGAAGTACATGACCTCGCAGGCCTGCCAGACCAGGAAGTCCCGCCAGCGCGGCCGGGCCAGCGCGGCCAGCGGGATCAGCCACAGCACGTACTGCGGCGAGTAGACCTTGTTGGTCAGGATGAACGCGGCGATCACCAGGAACGCGACCTGCGCGAAGCGCGGCCTGCGCGGCGCGTACAGGATGAGCGCGGCGATGGCCGCGCACAGCAGCAGCATCAGCGCGATGGCATACGCGTTCGCGCCGTCGAGCGGGTTGCCCGTCTGCTGCGAGATGATCAGCCAGAGCGAGCCGAAGTCCACGCCCCGCGACTGGCTGTAGGTGTAGAACTTCTCCCAGCCGTCCCAGGCGAAGACCATCACCGGCACGTTGACCACCAGCCAGGCGACCGCCGCGCCGCCGAACGCCTTCCAGTACGTCCGCATCCGCCCCGCCCGCAGGCACAGCAGCAGCAGCGGCCCCAGCAGCAGTACCGGATAGAGCTTCGCGGCCGTCGCCAGACCGATCAGCACCCCGGCCGCCACCGGGCGGCTGCGCGCCCACATCAGCATCCCCACCGCGGTGAGCGCCACGGCCAGCAGGTCCCAGTTGATCGTCGCGGTGAGCGCGAACGCGGGGGACAGCGCGACCAGCAGTCCGTCCCACGGCCTACGGCGGTGGGTGCGCGCCACGGCGATCACCGTGATCACCGCGCAGAGCATCAGCATCGCCGAGTTGACCAGCCAGTAGACCTGCTCGCGGTGCACCAGGTCGGAGCCGTGCGGGGTGAACCAGGAGGCGACCTCCATGAACAACCCGGTCAGCACCGGGTATTCGAGGTAGCCCATGCCGCCCGAGGTGGCGTCCGGGATGTGGTCGAAGTACGGCACCAGGTCGTCGGCGAAGCCGCGTGCGTAGAACAGGTGCGGGATGTCGGAGTAACAGGCGTGGGTGTACTGGTCGTTCGCGCCGAAGAACCAGCCGCTGTCGTAACACGGCACCTTCTGCACCATGCCGAGCGCGAACATCCCGATGACGACCAGTGCGAGCACCCGCAGCGGATTCCACCAACCGCTTCGACCGGTCGTCGCACGTCGCCCGACGGGCCCTCCGAGCAGTTCGCTACCCGCCTCGGCCAGCGGGTCCTCGGCGGTGGGCGGTACGGTCGCGGCCTGCACGGGGGCGGCGCTGTCGTCGTTCTCGCGCGCGGTCGTCATGCGGGACATCCTGCCGTACGAACCTGGGTGACGGCCGTGCACGGTGTACAGAAAAAGGCCGTGGAGGGCGAGATGCCCTCCACGGCCGTGTTGTCGGCGTACGCCGGTTAGTGGTGGCTAGCCGTTGGGCCCGCCGAACAGAGCACCGTTGCTGGTGCCCTTGCTGGTGCCCCCCGTACCGGGGCCTCCGGTACCGCCGGGACCACCT